>NZ_CADDTS010000027.1 GCF_902753875.1 Acinetobacter bouvetii | reverse complement strand
GTAAAGCTCGTAGTATTCATGGATTTCTAAGTGGAATTTATGCTTCTTTATGTGCATACCAATTAACCCATCGAAATAAGCCAACAATTCAAATTATGAAATCATTAGCTTAAGCAGGATTCGGGTTAAATAAAATACTGACCTACGTTCGTTCAGCAATGTACTTGTATCCCGTTGCAATAGATATTTTGCAATTGAACTGTCATTTTGTCTGTCACAATAGTATTGACTACAAATAGCTATACAAACATGGTTTGAAACAGTATTTTTGCTAACTTACATTTTCAAGCTAAAATCTATAAACACTTTCGAATTACATTCGATTTTAAAACCAACAGTTTTATTGGCTTATTCATATTAATTACATTATATTTTGCCATGATTATTAAAACCTTAAAGCCCGGCTAAAATTGCCTCCATCATGATGAAGACTGAGCTGAGAGTGGTCTGGGTTTGTCGTTTTTTGTATATGTATTTGTTAATGCCGCCATGGTCAATGCTATCTTAACCCTACAGGAATTCCGTTACCTTTCATGAGTTATCGTGCTCCTGTAATTTGATGACTTTAATAGCCACTTCTGGCATCGTGATGTCGATTTGTAGACACAGATAATGTTTTTGGAAATTTGAGCAATATGTTAAATCTCAACTTTTATAATAAAGTTAAACATCTCCCCTTAATTCTCGGTGCGCTGTCGATCAGCAATTTCTGCCAAGCCAACGATTTTTATAATCATCCGAGTTATAACAACTTCAAGCAAAAAACCATGCAAACTTATGGCTTGAGTTCAGAACAGGTCGACTGGGCCATGAATGGCTCCAAAAACCTGCCAAATATTATCAATATCATGAATCGGCCTGGTGAAAGCAAGCCATGGTACGAATATAAAACTAATTTTATGGCTGAAAGCACCATTCAACGTGGTGTTCGTTTTAAAAACCAGTATGCTGACATCCTAAATCGTGCTGAACAGCAGTTTGGTGTACCGCAATCGGTGATTCTGGGTATTTTAGGGGTTGAAACCGGTTTTGGGGCCAATAAAGGCAATTTCATCACTCGTGATGCACTAGCAACTCTTGGATTTGGCTATGAACGACGTGCCCAGTATTTTCAAGATGAACTGGGTGCATTGATTGCATGGACCTATAAAGATGGTGTTCCAGCCAATTCGGTGATGGGTTCATATGCAGGTGCGATTGGCTACCCACAATTTATGCCAAGTAACATTACCAAACTGGGTGTGGACTATGACGCCAATGGTCACATTGATCTTAGAAATTCCGCAGCGGATGCAATTGGTTCAATTGCCAATTATTTAGCGCAACATGGATGGCAGCGCAATCAACCCATTGGTTTTGCTGCACGCTATACAGGTAACAATCCAACTTCAATCATTGCAAAAGATTTGGAGCAGCCTACACCTTATGGTGCTTTAAAAAATCAAGGCATTTCACCCACCAATCCAATTGTAAAAATTGATGATCTGGATATGGTGAATATCATTCAGCTTCAAGAGAGTTATGCACCGATTTACTATATTACTTATCCAAACTTTCAAGTGATTACGACTTATAACAAGAGCCGCATGTATGCAACAGCTGTATGGCAATTGGGCACTGAAATCGCTAGTCGTTAAGGCTAATTTTTACCAATAAATCACAAAGTCAAGATTTTTTTTAAAAAAATAGCTCACAAAACAGGCCTTTTACATATTATGTTACAATATTGATTATTTTTTAACCATAAACCGTTTTATTTCTGTCCTTTTTGTAATTATTTTAAGTAAAAAGTAGACAGCAGAAGTACGGCATGAATATTATCCATTTCGTCAAATGTAGTTGCAAAAGAGAATTAACAGACTTGATTGCTTGTATTTCAACCGCTTATTTGAAGTAAAAGCCAGAGTCTTTAGGAGTTTAATAATGCAGTCTTCACTGAAATATATTTTAGCCTTAACCACCACTTTTGCCCTGAGTCAGTCTCAAGCAGAAATGGTACAGTCATCATTCAATTCGGATCATGACAACTCACGCTTGGCCGCACGTGTACTAAATAAAGACGCTCAAACCTTTAACTCACACTTTTCAAACTTAAACAGCCTTTCAATCACTGAGCGTTCTGGCGATAAAATCCGTCGTCAAACTATTGCAGCAAAAATTGAAATTCCTGAAGACGAGCCTTCAGTGATTGAAAAGCTCAATACCGTTGCATCAAATACAGTTCGTAAGTTCAGTCAAACTGGTGCAGCTTCTTGGTATGGTCGTCAGTTCCACGGTCGTAAAACAGCTAGTGGTGAAACATTCGACATGAATGGTCTGACTGCAGCACATCGTAGCCTGCCTCTGAACTGTTATATTCGTGTGACCAACAAGAACAACGGTAAGAGCGTAGTGGTTAAAGTCAATGATCGTGGTCCATTCCATGGTAACCGTGTTCTAGACTTATCTTATGGCGCAGCCAAACAATTGGGTATTACCAATTCAGGTACCGCAAAAGTCAATATTGAACGTGTAGATGGCCCAAATTCATAATTTGAAACTCATCTCCTAATACATTTGACTTAAAAGCCACTTCACAGTGGCTTTTTTAATGCCTTGTATTTCCCCCTGGTTCAAATCTTTCACACTGTACAATTTTGACCCGTCGCTGTTTATTGTTTATATTTTATGCAGCACTTGATGACAGTTTCAGGGAATAAAAATGAAAACAATAACTGAATGGTTTGATGAGTATGGTGAAAGTCATCAGAACAAAACCAATAAAATGCTGCACTGGATCTGTGTGCCCACGATCTATTTTTCCATTATTGGCATTTTGGCTCATTTTAGTGTCCTGCTCACGGCCCTATTACTGGTATTTGTTTTAATTTTCTATGCACGTCTAGATCTTGTTTTGGCTGTCGCAATGGCAGCCCTGACTCTAGTCATGGCATGGCTGATTTTCATCCTGCCAACAGGGGTCGGTTTGTACATTGCGCTGTTTGTATTTGCCTGGATCGGGCAATTTTATGGTCACAAAATCGAGGGGAAAAAGCCTTCTTTCTTTAAAGATCTCCAATTTCTCCTGATTGGCCCTATTTGGTGTGTAGATGCCTACCTTTACAAAGTACTACCTTACTGGAAAACCCGCCAAAAAACGCAATTAACGAGCATATAGAGCAATACAAATTTCATAGTGATGAAAAAGATCGTTCTTCAGCGCTTTTTCATCACTTTTAAGCAGTTTTATCTGCTTATTTTCTAATTTAACGTCAAAAATCAAAAAACAGATTCAGACCATAAAAAATCCCAAACTGAGTAAAATACTCAGCAACAACTTTTTCGAAAAAAGCGTAATAAACAGGGTAAAAATCGCGCCATAAAGATAGCTATTTTGCAGCATAAATTTAGGCTGGCCATTTTCAAAAAAAATCAAGGGCACACAAATCGAAATCATTAAGCAAGGTGCCGCATATTTCAGCATACGCGTCACAAAAAATGGCAGCCAAATTTGGGTTTTCGGTTCTAAAAAGAGATAGCGATTAAAAAAAGTTACGCAGGTTAAGCTCAACACAAATAGCCAAGTCATGTTTTAGCCCTCCGAACCATCAAACATCGCAGCAACCCACATGCCCGCAAAGCCCGCCAGCAAAATAGCTGATCTCACTTCCAACCAGCTCAGTACCCAAACACTCAGCGAGGATGCAATCACCCCATAAACAGCAGCTCGATTTTGAATGAGCATCACGGCCATGACCAGAAACACCACAACCATTGAAAACTCTAGATGCAGGTTTGAAAGATCAGGCACAGTATTTGCCAGTAAAATCCCGACTAAACTAAACCCCACCCAACTGACATAAAAACTCAAACCCGCACCTAACATATAGGCATACGAAGGCTGTTTTTTTAGCATAGCTGTTGCGTATAGCTCATCTGTGAGCAAAAAACCGATGCTGAGCCTTTTGCTGAGCGGCAAAGGTTTAATGTCTTCCCTTAAACTCAGTGCATAGATAAAGTGCTGACTGGTCAGGAAAAATACCGTCAAAATAATGCTCAGCAAAGATGCACCAGTCATGAGCATACTCAAACTGACCAACTGTGCAGCACCAGCAAACACCAAAGCAGACATGCCCACAGCCTGCAAAATACTCAACCCCGCATTCATCGCGGCGGAACCTGCCAGTATTCCCCACGGAATTACGGCAACAGAAAGAGGCAGCATGTCTTGCACACCTCGAAAAAAACCCGGACTTTGCTGTTGAATTGCTTGCTGTTGCACCCAAGACTCCATTATTTCCATTCATTGGCATCAATATGCAAAATTTAGCAAAGGGCTTTCTTGTATGAAATTGCAGTTATTCTAAATTTTATGCGCCATATATTGTGCAGGCGTACATCCCAACGCTTTTTTGAAATGGCGGGTGTAATGACTCTGGTCGGAAAAGCCACACAGTTGCGCCGCTGTGGCAATTTCATAACCTTGTTTGAGGAGAGCTAAAGATTTACGTAAACGGAACTGAACCAACCATGCATGTGGAGGAAGCCCGGTAAATTTTTTAAATTGGCGCAGTAAGTGCCACGGACTCATGTCCACCACAGCCGCAAGCTCGGCTAACTGATGCTCTTTTTCAGGTTCAGCCGCGAGTATTTCCTGAACCAATACCACTTTACGATGCGCTTCAGGCAGATCTTTTAAAATCTTTACAGACTGACCATAACGACTTAATAAATAAGCCAAAGTTGAGATATATAAACTTTGTTTAAAGAGTATATTTTTAGGCTGTAACAACAAATCAAACAGTAAATTCAGCTGTTCGGCTAGCCCTTCATCATGAACCACCGCTTGTGGAAACCACGGCATGGTGCCCGCTTCATGAAAAAAATCCTGACTAATATCCTGAACCATTTCAGGTGTGGGATAAATCGCACGATAACACCAACCGGTTTCAACCGCAGAGGAACCCGTATGTACTTCATCTGCGTTGACTAAAATAATATCCCCTTGCGGTGCAATATGCTGACTTCCTGTTCGTAAAAAAGATTGAGCACCTTCATCAATTAAACCAATACAGTAGCCTTCGTGAGTATGCTTGGAAAACTGGGTATGCTGATACGAGGCTTTCAACATCTCAAGTCCATCAAGTTCTTGAACATGATGATAATTTACAAATTCACCCAATCTGTTGTCATGCATGATTAGCCTCTCCTGAAGCTTAAGCATACTGCGATTTGGCTGTACGTATAGAACAAAATTGCTCTGCTACTGATAAGTTTTTCCTTGATGCTTTAACCAGCCATCCACATGGCGGCCATTCGGATCAAGATGGGTCCAGTGCATCACCCCGCCTTTTTCAGAATATTCATATTCGCCATTAAACGCGATGGTATCGCCTTTTTGTAAATTGTCGATACGGGGCGCCAAATCAATATTATGTGCCACCAAAAGGGTTTGTCCGTTACTTAATTGCAAGATGAATTTTTGATGACGAGAACCTTCATGATCATCTCGAAGTACAGCCACCACTTGACCTGAACCTTCCACTTGAATATTGCTGAGTTTATTCTTAAACGCCTGTGCAATGACTTGATCAGCATGTGAAGCTGTGGGATTGGAGGATTGCTGTTCTACGGATGGATGCTGAACATTCGTATTGAATGAATGATCGACAATACTATTGTCTGTACTCTCATTTTGTGGCTGCGAAATTTCGTTCTTTTGCTGTTGCAGATCAATGCCATAGTAAGCAGCAAGTAATGCAAGTGCTACGCCACCAATGGTCAGATTTGTCTTATTTGCCATAATTTTGATAGAGATAATAAAAAACCTATCTGAATTTTATACTTTAAATACATCAAAAAGCTGAAATTACAGTGATAAGAATTGATCTTTTTATCAATCGGGCCCTGTTTCTTTTAAATAAAAACTGATGTAAATATTTAGGGTCTGTTGACAATTCGTCTATGTTTGCGACTATGAGTATTTTTTAGAGGATACAAGGCGTGAACTACAAAATTTAGTCATTCTAAATGCGTAGTTCACAACGATGTAGCGTCAAAAAATACTCTAGCCCCGAAGGGTTGTGGCTAAAATTATCTCAAACTGCGTCATGAAATTTAAAAATGGAACCACCATTCTTTGCATTTCATTTTTACGATGTATACATCTCATTGCTCAATTTTAGCCTACAACGCAAGCCATTTATGAAATGTCAACAGACCCTAATTATCATTCAATAACTTTATTGAACGCAAAACAGCAAGCATAAAAAAAGCCCTCATAACGAGGACTTTTTTGCAAATAATCAGCGATTATTTTGCAGCAGCTTGAGCAGCAGCAACTTCTTCAGCGAAAGAAAGTTCAGCTTTTTTCTCAATACCTTCACCAACTTCGAAACGTACGAAGTTAGCAACTGTAGTAGCTGTAGATTTAAGTACTTCTGCAACTTTTTTGTCGTTGTCGATTACGTACATTTGACGCTCAAGAACAACTTCGTTCAAGTATTTTTCAACTGAACCAGTAACCATTTTTTCAACGATGTTCGCTGGTTTACCAGATTCGATTGCTTTCGCTTCTGCAATTTCTTTCTCTTTAGCGATAAGATCAGCAGAAACGCCTTCAGCAGTAACAGCAACTGGGTTGAACGCAGCAACGTGCATTGCAATACCTTTACCAGTAGCAGCATCACCAGCATAAGAAACCACAACACCAATTTTTAAACCGTGTTTGTAAACTGCAAGGTTTTCACCTTCTACAATTTTAGCACGACGAACCTGGATGTTTTCACCGATTTTTTGAACAAGCGCAATACGTGCTTCTTCTACAGTTTGGCCATCTTCAAGTTTTAATTCAGCAATTTTAGCTGCATCAGTTTCGTTTGCAGCAAGAGCAGCCGCCGCAACTTTAGCAGAGAAACCAGCAAAGTTTTCGTCTTTAGCAACGAAGTCAGTTTGGCAGTTTACTTCTAAAAGAATAGCTTTGTTGCCTTCTTGAGCGATTGTGATTGCACCGTCAGCAGCAATGTTACCAGCTTTTTTAGCTGCTTTTGCTTGACCAGATTTACGAAGGTTATCAATCGCTAATTCGATGTCACCGTTCGCTTCTGTCAATGCTTTTTTACATTCCATCATTGCTAGGCCAGTACGGTCACGCAATTCTTTTACCATGCTCGCAGTAACTGCAGTCATGTTATTCTCCTAAATACGGTAGAAAATGAATCTGTTCAACAAAAACGGCCCAAAGTGTTCTCTGGGCCGTTTTGCTTTCTTGACGCTTAATTTGCCACGATTACATGTCGCAAAAATGACAATTTTGCGTCAATACGCATTAAGCCTCTGGAGCTTCTTTAGCAGCTTCATCGCCTTTAGCTTGAGCATTTGCTTGTGATTGAGCGTATTCTTTACCAGCAAGAATCGCATCAGCCATAGCAGAAGCGTAAAGAGTAACTGCACGGATCGCATCGTCGTTACCAGGAATAACGTAATCTACGTTGTCTGGGTTAGAGTTTGTATCAACGATACCGATTACAGGAATACCAAGGTTTTTAGCTTCTTTAATTGCAATTGCTTCGTGATCAACATCGATTACGAATAATGCATCAGGTAAACCACCCATGTTTTTAACGCCGCCTAAAGCACGTTCAAGTTTTTCCATCTCACGAGTACGTTCTAAAGCTTCACGTTTAGTAAGTTTAGCGAAAGTACCGTCAGTAGATTGAGTTTGAAGGTCTTTTAAACGGTTGATTGACTGACGAAGAGTTTTCCAGTTAGTCAACATACCACCCAACCAGCGGTGATCAACGTATGGTTGACCTGCGCGTTGAGCTTGTTCACGGATGATGTTAGAAGCAGCACGTTTAGTACCAACGAACAATACTTTGTTCTTTTTGCTAGCAAGATTGTTAACAAAGTTCAAAGCATCATTTAACGCAGGAACAGTGTGTTCAAGGTTGATGATGTGAATTTTGTTACGCGCACCAAAGATGTATTCGCGCATCTTTGGATTCCAGAAACGAGTTTGGTGACCGAAGTGTGCGCCAGCTTGAAGAAGGTCGCGCATGCTTACGTTGTAATCTGCCATTTTCTTTACCTTAAAGTTTGGGTTAGGCCTCCATATATCCGCATTCTCCACTCTTGCGAGCACCCAGAGAAATGTGTCGATATATGTGCGGATTTTATTGCCCCATCGCACAAAGCCCGTGAAAATTTATTCACGAAAAAGCATTTGATAAAATGGGCGGCTATTTATACCATAGTCACACACAAATTTCCAAAAGTTTTTAAAGATCATGAACAGTACTTACGAAGCTCCCCGCCGTTTAATTAAAACACCAGATGAAATTGAAAAAATGCGTGTGGCGGGACGACTGGCGGCTGAAGTTTTGGATATGATCAAACCGCATATCAAACCGGGTGTTTCTACACTCGAATTGGATACGATTTGTCACGATTATATTGTCAATAAACAAGACGCGATTCCAGCCTGCTTAGGCTATGGTGCAGCACCGGGTCGCCCTGCCTTCCAGCATGTGATTTGTACTTCAGTCAACCACGTGGTGTGTCACGGTATTCCATCTGAAAGTAAGATTCTGAAAAAAGGTGACATCCTAAATATTGATGTGACCGTCATTAAAGATGGCTATCACGGTGACACCAACATGATGTATATCGTGGGCGGTGAAACTTCAATTTTGGCCGAGCGCTTATGTAAAGTGGCACAAGAAGCCATGTATCGTGGCATGGAAACGGTAAAACCGGGTTCTACCATTGGTGATATTGGGAATGCCATCCAAAAATATGTAGAAGCTGAACGTTTTGGCGTCGTACGTGAATACTGTGGTCATGGTATTGGTACTGTGTTCCATGATGAACCGCAAGTTTTACATTACGGTCAACCAGATACCGGCATGGTGCTTGAAGAAGGCATGACCTTTACCATTGAACCCATGGTGAACGGCGGTGACTGGAAAACCAAAATTCTAGGCGACAAATGGACTGTAGTCACCAAAGACCATAGCCTGTCTGCGCAATATGAACACACCCTTTTAGTGACCAAAACCGGTGTTGAAGTATTGACTGCACGTCCGGAAGAAGATTTATCTCGTTTTAATCAATAAGCTTTATTCGGATACTTTTTAAGGTCTTTTGATATGACATAAATGGCTACACCTGTTGTAGCCATTTTCATGTGCAACAATTCTGGACAATTATTGTCTAATTTTTTTGACCAAAATTTGTATCACATTCAATTGATTTTCAATCCCTTTCCCACATACTGATGCACAGTTCAATTTACCGTAGAGGCTTCCATGCACGATTTTAGCAATGTTACTGTTACTCGAAATGATGATGATTCTGTTTCCTTACTGATCGATCAAAAGCCTATTTCTGAACGCTATGGCATGAAGTTTAGCGCAAGCATTGTAGATGAACTCAAAGCCCTAGCCACCGGTCAAAACATGAAACTGTTTGATCAGTTTGTCTTTGCACATACCGATTTGAATTTCGAACACAATTATCGTTATGTCACCTGTATCGTAAATACTGAAACCGGTTATCAGGTAACACGAAACTTTGTCTATACTATTAATGCTCAAGGCCAGCAACCGATCGAACATGTGATTAGCAAGCAAGGCCAACCGATGACCACAGCCGATGTACATGAGTTTATTCATACCCATCTGCAAAAATCATTAAATGATTACACTGACCTGAATTATGCCTATTAATTTTTGGCTGTAATAATATCCAAAGATTAAATCCAGTTTCTTAATCAAGAAGCACACTACGATTGAATCAAACCTTGATGAATTGTAGTGTGCTTTTTCACACAGTCATTCACATTAAATCATCCATATTTGTGCCATTTTTTGATTATTGACCTTTATTTTATTCGAACTAAGCCACTCTATTATTTATTGTTATTACCCTATTCATTCAATGGAATTACATACTTTTTTCTGATATTGCTATATTCACTCTCCCCTTTTTAGCGCAATTTAAGCTAAGATAGTGTGCTTTTTATTTTTTAATCCCTATAAGAAGGAATACTGCCGTGGACGTACGTCTCTCTGATCGTGTAAATGCTATCAAACCGTCCCCTACACTTGCTGTTACCAACAAAGCTGCTGAACTTAAAGCTGCTGGTAAAAACGTAATTGGCTTGGGTGCAGGTGAACCAGATTTTGACACCCCACAACACATCAAAGATGCAGCAATTGCAGCTATTAACAACGGTTTCACTAAATACACCGCTGTTGACGGTACTCCAGGTCTTAAAAAAGCAATTATTGCTAAATTAAAACGCGACAACAATTTAGATTACGCTGCGAACCAAATCTTGGTTTCTTGCGGTGGTAAACAATCTTTCTTTAACTTGGCTCTTGCTTTGTTAAACAAAGGCGACGAAGTAATTATCCCTGCTCCGTACTGGGTAAGCTACCCAGACATGGTGATCATTGCTGAAGGCGTGCCTGTAATTGTAAAATGTGGTGAAGAACAACGTTTCAAAATCACACCTGCTCAACTAGAAGCAGCGATTACCGACAAAACTCGTTTAGTAGTTTTAAACAGCCCTTCAAACCCAACAGGTATGATCTACACCAAAGCTGAATTAGAAGCTTTGGCTGACGTACTTCGTAAATACCCAGAAGTTCTTGTTGCCTCTGATGATATGTACGAACCAATCCGTTGGGACGACGAATTCTACAACATCGCAACTGTTGCACCTGACCTTTACGACCGCGTAATCGTTCTTAACGGTGTATCTAAAGCTTATGCAATGACTGGCTGGCGTATTGGCTACGCAGCGGGCCCTGCTAAACTGATTGGTGCGATGAAAAAAATCCAATCACAATCAACTTCAAACCCAACTTCTATTTCACAAGTTGCTGCTGAAGCTGCATTGAATGGTCCTCAAGACGTTCTTGAGCCTATGATTGAAGCATTCAAACGCCGTCATGACCTTGTAGTAAAAGGTTTGAACGACATCAACGGTATTACCTGCCTTCCTGCTGACGGTGCATTCTATGCATACGCTAACATCCGTCCATTGATTCGTGCAAAAGGTTTAAAATCTTGCACAGAATTCTCTGCATGGTTATTGGAAGAAACTGGTGTTGCTGTTGTTCCTGGTGATGCATTCGGTCTTGGTGGTTACATGCGTATTTCATATGCAACTGCTGACGAAGTCCTAGTAGATGCGCTTGCTCGTATCAAAAAAGCTGCTGATTCAATCGAAGGCGTAGACGCTGCGATTGCTTCAATTGCTGCTGAAAAATAATCTGCTTTTTTTTAAAAGCTAGATATAAAAAAACCCGCGATTTTCGCGGGTTTTTTTATGGCTTAAATTTTTATGATTTAAATATCATGAAGCCCCCAATACACTTCCGTATTGGGTGTACAGAAAAATCCTTCAAATGGATGGATTTCTAGAATCTGATCAATAATTTTTTTGGAAGAACACAAAAAGGTACAGTGACTGTCCCAATGTGTGGCAAATAGAAGCTGATGATCTTCAGTATAGTTACAATGGTATGTTTGCTGTGAAATTAACAATTCTTCTATATTATGCAAAGTTGGTGGAATATACGAAAACTCTTCACCCAACCAAAGTTTCGAATAACCCAGTTTTTGTATGCTGCTCAATATTGGATGAGTTAAAAAAGGAGAAATGATTCGAGTTTCATCTGGATACATAATTCCACTTTCACAGCACAGCTTTTTAATCATTGAAGCATACTTTTTATTCTGCTCATTTAAATCTAAATCTCTAGTTAAAGCTCTTAAACCAATATCAATTTGAGATATATTTTCAAAATCGGTAAGTTCAATTACTTGCTGCCAAGTAACTGCTTCACACCCTTTTCTCGACACTGCATCATCTGGCCAATTATCAAAATTCTCTGTGTCTAAATTTAGAGTTACACCTGTATAAAATGGATGCAGCAAGATATAAACACTTTCAAAAAGCCCTGAATAATACTCCAAAATCTTTCCATCATATGGATAAGATGCATAAATTTCAGGAATCAACCTATTATTTTCGTTCATGATTTATATCTTCTAATTTTCAATTTTTTGTCAATGCTTCATCCCTGCTGAAGACCAAATCACCAAGCCAATCCCCGCTAAAACAATCGCAGCTGAAATAACGATACGTAGACTCAGCGGCTCACCAATAAACAATGCACCGCCAACAATTGCCAAACACGGCACAGACAATTGCACACTGCTGGCCATTACACGGTCTATCTGCTTCACTATGGCATACCAAAGCACATATGCACCGCTAGAGGCTAAACCGCCTGACAGCATCGCCAAAAGCACACCTTGAGGCAATGCAAAACTTTGTGCATAAAACACAGCATACGCCAGCAAGACAAAAGGAATCGCCAGCACGAAATTGGCCAAGGTACTTGCCAACGGGTTTTGCATCTTCTTACCTGTAATGCTGTACATTGCCCAACCTATTCCTGAAAACACCATCATAGCTGCATAAACTAAATTCGGAGCAGTTGTACCCGGAAGTAAGAGAATAAAAATACCGATAATTGCAATGCCCAATCCAATACCACGGCGCATATTGATTTTTTCACCATGACATAAACCATAGCCAACCATGCTGAGCTGAACCGTACCAAATAACAACAATGCCCCCACGCCTGCATCTATATGTAGATATGCTGCCGAGAAAGCCACAATATACAGCGCTAAATAAAATCCGTTTTTAAGACTCCATTCAATTTTGGCTTTTTGCGCAGAAAATAGGTAAAGCACCAATAAAACAACGGCGCCACTACAGACACGAATCAAACTAAAACTCATCGGGTCAATCTGAGATTCAGCCAAGGCTAGACGGCATAGAACCGAATTAGCAGCAAAAGCCAGCATAGCAATACAAATTTTAAGCAGCATGGTTGAGCATCCCTATTCAACAACCTACTCTAGATATAGCCAATCTCTCTTTTTAAAACCATAAAGATTTTCTGATGCACCTTATAAACAATACATATGAGCAAATTCTGGAAATCCATAACAAAGATCCTGATGCAGTTGATGATTCTACAATTCAACACTCAAGTTTTATAAACCACTGCAAGTGGCTCTCCACCGATTTTTAGCGACTTTTTATAGCGTGAGAAATAGTACGCTTAGTTTGATGGTTCAATAAGCTTCTAATTTTTTATTCACTCAAGAATTTTTATTTCACAAAAGCCTGCTGAATATTTCTTGACGATTTTGATCTGCATCGCTAATTTAAACCTCAAGTTCCTTTTTGGAACTTATAAATCAATAAAGGCATCAATAAGGAAATAAAGACAATGAATCCCAAAGAAATGACTGGACTACAACTTTTACAAGCCATGTGTGCAGGCAAGATTCCGCCTGCCAGCATTAGTGAAACCATTCCCATGCAGCCTTATGAGGTGGCAGAAGGAACCATTCGTTTCAAAGTCAAAGCAGATCACCGTCATTTAAACCCATTGGGTGGCGTACACGGTGGTTTTGCAGCGACCGTGCTGGATTCAGTGACCGGATGTGCAGTACATACCATGCTGGAAGCGGGTGTGGGTTATGGCACCATCGATCTCAATATCAAAATGTGCCGCCCTATTCCTAAAGATCAAGAACTCCTTGCTGTAGGCAACGTCATCAATATCAGTAAAAATTTAGGGATTTCTGAAGGCAGAATTGTCGATGAAGAAGGCAAACTTTATGCACATGCTACTGCGACTTGTATGATTATCCGTTAATACGGTGAGATTGAGCTAAAAATTGCGAGAGCTTAAGCCATTCTTAAGCTCTTACCTAGTTGGATCATCATTAAACCGCCGATTTAAACGATTTTGTAAGTGCAGATAAAGACACTTCTGGACGCGAAGTGGCTTTATAAATACATAAATATTTAAAGACACTGTCTAGAGATACAGCAAGTTTTTTCTGCTCTGACACCGACCATACTTTAGAGTTATTGCGTCCGGATAAGGCACTGCCATTGAGTTGATACAAATACAGATCATGATCACGCTGTAAGGATTGCTTGCGGCCATTGGAATAGCTATCTAGCAGTAATTGACAGGGTGAATTGATTAACCATTTATCACTAAACCACAGCTGCAATAAATCACCCAGATATAAGGCTTGGGTTCCGACAGGCCATACCTGAATATAAGCATCCTCAACGGCAGTCTGATATCGCTCTGGATTTTGAATAATGGAAAGGTAATTAGCTTGATAAAAAGATAAATTTGAAAAAATTTCGGCAATCGTCAGCGTATGCATTCGCTTTCTCCTGTTTAGCCATTTTAGTGCTGGCAAGTTGGTTTAAATCCACACTGTTTGAACTTTCGTTCAAACGCTCTGTTATGCATTCAATCTAACAAGCCCGTTTTGGCTGTGCAAGTTTTTTTAGGATTTTTGGTTTATTTGTCTAAATAAAAAGCATACAGCACAAAAATGAAAGAATCGTGACACATTTAGCTTGACCCCCTTCAAAATCTGCTTATAATCGCATTCAGATTCTCCAATAGCTCAGTCGGTAGAGCGACGGACTGTTAATCCGCAGGTCCCTGGTTCGAGCCCAGGTTGGAGAGCCAAATACGAAAAAGCCCGCAGCATTAAAGCGGGCTTTTTTATGCCTCGAAGATTGCTATCTGCGTTGTAGATAGCGCATAAAATTCTGCAATCCATCCTTCAAACCATAAAAAATTGCCATAAAAAAAGCGCATCGAAATGCGCTTCTTCTTCACTCCTATTCCCCCGCTCTAGCCAAGCACAAAGACTACTCTATTGTTGCTGAGGTAAAGGAATATATTGTGAATTATTGTTCTGTGCTTTACGTTCAGTCACCACCACACTCAAGGTTAATGGTTTCTCATCGCGCACCACTTCAACTTTAATGGTGCTATTCGGCGCTTGCAAAGCCACATAATTAATCAGATGTGAAGCAGAGGTAATTGGCTCGCCATTCACCTGTACAATCTTGTCACCTTTTTTAATACCTGCATTGGCTGCTGGTCCTTGAGGAAGCACGTCTGCAACCACGACACCATTTTGCTTAGGTTGCAGAATATTATCCTGCTGTACTGGCATCAGGCTAATACCCAACCAGCCACGAACAACCCGGCCATCTTTCAAAATTGAATTCAGGATTTGCTGACATACTTTAGCCGGAATGGCAAAACCAATCCCCAATGAACCACCTGATTGAGAGAAAATTGCGGTATTCACCCCAATCAAATTACCCGCGACATCAATCAGTGCACCACCCGAATTACCCGGATTGATGGCAGCATCGGTTTGAATAAAGTCTTCATAAGTATTGATACCTAAATCCGAACGGTTGGTGGCTGAAATAATCCCCTGAGTCACCGTTTGACCGACACCAAATGGGTTACCAATGGCCAGCACCACATCTCCTACCTCATTACCGCTAAGTTTAAAAGGCAATACTGGAAGTTTATCGAGTTCAATCTTGATGACTGCCAAATCCGAATCTGGGTCTGTACCAATAATTTTCGCCACCGCACGACGTCCATCACTCAAACCCACCACAATTTGATCTGCTTGAGCAATCACGTGATTATTGGTCAGGATATAGCCATCTGAACGAACAATCACCCCCGAACCCAGGCTATTTTCATTTTGTTCCTGACCGAATTGATCTGGTGCTTGATCACCAAAGAATTCACGAAATGAGGGATCATTCAACAAAGGATGCTGGGACTTATTCACTTTCTGCGTGGTAAAGATATTTACCACCGCTGGTGCAGCCACTTTAACAGCAGCACTATAAGAATCTACTCCACCCGTTCTGTTCGTATTGACTAAAGGCTCTACATTTTCAGCAGGCATTTTCACACCATCAGCCGCAACAGGTGCTTTCGGTTGCTGATATTTTTGCCATGCAAGAAAACCAAGAGTGACCAAAATGAGTAATACCCAAGGTAACCACGAGAAGGTGCGACGCACGTTAATTTCCTCTATCAATATTTTAATTCGTTGATGACTAAGTAATTTATCTGCCATTGTAAGATGAAACATAGCTAGATACATAAAAATAGTTCAAGAGTTTTGTGATGCTTTAGTTACAATTCAAAATATGTTTTGATGATATTCAATATTCAGGCTGTTAAGAAATTTATGGCAAAGCTCAACGAAATTATTCAATGGTGTGATCAAACCCTGAAATCACACGAATTTAAAGATTATGCACCCAATGGCCTGCAAATCGAAGGCAAACAGGACATTCATAAAATTTTATGTGCCGTGACTGCCTCGCAAGATGCCATTGATGCAGCCATTGCACAAGGCGCCGACTTGCTATTGGTACATCATGGCTATTTCTGGAAAGGCGAACCCTACCCGATTACCGGCATGCGCGGTAAACGCATCAAAAGCCTGATCCAACAGGATATCTCACTAGTGGGTTATCACTTACCTTTAGATAGTCACCCTACTTTAGGTAATAATGCAGCCATTGCTGATATTTTGGAATTAGAAAATATTGAAGCTTTAGATCCAGCTGAACGCAACCCGATTGGTAATATCGGTTATCTGCACACCGCCATGTCTGCCGAAGACTTTAAACACTATGTGTCTGAGCGTTTAAATTTTAATGCCATTCATTTACCTGCTGAAAAAAACAGCATTCATAAAGTAGCGTATTGTACCGGTGGCGCTCAGGATTTTATTGGCAAAGCAGCCGCACAAAACTGTGATGCCTATATCTCAGGTGAAGTCAGCGAGCGGACTTTTTATGAAGCCAAAGAGCTGAATGTGCACTACTATGCCTGCGGACATCATGCTACCGAACGTTATGGGGTACAACGGCTGGCAAAAGCTATTTCAGAACAGTTCAATATTGAGTATAGTTACTTCGAATTAAACAATCCGATTTAATTTAGAATTGATGGTTTAACATTTTCTTTATACGTATAAATTCGGGCTTTATTCTGTATTGTTATTTATAAGCAATGCGCAATTTCCCTCAAGAATCTATTACAATAAAGCCACTTAATGTTAAAACCCAGCAAAACGCAAGGAATTGAAGACATGACAACGATTACTTTACCGGCACTTCCATTCGGTTATGAAGATCTTGCTCCACACATCAGCAAAGAAACTTTAGAATACCATCACGACAAGCACCACAACACTTATGTTGTTAACTTGAACAACCTGATCAAAGGTACTGACCTTGAAGGTAAAACTTTAGAAGAAATCATTACAGCGACTGCTGGTGATGCATCTAAAGCAGGTGTATTCAACAATGCTGCTCAAGTGTGGAACCACACTTTCTACTGGAACTGCTTGGCTAAAAACGGTGGCGGTAAAGCAACTGGTGCTTTGGCTGCAAAAATTGATGAAGCTTTCGGTTCTTACGAAAAATTTGCTGAAGAATTCGCTGCTGCTGCAACTACTCAATTCGGTTCAGGCTGGGCTTGGTTAGTTGCTGACAAAGTAAACGGCAACCTTTCTATCCTTAAAACTTCAAATGCTGACACTCCACTTGCTCATGGTCAAGTTGCTGTGCTTACCATTGACGTTTGGGAACACGCTTATTACATCGACTACCGTAATGCACGTCCTGCTTACATTAAAACTTTCCTAGAAAGCCTAGCAAACTGGGATTATGCAAACGCGAAATATGCTGGTCAAGCTGCTGGCGTAGAAAAATAAGAAATAAAATATTTTTTATTTTTATGCATAAAAAATCACCCTTTATGGGTGATTTTTTTATTTTCAGGCTATAAACGAATATTTATAAAGCAAATGATTCATTTCTTTACATTATCTTGTTGACGACTCCTGTTTTCATCCCTAAAATGCGCTTCAGATTCTCCAATAGCTCAGTCGGTAGAGCGACGGACTGTTAATCCGCAGGTCCCTGGTTCGAGCCCAGGTTGGAGAGCCATCTATTCTTCCATAGCTCAGTCGGTAGAGCGACGGACTGTTAATCCGCAGGTCCCTGGTTCGAGCCCAGGTGGAAGAGCCAAGATTCTAAAAAGCCCACTCATAATGAAGTGGGCTTTTTTTATATGTAAGTTTTACAAGTTTGCACTCTTGTCAATTTTCCCATTCCGCATTATTTTTAACTCAATTCATGATCAATAAAAATAGATAAAATGAACCTACCCTGGCTTAAATCAATGATCTTTTGGGCAATCCTGATTATTGTGGTTTTCCTGATTTTCCAATGTACACAGAAATCGGAAGCCAATAAAACTGCGCCAACATTGATGTATGAAAGACTGTATCAATGCACTCGCGAGTTAGATGTGAAACAGCATCAAGCTTTAATTCAAAAAATACAAAGCACAATACAAGATGACATGAAACAGGTAGATTTGGTGCAATTGATCAATCAATGTCGAAATGCCAATCCTGTAAAGTCTAAACAGGACTATGTAAATGCAATCAAAAATTTAAAATAATCCGCCATCAGATTATTTTTAAAACATTCAATTCATTTTCATGGCTTTTTTAACTAGAAACCCTTGACCCCTTAAGCATAGATACATAGAATGCGTATCAGATTCTCCAATAGCTCAGTCGGTAGAGCGACGGACTGTTAATCCGCAGGTCCCTGGTTCGAGCCCAGGTTGGAGAGCCAGATTCTAAAAACCCACTCAACAGAGTGGGTTTTTTCTTATTGCAAGATTTTATTGTGTTCGATTCAAGTCAATCCACTTTTTTCATTATTGGTTGCATTGCCACCCTGGCTTTGCTGACTATTGTTTTTCAGCAACTCTTTAAGCCACGTCAAAAGTTTTTTCCTAAACGAGTGATTACCCATTTTGAAAGCAAGATGTTTATGCGGCTGAAAGAAACCTTTCCGCAACACCATATTCTTGCTCAAGTCGCCTTTAGTGCTTTAATTACTAACGATAACTTTAAGATTCGCAATAAATTTAATCGTAAAGTCACCGACTTTGTTTTATTGAACCAAAAGCTGGAAGTAGTCGCCATTATCGAACTGGATGACCCCAGCCATATTGGCAGAGAACAACTCGATGCTGAACGTGATGCCATGCTGCATGAGGCGGGTTATCAGGTCTATCGTTATACTGATATACCCAGTACACAAAATTTAAGAAACGATATTTTAAATTAGTTCAACACGCATCAAAAAGCCACCTTATCGGTGGCAAGTAAAATACATATTTAATGATCTTGCTGTGCAGATGGCGCAGGTATCGCTTCTGAAGCTGATTGTTCTGCTGCCTCGCGCGCTTTGATCCGCTGCAACATTTCAGCTTGTTGCTGTTTATATTTTTGCTGGTTTTTTTCGTCACTGCTAACTGCCAAATAAGCCATGCTCACCAGAAAAATCGGGATAAGCAATCCAAGGCTCATCAGAATGATCATCTTCTTGGGATTGGACTTCGAGCCTGACTGCGACATAATCAACACCTGTTAATTTATAAACACACTAATTTTTCCAGCTCAATATAACAAATCCCTGAATTGTCTCAACAGGATCATTCACTTCGTTTGTAAATCGACCTCAAAAAGCAGGTCGAAGCCGGCAGTTTTCCGGTCAAAACCAATCCAGAGTTAGACAGTAAGCTGAATTTTCTCCAATACTTCTTGTAAAATTTTTACATAATCAAAGTCAGCTTCAGGCTTGCCCTGCATTCGCCAAGCCACATAACCATCCGGACGTACCAGTACAGCCCCCGCTTCATGGATTTCAGATTTTTGGTTCCATGTTCCATAAACATCGCGATATTCGCGGGAACCAATTTGAATCACATCCAGATAAGGCAGATTCAATGCCTGCACTGCATTTTTCCAGCCTGTACCGGACAGCCCCGTCAGTAATGTAAAACGACCATGCCCTACAATATCCAAAGTGGATTGCTTCCGCCCTTTGGCATCAATCAGCCAAGTATGCGGTACTTTTGCACCGGGACGTGTCGTTGCCTGCAAATAAAGCTGCTGATCTTGACTAAAGGTTTCCGGTACTACTTCCGCAATGACCGCATTTGAATCATAACGCTGATTCAGCTCTACTCCTTGAGCATTAAATTCGAAATGTTTAATCTCGAGCGCATGGAATAACTTTTGACGAATTTCTGCACCGGTATCATCCTCAGCAAAAATCCGCTGCAACATGTCTGCCTGTGTCGTCACCCCCTGATCAAAGCCAAAGACATCTTTCAGATGCTTATAGTCAAAGCGGGATTGATTGGCACGGGCGACAATCTGTTTGCCCACAGGTGCACGTTCAAGCGTATAAGAGTCCAATAAGCTTTCTTTTGCCCAGCCTTTCACCGCATACGCCAGTTTCCAACCCAAGTTAAAGGCATCCTGCATGCAGGTATTGGAACCCAGGCCACTCGAAGGTGGATGACGATGCACAGCATCACCGCCACAGAATACCCGTCCCGCCGAATATTCTGTCGCCCAGGTCTGATTGACATACCAATACGACAGTTTTTCAATTTCCACGTCCTGAACTTCAGCACCGACAAAGGCGTTCAGGCGCGCACGCACCTGTGCTTCGGTTACCTGTGGCTCACCTTTACTGATGTCAAAGCCCCATCCCATAATCCACTGATTCCACGGCGTAATGGCACGTAGGAGTCCCATACCCAAATCACCAAAGCTGGCTTCAGGATTGACAATCCATTGCAGAATTGCCGGACGATGCTGCACATATTGACTTAAATCAGCTTTAAAGGTGACATATACCGTACCGGCGCGTGCCATGACCCCTTCCAGCGGCAGATTTAACTGCTCGACAATTTTTGAACGTGCTCCATCCATCCCCACCAGATATTTGGCACGCAAACTAAATTCGGTATTGCTAATCCGGTTCAAAAAAGTCGCTGTTACCCCATGTTCATCTTGGGTATGAGACAGATATTCAGTATTGAAATTATAAATGGCACCGCGTTCAGCAGCATTTTTAACTAACAGCGCTTCCATTTTAGGCTGAATTAAATCCACCAATGGACACGGGCTGCCTTTAACATAATCACCATGACGTTCATCCCCAGTACCCCATGCACTCAGACGAGCAATTTCCTCACCGATTAGACTGGTGGTGATCAGGCTTTCCCCCATCTGTTCCCAAGGTGTGGCTATCTGCTTAACTTGTTCTTCTATACCTAAATCACGTAATACTTCCATGGCACGCTGATTGGTAATATGCGCACGTGGACTGTTCGCCAGCCAGTTAAACTGGGTAAAAAGCTGGACGTTAACCCCATAATTGGCCAGTGCCAGCCCCAAGGTTGACCCTGCAGGACCTGTTCCCACCACCAGCACATCCGTATCAAATTGCTCAGACATCACCTACTCCTTTTTCCATGCCACCGTTTAGCTGCCTGGTGTCAGTGTAAGCAACAACTTTATTTTGCAGAACACGCATAGGCTTAAACTATGGTTGCATAGTTTTTAGGTCTACCCTATTTCATAATCTTATTTGCAGCATTTGGATATGATGCATGCAGTGCAATCCGGTTTAAGCCTATGGTCAATTATGGAATTACGTCATTTAAGATATTTTGTCAGTGTGGTTCAGCAAGGCAGTTTCACCAAGGCGGCCGAAAAAATGTTTACAGCACAGCCGTCATTAAGCCAGCAGATTAAAGACCTGGAAGAAGAAGTTGGGGTATTACTGTTTGACCGCTCTTCTAAAAAAATCCGCCTGACCGATGAAGGCGAAGCTTTTTTACCTTATGCACAAAATGCTTTAGAGAATGCCCAGCTGGCCATTTCCGCTGCACGGCAGGTGGCCTATAACAAAAACAATCAGATTTATATTGGCTTTTTAAATGTGGCAGAACTGAAGGTCATGCCTTTAATTCTAGATAAGCTTAAACAGCAGATTCCAGATCTACAAATTCATATCCAGAGCCTGACCTGCCTTGAACAAATTCAGCGTCTAAAGAATGCCGAACTCGACCTGACCTTTACCCGTTACGCCGTACAGCACAATGATTATGAAAACATATGCCTGATGACTGAAAAAATCTATGTCGTGGCAGCAGAGAAACTTCATCCTTCCAGACATCAGATTAGCCGTGACTACCTGAGCAAACAGAACATCATCATGTGTGAACAAAGCGCCTCACCGGTCTTCTATGAAAAGATCAATCAACAATTGCAGCTAAAACAGCTACCACTTCATCAGATGCTTTGGGTAACCAATGTGCTGCAACATATCAACATGATCAATATGGGGATGGGCTTTAGTTTTGTTCCGGAATACTTGCTGAAATTTCTAGCGGATCACGTTCAAGTAGTAGCGACTGAATTTGAGCTTCCCACACTGCAGCTGTACGCCAGTTTTAGAAAAAACTCAAAAAATGCAGCACTACATTTCATTAGCGAGGAATTGAAGCTGCAAACCCAGTTGGCCTGATCATCCAAACATCAGCTCATAATAAAAAAGTATCCCTATGGATACTTTTTTATGGCGATTTTTACTGCAAATGATCACTAAAGCAAAGCGAGCACAATTCCGGCAAATATCATCACCCCGACCCAGCGATTATGACGGAATGCCCAGAAGCAACGCTGCGGATCACGATCCCGGGTTTTGGTCCATTGATAGATAAAATCAGCAGCCACACATAACAGCGCGATTAAACCGAATGGCAGGAATAGATTTTCCAGATATAAAGCAGCACCAATCAATATAAGGCTCGTCAATTGCAACACTGAAATGATCTCAATATCGTATTTTCCGAATAGAATTGCAGTGGATTTGACTCCAATTTTTAAATCATATTCACGATCGGTGATCGCATATTGAGTGTCATATGCCACCGTCCACGCCAAGTTACCAAAGTAGAGTAACCAGCACGTTAAATCTGGTGTTTGCCCTACTGCGGTATAGGCCATAGGGATTGACCATGAAAATGCAGCACCCAAAAATACTTGTGGTAAATGCGTATAGCGCTTCATAAAAGGATAGATAAAGGCTAAAAATAAGGCACCAAACGACCAATAGAACGTTTCAATCGGCAAGAAAAATAACGTGCATGCGCTCGCGAGTACTAAAATAAGGAACACATAAATAGCTTCTTTAGCACTGATTATGCCTGTCGCCAGCGGACGAGTTTTGGTTCGTTCGACAGCGCCATCAACTTTACGATCTGCAAAATCATTAATTGCACAACCTGCTGCACGCATACAAATTGTCCCTATAATCATAGGTACTAAAATCGCCAGTGATGGCATGCCCTGATTGGCAATCCAAAGCGCCCACATGGTGGGCCAAAAAACCAACTCTGTGCCAATTGGCTTATCAAAACGACACAAATAATAATATGCTTCTAAGCGTTCACGCCACGTAATTTGCTGTACCGTTGCCATGCCTGTCCTTATCCAATCTTATTTAGACTGCTGAATATATTGTTCAAACGCAGGTAAAAATGTCTCCTGCACAATAAATTTACAGCCATGCCAAGTATAGCAGCTCTGACGTGTCCAACCATCTTCAAGCCATAGCACTCGACGCTCACATGCAGGATTTGTACGCTGAAATAAAAACCAACCTATCGGCTTCGTACCAATGTGTTTAAAAAGTCGTGCTCGCTGATTTAAACTTAAAATAGGAAATATGGATTTCGCTTTTACCCACGGCTGTTTTTGATTGCCATAAAGATAACTTTCACGCACCCATGAAGTATGCTGTATCGGCATTTTCATCCACTGCGCATCACGTCGATTTAAACGCTGATAATCTTCTTTTAATGGCTCAACTTGAAATGTTCCACCTGCCAAATCTGTCAATTGCTGTGTCAAAGACCCAGAAGCATAGAGCCAAATTTTTAACGCTTCCGGTATTTGTTGTAATTGAAGTTTCGCTGCGGTCCGCATAACCCTCGCCTTTATAAAACCAACATTATCAATGCATTTATGCATGATGTTAATTATACACACCCTTGCCTTTTGACGGACAGATTTAAAGTCATTTATGTTAATGTATGAAGACCACCACACTGACCCCAAACCTAAAATAACCGGACTTATAAAATTCATCGCGAATATTTCAATAATGATAAAGCACAAGACAAAATCCGAAAAATCTCTAAAAAATTCACTCTGTATAGCGAGCTTATTTACGTTATATACAATAACCCAAGCCAAAGAGCTTGCACTTAGTTTTGATGATGGAGTTAATCCACAGCAAAACCCTAAAGCAGTTCAAATTAATCAACAGATTTTAGATCAACTTGCAGAACATCAAATTAAATCGATTGTATTTCCAAGCCTTGTTAAAATTGGTGACTATCAAGGTAAACAACTGATTGCAAATTGGGGAAAAGCGGGACATCTGATTGGTAATCATAGTGCATTACATCAAAACCTAAATAAATCAAATATCACCACACAACAATACATCCAAAGCATTCAGGATGCTGACCTTGTCCTAAATACCCTGCCTCGATATAAACGTATTTATCGCTATCCATTCTTAAAGGAAGGAAATACCGTCGAAAAACGTGACGCTGTATATCAATGGCTTAAAAACAACCAATATGCTTTAGGCGGTGTCAGCATAGATGCCAGCGATTGGTTTTATAATCGTAAATATTTGCAATATACCAAACAAGCCGATACTGAAAAATTACAGCGCTTAAAACAAGCTTATATTTGGCATTTATTAAACCGTGCAGAATATTATGATCAGCTCGCAGTTCAAACCCTGCAACGCTCACCAAAACACGTCTTATTGCTACATGTAAATCAAATTAATGCAGCCTTTTTATCAGATGTTGTCACGGCATTTAAACAGCAAGGTTGGACATCTATCTCTACGAAACAAGCATTTGATGAGCCAATTTATACACAGCAAAGTCGCAATATCCCGGCGGGTGAAAGTGTAATTTGGTCGCTTGCTAAAACTCAGGGAAAAGAACTGTGCTACCCTGCTGAAGACGCGCCTTATGAATTAGAAAATTTAAAACAGCATCAGCTTGATTGAACTTTGATGATTTCACACTCACTCTGAAATACTTCAGTCAACGCCATTCAAAAATACTGAATTAAGCATTATCCGTCTTGGCAATTACTTCATATTTACCTTGAGGTGTTTTTACCAAGACCAGTCCCTCAGCACTGATATAAAAGCTTTTAGGATAATTAAAATCCAGTGCAAGTTCTGGATTTTTTAAAGCTACAAATGCCGCTTGCTTATACCCTTCTAGCGTGCGCCCAACTTCAAGATAAGTTACTTCTGAAAAATTCAACTTAAAGCCCTTTTCATGATCTTTGGGATCAATCCAGGGAAAAAAACCAGTGTGCTTTTTACGCTGAGCCATTTTCATTTACATGCTTAAAATAATTAAACAGATGATACAAAAAAACCCGCACAAGGCGGGTCTTTTTTTACAGTGAAATTCTCGGAAAAATTACAGGCTGTAGTACATGTCAAATTCAACTGGGTGAGTAGTCGTGTTAAGACGACGTACATCTTCAGTTTTAAGTTCGATGTAGGCATCAAGCATTTCTTTAGTGAACACGCCACCTTTAAGCAAGAAGTCATGATCCGCTTCAAGTGCTTCAAGCGCCATTTCTAGGCTATGAGCAACTGTAGGGATTTTAGCTTCTTCTTCAGGAGGAAGGTCATACAAGTTCTTGTCAGCAGCTTCACCTGGGTGAATCTTGTTTTGGATACCATCAAGACCAGCCATCAACAATGCAGCGAAACCTAAGTACGGGTTCATCATTGGGTCAGGGAAACGTGCTTCAATACGTTTGCCTTTAGGGCTAGAAACGTAAGGAATACGGATAGAAGCAGAACGGTTACGTGCTGAGTAAGCAAGCATAATTGGCGCTTCGAAGTGTGGCACTAAACGTTTGTACGAGTTAGTCGATGGGTTTGTGATCGCGTTCAATGCGCGTGCATGTTTGATCACACCACCGATGAAGTACAATGCCATTTCTGAAAGGCCTGCATATTCATCACCAGCGAACAAGTTCTTGCCATCTTTAGAGATAGACATGTGAACGTGCATACCAGAACCGTTGTCACCAACCATTGGTTTAGGCATGAAAGTCGCAGTTTTAGCGTATTGGTGCGCAACGTTCCAAACAGCATATTTAAACTGTTGAACTTCGTCAGCTTTACGAACCATAGTGTTGAAACTTACACCAATTTCAAGCTGGCAAGATGCAACTTCGTGGTGATGTACTTCTACACGGCCTGGGCCCATGATGTCTTCAATTTTTGCACACATTTCTGCACGCATATCTTGTGAAGAATCAACTGGTGGTACTGGGAAGTAACCGCCTTTAACGCGTGGACGGTGACCAGAGTTACCAGCTTCGTAATCTTTACCTGTAGACCAAGCAGCTTCTTCAGCGATCAATGTGTGGCGAGCGCCAGACATGTCGATGTCCCATTTCACTTCGTCAAATACGAAGAATTCTGGTTCTGGACCGAAGAATGCAGTATCACCGATACCAGTTGATTTTAGGTATTCTTCTGCACGGCGAGCGATAGAGCGAGGGTCACGTTCATAACCTTGACCAGTAGATGGCTCGATTACGTCACAAGTTACCACAACAGTCGCTTCAGCGAAGAACGGGTCAAGGAAACATGTTTCAGCATCTGGACGTAAAATCATGTCAGAAGCTTCAATGCCTTTCCAACCAGCAATTGAAGAACCGTCAAACATTTTGCCGTCTTCAAAAGTATCTTCGTCGATTGTATCTGCAGGGTAAGTTACGTGTTGCTCTTTACCCTTAGTATCAGTAAAGCGAAAATCGACCCATTTTGCGCCACTTTCTTGGATGAGTTGAAGGACCTTGTTCGCCATGCTCATTTTGCTCCGATGATTTTTTGTTGCACCTGCTAAGTGCGTGTTAGTAGTTGGTGTCTATTAAGCAAATCTCGTACCAACTTTAAAAAAACAAAGTTAAAATACTGAATTCTTTATCAGAATAGAAGATTTAAGCCCTTTGCTTTGCCGCTATTATACTGTGTGTAAATGTAAATGCACCATATTCAAACACTCATAATTACATTTACTTAAAAAGCTGCTTTTAGTGTACCAAATTGGTGCGTATTTATTTTTAAAGTGTGTCTTAAACTGATTTCTTCTGCTATTTGAACACAAATTCATCGAAGCAGGTCTAAATCAGCACTTAACAATAAGTTAATCATTATCTTTATGATTTTATTAATAAATATATACAATATTCAGCTTTAGCACAACAATACCCCATAAACCTCGCATAAACACTATATTATTATTTTATAAATATTTTTTATTAATTTTGTTGTTAAAATTAAAATATTTCAAACTGCCAAAATAAAGAAATACTCTGCGCCATTTTGGTGACAACTATATTTTTTTATTTCTGCTCATAGATGTTCTTTTATGAAGCTTAGCTTCAAGTGATCAAATTAAAGCAAAAACCAATTTCCCAAATTACTTACTTATAGTAAGTTTATTACTAGAATATATTTAAGAATTTCAACTCTGCATTTTAATATCAAGTCAGATGCCATGGTATATAAATAAGTTGTGTTCGATAGCTAAAATCACCGCTATTGAATTTTATACAGTCCGGGTAAAATCAGCCAGTTTATGCTCATACAGTGATTTTACTTAAATCATTATCATAGAAATAGTTCAGCAGAAAATGCTTATTTTTTGCTATGATTATTCACGCTCCATTTTTTACGGGTTTTGAGTGCCGCTATTTGATTAAACCACTCAGCCCTAAAGCCAAACAATGTGAGTATTCTTGGACTATTCGAGCACAGTTAAGTGCATAATTTCAAAGGTTAAAACGCTCATGCTTTTGATGATCGACAACTATGACTCTTTTACCTATAACATCGTGCAGTATTTTGGCGAGTTAAATCAGGAAGTAAAAGTAGTCCGTAATGATGCTGTCACATTGGAAGATATCGAGCGATGGCAACCGAAGTATTTGGTCATTGGTCCTGGCCCATGTTCACCTTCTGAAGCTGGTATTTCCATTCCGGCCATTCAGCACTTTGCCGGCAAAATTCCACTGCTCGGTGTCTGTCTGGGACATCAAGCGATTGGGCAAGCCTTTGGTGGACACATTATTCGCGCAAAAAAAGTCATGCATGGTCGTTTATCGGAAATGTATCACAGCGATAAGGGCATTTTCAGCAACCTCCCTTCCCCTTTTTCGGCAACTCGCTATCACTCGCTAGTGATTGATCAAGCGACATTGCCTGAATGTCTGGAAGTCACTTGCTGGACCAATGAAGAAGACGGCTCTATGGAAGAAATTATGGGTGTTAAACATAAGACATTGCCGGTTGAAGGCGTGCAGTTTCACCCTGAATCGATTCTGAGCGAGCACGGTCATCAAATCTTCAAAAACTTTCTGGAAATTTACGCTTAATTCGGTGCCATACAATTATGAATATTCAACAAGCTTTAAATAACATCACGAAAAATATTGAGCTCACTCAACCGCAAATGGAAGATGTGATGCGCACCATCATGCAAGGTGAAGCAAGCCCTGCACAAATTGGTGCCTTAATGATGGGCTTACGCTTAAAAGGCGAAAGTATTGACGAAATTACTGCTGCAGCGCGTGTGATGCGTGAATTTGCCATCAAAATTGATGTCAGCGACCTGCCGCATTTAATTGATATTGTCGGTACAGGAGGCGACGGTCAAAACCTGTTTAACGTTTCAACCGCGTCTAGTTTTGTGATTGCAGCAGCGGGTGCCACCATTGCCAAACATGGTGGCCGTGGCGTGTCTTCTAAATCAGGTTCATCGGATTTACTGGAACAAGCCGGCATTAACCTTGATCTGAGCATGCAACAAACTGAGCGTTGTATCCGTGAAATGGGCGTCGGTTTTCTGTTTGCACCGAATCATCATAAAGCCATGAAATATGCCGCTGGCCCACGTAAAGAGCTAGGCTTCCGCAGTATTTTCAACTTGCTTGGCCCGCTTACGAATCCGGCTGGGGTAAAACGTTTCGTGATTGGCGTATTCTCGACAGAACTTTGCCGTCCAATGGCCGAAGTATTAAAACAGCTTGGTGCTGAACACGTGATGGTAGTGCACTCTAAAGATGGCCTGGATGAAATCAGCCTTGCTTCTTCAACTTATGTGGCTGAACTGAAAGATGGTGAAATCACTGAATGGGAAATTCAGCCTGAAGCAGTCGATATTGAATCACAAACCTTAACAGGTTTATCTGTGGATAGTTCTGCTGAAAGTTTGGCATTAATCAAAGATGCATTAGGCAAGAAAAAATCTGCCCTGGGTGAAAAAGCGGCCAATATGATTGCGCTCAATGCAGGTGCCGGTATTTATGTATCAGGCTTAACCAGTAGCTATAAGCAAGGTGTGGCATTGGCGCATGACATTATCTATGGCGGACAAGCTTTAGAAAAAATGGGCATTTTGGCTGAATTCACCAAAACTTTAAAAGAATACGAAGCTTAAGACTAGGACACGCAACATGGTAGATATCGCAAATACAATTTTGGGTAAAATTGTAGACCGTAAACAGCAAGAATTTGCTGTCCGTCTTAAGCAACGCAGCTATAAAGATGTTGAAAAACTGGCACAGGCCGCTACGCCTGTGCGTGGTTTTGCACAAAGCTTAATGTCTAAACGCCCTGGAGTGATTGCTGAAATCAAGAAAGCATCTCCATCGAAAGGTGTAATTCGTGAAAACTTCAACCCTGCTGAAATTGCACAGCAATATCAGGATGCAGGTGCAGCCTGTTTGTCTGTATTGACCGATGTGGATTTTTTCCAGGGCGCAGATGAAAACATTCAGATTGCACGTACGAACTGTGACTTACCTGCGCTGCGTAAAGACTTTTTGATTGACCCTTATGGTGTGATTGAAGCACGCGCATTACATGCCGACTGTATTCTTCTAATTGTGGCTTGTTTGTCTGACCAGCAATTGGAAGAAATGTCTAAAACAGCCTTTGAACATAACTTAGATGTATTGGTTGAAGTGCATGATGAAGATGAACTGGAGCGTGCTTTAAAACTTTCAGATCGTTGCTTATTGGGTGTAAATAACCGTAATTTAAAAACATTTGATGTCGATTTAAATACATCATTACGTTTGAAAAAATTGCTCGAGCCTTCTCGCCTACTTGTGACAGAAAGCGGCATTGCAACACCTGCTGATGTTGCAATGATGCAAGAGCATGATATTCATGCTTTCCTAGTAGGTGAAAGTTTTATGAAGCAACCTCGCCCTGATCAGGCTTTTAAAGAGTTGTTTGGTGTACCAAAGGCTGTTTAATTTTTTTATCAAACTTGTAATTCATTGAGTTAAAACCTAATTGCCTTAATTAGGTTTTAACCATTCTAAATGATAATTTATCTATTTCTTTTCTAACTTAAAAATATCAAAGTAAACCTATAGTTCATTATTAGCTTTTAAAACAAATCCAAAACTGGCCCTTATTACGCAAAACAAATATCCCTCAATAGACGGAAAATATGCAATAAACAGAGTGAATCCAATTCAGTTCAAATCAAATCCATTTCGGTCTATAATTTACTTAAATTTTTGCATCTTTTCCGTTTTTTCAATATGAGCAAACACGATTCTTCGCTTTCTAAAGATCAATACAACTTACTGAAATCTTTTAAAAAGCAAATTACGAATCCACATTCCTCTAACATTGCCAAACAGCCTGAGCCAAAGGCAAAGACTGTTGAGCAAGAGCAGGAAGACGACTTCGCATTATTCCAAAAGCAAATGCAAGGTGTTCAGAAAATGAATACCAGCAATATTGCGAAAATGGATAAAGCAAGCCGTAAAAAACCGGATGCGCAAACTTTAGCAAAACGTGCTGCAGCAACCGGTCCTATGGAAACAGATCATGCCGAATTATCTGATACACAAGCCATGCTCAATCCGGTGGCAAGCCAAGCCGCACTTAGCTACCGCATTGCAACTTTGCAACATAAAGTGTTTGAAGATTTAAAAGCTGGTAATCTGCGTTGGTTTGAAGCGGTCGACCTGCATGGCTGTACTGTGGAAGAAGCACGAATTGCAGTGTTGCAGATTATTCAGATGGCCAAAGATGAAAATCAGAATGTCATTAAAATCGTGCATGGCAAAGGTCCAGAAGCTATTTTAAAAACCTATGTGAATGGCTGGCTACGCCAACACCGTGATGTTTTAGCATTTGTCAGTGCTCCTGAAAACCAAGGTGGCACCGGTGCAGTTTTAGTTTTACTTAAACGAAGTGAAAAAAATCCTAAATTCAAACAGTAATCGGAATTTTTCCCTAAAACAGGGCATTGTAGCGGTTTTCTGCTACAATGCCGTCCTTGTTCAATATCAGTGTAAGTGAACACGTATTATGTCTATGCAGCAATCCTACACCAACATTTTGACTGCCGTTGGTGAAGATCTTAATCGTCCTGGTCTAAAAGATACGCCCATGCGTGCTGCTAAAGCTTTTTCGTATTTAACGTCTGGTTATAGCAAAACTCTGGAAGAAGTGACCAATAATGCGGTCTTCCCTTCCGATAACCGCGAAATGGTGCTGGTTAAAAATATCGAGTTCTATTCACTCTGCGAACATCATTTATTGCCGTTTTACGGTCGTGTGCATATTGCCTATCTACCTGAAGGTAATGTTTTGGGTTTATCCAAGTTTGCACGTATTACTGAAATGTTTGCACGTCGTTTGCAAATTCAGGAAAACCTGACTCAGCAAATTGCCGAAGCTGTGGCTGAAGTCACCAAAGCACGTGGTGTTGCGGTAATGATTGATTCTGCACATATGTGTATGATGATGCGAGGTGTGGGCAAACAGGAATCGACTACTCGTACGGTTTCTTTTGTAGGTGATTTCAAAACCAATAAAGATGAACGCCGTGAATTCTTGGCGGCTTTGCCTGAAAGCCTCTAAGATTTAGGTTGTAAAAAGCCTCAATAGATATTGAGGCTTTTTTTATGTGTGGTTAAATATACTGCAAAAATTGATACATCCCTGATTGAAGCACATATATTTTAGGATCGCTTATGTCGCAAATTCTGTTAGCAGGTCACGGTTTAACGCAAGCTGAAAAATCAATTGATTACCCTCGTCCTGATCGTTTAGTGCAAGGCAATCCTAAACGCGAAACCTATAGTCTGTATGAACATCCGCATATGGATTGTGGCTTCTGGCACTGTGAAGTAGGTGCCTGGAATATTCAGTTTGCAGCTAACAAACAGGAATTCTTTCAAGTAATTGAAGGTGTCGTCCGTATTCATGACCAAGCCACTGGGACCTATATTGAAGTGACTGCTGGTAATGCCGGGATTATTCCACCTGCTTTTGTGGGCAGCTTCGAAGTCGTTGAAGCAGTAAAAAAATATTACGTTGTGGTTGAAGCTTGATCCTTGGTAAATTTGAATCCTTTGACATTTACTCATAAAAAAACTCCCACATTGAAGGGAGTTATATTTTGGGACTTGCTTTAACAGCTTAGACACTGGATAAATGCTTTGTTACCTGAATGCAATTTCGCCCATTATTTTTTGCAGCATACAAGGCATGATCAGCAGCATCAAGGAAACGTTGATAATCCGGATGCCCATCATATAGTACACAGCCAACACTTACTGTGAAGCTAAATTGCTGGCCTTGCGTAGTACGAATTAAGCCATGCTCAATATAATTGCGAATGTCTTCTGCAATAGTCATTGCACGACATAATTCAGTATCCACCAACAGTAACAAAAATTCTTCACCACCAATTCGGAACGCATAGTCACTGCCCTGACTATAACGCTGCAAGGCTTCTGCAATAAATTTCAGTGCCAAATCCCCTGCGGCATGACCAAATTTATCATTGATGGTTTTAAAATAATCAGCATCAAAAGCCAATAAAGACAATGGTGTCTGATTCTGCCGCGCAAAAGTAATTTCGCGTGACACAATGGTATTTAAATAGCGACGGTTCAATAACTGGGTTAAGGAATCATTCCCCGATTCAATATATTCTGCCACTTGGAACAACTGATCAACCAAATGCTGAATTTCGCGGTTTAATTCACGAATGCTTTGAATCAGTACAAGAACCTGATCTTTTTCCAGTATCTGCATTGTTTGCTGAGTCAAAGCATCGACTTTATAAATACGATCAATAATGAGTTGAACTTGGTCAGAGCCTGAAAAAGCATAAGAGGCTTTATGAATAAACCACAAGCCAAATTCGGATTTGGAAAATAGTGGATGATAAAAGCCTAATTTGCCGGAAAAGATTTTAAACATCAGTTCATTTTCCCAATCCAGCAATGAACCTCGTTGTTTATCTTTATGTACCGCAACATCCTGCATCGCAGAAAATAAGCGATAGTTATGTTTATTTTCCTGATTTTTTTCTGTATTCGCCTCATAGGAACGACACATAATCTCGGTCGAGAAACCCATGATTTGTACGATATAACTACACAGGTGTAAATTATTTTGTTCTGTTTTTTTCTCTAATATTTCAAATATTTTACGTTCAATTTCACGCACTCCACGCATAATCAACCACGATGGAATACCAACTCTCGCATGAACCATGCCTACTTTTTGCTGACGTTTAACCGACTTATCATATTCAGCATTGAGTGCTACATGAAAAGTTTCCAGCAGCCATTTTCTCAGGGTATCAATCAGTCTTTTTTGAATGATGTCATCTTTGAAGAACTCGGCAGATTCCGGTTCTTTTGCCATATGCTCATAAAATACAGTGACTAAATGTTCTACATGATTCTCAATAAAGTTCAAAGCTGTTTGATGTTCGGCTTCAGTATATTGATCACAGATATTTTTCCAGGTCATACATAGACCTGCAATACATTCCTGATTCATAAGAGAGAAAACTGCAGAAGTTCAAAACTAAAGATAATACCTTGCTTTAATCGGTGAAAAAACATTTTTAAGTGATATTTCACTCAATAATTCTATTTATTATTAATTGTTTAGAATTAAAAGAAAAAAACATAGCTGAATTGAAATTTATCCCAGTTTTTTGAATTTTGCTGCTGATATTCATATCCTACACGTAAAGCATTTTGCTGATTGAACAAATACTGAATTTGACCGTCAAACTGCAGGTTCCATTGTTGTGAATCATCCCAGTACGGTAATTCGACCTGAATCAGGCTATTGATTTTATCCGACCAAATATTTTGGCAACCTAAGGTTGGCCCCATGCTGACACGCCAGCCTCGGTCTAAAGCCTTGCCGGCTTGAAGTTGCATTTGTGTCTGAACATAACATAACTGGCTACGTTCCTGATTGGCCCAGCTATAGCCCGTTTGTACTTTGAGTTCAGCAACGCCATGCTGCTTGGTTTCACTAAATTGCCCCTGATCTAACGATGCCTGTTGCCAACCGAAATTAAATCCCCAACTGAGTGGTGTTTTAAATGGAGTCACCGGGTTATAAGAGTTCACCGAAAGAAAATCAAAATGATTGAGTTTAAACTGATCCTCTCGGTACTGGATTGATCCATCCCAAAAAAGTAACTGGGTACCGGTCCGAAAACCTCCTTGCGGATCAATCAGGTCATGATAAGCCTGTCGGTGTCCCAGCTCGACAAACTTTTCACCCTGCACTTCCCCGATATTGACCGAAAAATGACGGGCATCATGGGCTTGGGTGGGGTCGACTTTAGGGCGTACAGGTTCTTGGCGCTGTTTTTCTAGATCAATTTCACTGCGTAAACTTAATAACTGACGTAACCGTGACTGGGCAAAACTTGGCTCAACTTTACGCCCGATGAACTGTAGATATAAATCATCATAGGCCATTTCCAGAATTTTGGCGCGCTCCGCACCCTGATAGCTTTGCAAGATGTTTGGCATATCCTGAAGTTCAGCAAAGGCAAGCTGGTGTGCTACTTTGGCCAGGCTATGACCATGCTGTTTGGCTTGAGATAAAAGCTGGGTTTCCAGTGCCGGACGATAGACAATTTCCTGAACTAAACCCTGCTGCTCAATAGCTTTAATGGTTTCAACTGGAATGGCTGCAACTTTAAATTGCCGTTTTAGATTCATTTCAGGACGAACCAGATCGATTAAACCCAGTAAGCGGTAGGCACAGTTATCACTGACGAAATAATAAGGAAAAGTCACATGCTTCATTTCCCAAATATGCTGCACCAAAAAGCGGGTTTCGTCTGGAGTTAGACTGAGTTCATATTCCCACAAGTCCCGGCTTTCCAAGTCGCCATATTCTTTGACCTTACGGTAATACGGCATTAGGGAATATTCACCCGGATATTTCCCGGTTAATCCCTTCAATGCAAAAGACCAGCTTTCACCATCTGTCACTGTCGCTGCATAGTTCACCGCATAAGAGATTAAATTGAGTTGTTTTTGATTTTCAGGGTCCAGACGCAATAAGGTATGACCAAACATGGAACTCGGATTGCCCATAAAATCGGTTGCATAGATTAATGTAGCTTTATAGGGTTTGATCTGTCCAAGCCAATTATCCAGTTCCGGACAAGAGATAACTGGCAGCTGCTGCTGTGAAATATTCAGTTGCTGGATGAGCCACTGGCTGCGTGCCGGGAAACGGCAACGCACCGATTGATTTGGTTCTGCGGTTTGAAACAATGCCTGAATATTGGCCTGTACTTCCTGTTTTAAATCGGTTTTGCCATTGGGCGATAAGAAATAGCCACTATAACTGACTTCACTTTGCCCTTTTTCATTGGCATACATCAGCCTTTGCCAAGTGATGTCCTGTTCTAGTTTTTGTTGTTCTGCCTGATCGATATAGCGTTGAACTATTGGGGAGTTTTCTGCCGAATAAGCAACGTTAGAGAACATTAAAGTAAAAACTAAAGCGAGTGGTTTCATGCAATTCGGATATTTATGTTTTATTTAATAAGAAATTTTAAATAAGAAAAACCCCGTCAGAGTGACAGGGTTTTGCGATCAGGTCTTATACGTAGGCTTTAAGCACTTCATCTTTAGCCATTACAGCTTGTAAAGATGCCAGCACTTGTAGCGAATCGTGATTTTCTGCTGAATAAATTTTAGAGAAATTCTGTTTAGATACAGCAAAGAAACGTGCTTTATCTTGCGCTTTAATATTTAGAAGTTCGGCTAGTACATTTAGGTTTTCCCCCTCACCTACTGCCATATCACGTGCCAAAGCTTCTGAATTTTCATTGGTGAATGTTACTGCCTGTGCAGTTACTGTACCTGTACCGCTACAACCTAAAGTACCAAAGGTGATACCGAATAACTGGTTGGCAAAAAGACCATTGGTTGTTGCAGCAAGAATTTTAGGGGCTTTGCCTGATTGGCCTGCCCAAACTTGTGAACCAATACCACAGCCCGCATCTTTATCTGCAAATGCAGCTGTGGAACCTAGTGCTACAACTGCAGCTAAAGCTAATTTCTTCAACATAACACTTCTCCAGACTCGATTATTTCCGAGTATTTTTTATTGTTCCAATTGTGTGCAAAATAACCTGCACACTTGTAAGATAACTGCAACATGATCTGAACGCAAAACAATTTACATTAAAGATTACGATTATTTTTCATACAAAAAATCATTGTTTATTTTTGAGCTGCCAAAAGCCTTGCTCACTTCGATGCCCCAATATTTTTAAGACCAGCACCAAACTCAAAAGAAGCAACAAATACCATGAACCCAGCTTAGCCCAACCAACCATGTGCCAAGCATCCACCTGGCTAGGATACAACCAGATTTTGTAAAAGGTACTGATATTTTCCGCAATCCAGATTATAAAGGCCAAAATCATTAACACTGGAAGCATAGGCAGTTGCAGCTGATGTTGCTGCAGTTGAAAGCGGATTTTAGTTTTCCAAAAAATGATTACACTCCAAGCGAAGAGTATCAGGCGTATATCTGGAACAAAAAATTTGCTCATGAAGTTGATATAGGAAAACACTGCTAAAGCCAGCATATTGCTGAAACTTGGCAGTTTCTCAAATGACACTTGATACAGTCTGAGTGAACGTGCAAAAAAACTACCAACCGCGGAATACATAAATCCAGCAAATAAAGGGACGGTCAGGATTTTAAAAACGGCCGGCTGAGGGTACTGCCAGGATGCAATCTGTGGATGAGTCAGGAAGATTTCCATCCCCATGGCCATAATATGAAACAAGGCAATTACCCTAGCTTCAGCCCAAGATTCTAATTTTAAATACAGCAAACAGGCCTGAATGGTAAGTGCGTAGAACAACAGGTAATCATAACGGAAAAAACCGTAAAACTCCTGACTGCCCATAGATGCCGTAACTACAAATGCAATCAGTAACAGTATCCCAAATAAGGCAGCCGAAGCTGCCTTAAATGAGAACTCAAAACATGATTTAAAAATACTGATCAAGGTTGAATCCTAAAAAATGAGTTGACTCACAAGCACTTAAAGATATCTAGCACTGTATTCATGTACTGTATCAATAAACACTTTAGGATTCGCAGGATCGACCCATTGGGTAATACCATGACCTAAATTAGCGACATAACCTGTTTTTTCACCATTTGCATAAGCATCATCCAACATGGCTTTGGTGGCTTTTTCAATGGATGCCGCTGTACCATATAAAGTTGCAGGATCGAGATTGCCTTGTAATGCAGCACGACCATTGATGGTTTGACGTGCCACATTTAAAGGTGTGGTCCAATCCAGACCAAAAGCATCTGCACCAGTGGCTACCATCGGCTCAAGCCACTGACCACCACCTTTGGTGAATAAAATCACAGGAACTTTACGACCATTTTTTTCACGTTTTAAACCAGCCACAATTTTTTGCATGTAGTTTAGTGAAAATTCGATATATTCACGATGCGCCAGCGCCCCACCCCAACTATCAAAAATCTGTACAGCTTCTGCACCTGCATCAATTTGTGCATTTAAGTAATCAATCACGGCGATTGCCAGTCGATCAAGCAAGGCATGCAGGACTTCAGGCTGTGCATACATCATCTGTTTGGTGAAACGGAAGTCTTTACTGGAACCACCTTCTATCATATAAGTTGCCAATGTCCACGGACTACCTGAAAAACCAATCAATGGTACTTGTCCCCCCAAAGCTGAATGAATAGTACTGACTGCATTCATCACATAATCAAGATCAGATTTGGCATTAAAATTAGGCAAGTTTGCGACATCTTGCTCGGTACGGATGGTTTTATGGAATTTAGGACCTTCGCCTGCTTCAAAATACAGGCCTAAACCCAAAGCATCGGGCACAGTTAAAATATCTGAAAATAGAATAGCTGCGTCCAGATCATAACGGCGCAAAGGTTGTAATGTCACTTCACAGGCAAAATCGTTGTTTTTGCATAAGGAAAGAAAATCGCCTGCTTTAGCACGTGTTTCACGATATTCAGGCAAATAACGTCCCGCTTGACGCATCATCCAAACTGGTGTGGTATCTACAGGCTCACGTAATAAAGCGCGCAGAAAACGATCGTTTTTTAGAGTCGTCATTCACTTTCCCATCTCATTTTTAATCTTCGAACCATCATAACAAAAAGGTCTAAAATTTAGTAACTTCTCTTGCAGCAAAAAAACGATCGCTGTAAATGTAAAATAATTTTTACACAAAACAAATACTGCATCTCCTCATTTTTTCTGCAATACTTGCGTAGTTTTATCACATAGTTAATGAATAATTCTTAAGGTTGAATTACATGTTCGTTCGCACATTACTCGCCATGAGTTTAAGTTGCATGTTTGCGGGTACTACTTTCGCCGCATCTACTGCTGAACAACCATTAAATCCTAAAAAGATTGCCAATACTGCAGTGCAAGATCCGATTGATCCACTTGCTACAGACGCAGCGTCAGGTGCTGCAAGCACTGCGAATACGCAGATTACGCCTCAAGAACAACATGATTTGAACAAGGCTTCGCAAACATTGGAAAATCTTCAAGAAACTGAAGATAATAATGCTGCAATTGGTGCTGCTCCTACAACTAAAACACTGAGCACACCATCAACGAATACCTCTGCTGCAGCTAAGGCATCTTGGACATTAGATGGTCTAAATAATGCGGCATGGTATGAAAATATTGGTAAAGGTCAATTCCCGGTTTATGCACGTGCGCATGTCATGTTAAACAATGCCCACGCTTCTCCAGGTGCAATTGATGGTGCAAGTGGTAAAAATACCCTGAAAGCGATTGCATCCTTCCAGCAAATTAATGGTATCAAACCAACAGGTATTTTAACGCAAGAGACATGGGATGCCTTGATTGCTCGTCAAGGCTCTAAACCGACCTTTATTGAATACACTTTGACCGATGCAGACCTTAAAGGTCCTTATGCGGCATCTATTCCACACGATTATGCATTACAAGCCAAAATGAAAGGCCTGTATTACACCAGCGTAACTGAAATGTTAGGTGAAAAATTCCACATGGATGAAGACTTTTTGAAAAAGTTAAATCCTAAGGCAAGCTTCAAAAAAGCTGGCGAGAAAATTATCGTTGCCAATATCCGTAATGAAGTCCCTGAAGATATTCACCTGATTGTTGCGCATAAAGGCGCTAAACAATTATACCTATTCAATAGCCGAAACCAGATGATTGGATCATTCCCTGCTACGATTGGTAGTTCAGACACTCCATCACCTACAGGTACGTATAAAGTGACTGGTGTAGCGCAAAACCCATGGTACAGCTACTCACCAAGTAACTTCATACAAGGTAACAACACTAAACCACTTTCTTTACCACCAGGTCCAAATGCTCCTGTTGGAAACATCTGGATTGGTTTAAGCAAAAAATCATTTGGTATTCACGGTACACCAAACCCATCGGCTATTTCTAAAACTGCATCACACGGTTGTATTCGTTTGACCAACTGGGATGCCAATGATTTAGGCAAAAAAGTGAAATCAGGTGTAACGGTTAAATTCTTAGAATAATCCCTTTACGCTGCATCAAGAAAAGCCTGCATCTATTGCAGGCTTTTTTATAAACTGCTGTTTTAACATGATTGACATCATCCAATAATATCGTTGCAAAAATAGGATGATTTGTTGCCGTTTTATGATTTCTATGTCATTTTCAAACCATTAAAATAAGCCCATGTTTAAAAATAATGATAGGAGCATCAACATGAATGCTTTTTTACATCCGAGTGAAAACCGTGGTCACGTGAAAATGGGCTGGCTGGAATCTAAACACAGCTTCTCATTTGGCAGCTGGTACAATCCAAAACTCATGGGCGTCAGCGCGCTGCGCGTGATTAATGATGACATCATTGCGGCACATGAAGGCTTTGGTCAGCACCCGCATGACAATATGGAAATCCTGACTTGTGTACTCAAAGGTACGATTACTCACAAAGACAGCATGGGCAACCACGGCGGTATTTCTGCTGGGGAATGGCAGCTGATGAGTGCTGGTACCGGTGTTCGCCACAGTGAAATGAACCAAGGTGATGAAGATGTGCAGCTCTTGCAAATCTGGATCATTCCGAATGAACGTGATGCAGCGCCTACTTACCAACAGATCAAATGTGATCCGCGCGAACAGCCTGATCAATGGCATCTGATTGTGGGTCCCAATGAAAATGCGCCTATGCATATTCTCCAGCAAGCCGAAGTGAAAACTGCAGTCATTACGCAAGGTAACAGTTTAGAGATTGCAGCAACCCAGCATATTAACTATGTGCATGTTATTTCTGGCAGCGTGCAAATTGCAGAGCATACAGTAGAAGCTGGCGGCGCAATTGCTTTCCTGGACGCCGGTCAGATTGAAGCGCTGGAAGATGCGCAAGTGATCTGGTTTGATTTGCCTGAAGTTCAAGCCTAAGGCGATTTATTATAAAGCGCTTATAAATTATTGTTTATAAACCCTGTACCGAGATGATGATACTAAAATTGTCATCCCGGTTTTTTAATTTTCTCTTTAATTATTAATTTACAAAAAAGCATTGAGTCAGCTGGCATCATCCATACAAGAAAAATATAAATTAAACCAATCTCCCTCATATTTTTACTTAAAAAAACCGTCTATTAGGCGAATATCAAATGATCTATTTTCAAAAATTCAAGCACAACTCAATCCTGCGAAATATAAGCATGGCACGCTAAAAAGGTGAATAAAACTTATAGCACTACACTTGTTTTTAAATAATCAGAAGAGAAAATCTATATGAACCAAATTTTAAATATAGAAACTGACCAGCAACAGGCTTTGCTTTTATTATTGAACTTTTTAAAACAACAAGACTATCAGTTTACTGCTATAACGCCACTTTCTCATCAACGCATTTTGGCCCGAAAAAGTCAGTTAACAAACCAGAAAATGACATTACAGGATATCTTCGGCTGGAATCTTGCATTTGCAGAAACGGATCTTGATCCGGAGCTTTTTGCGCTATTAAAAGAAAATCAGCTTCTTCGTATTCAATATGGTCAATACCTCAGTCTTGTTCGGGTCGCGTCACTCGATCACGATTTATTTATTCATTCTAGTTTCCCCACCATAGAACAAGATTCTGTATTTTTTGGCCCGGATACCTATCGCTTTACATATCATCTGCAACAGTTTTTGGCAGCTCGCTCTCATTCATTTAAACGTGCTGTGGAATTGTGTTGTGGCACTTCAGCTGCGGCAATTCAGCTGGCAAAATCTGTTCCAAACATCAAAGAAATCATCGTGGCTGATCTGAATCCCAAGGCCCTATTTTATAGTCAAATCAATGCAAACTTTGCAGGTTTAAAGTATATCGCTCCCATTTACAGCAATTTATTTGATCATCTTGATGGACCATTTGACCTTATTTTTGCCAATCCGCCTTATTTGATTGATGCTGATCAGAGACAATATCGTCATGGAGGTAATCAAATGGACGGCTGTGAACTGTCATTTAGAATCATTCAAGAAGGTATTGAGCGGCTGAATCCTCAAGGTTGCCTATTTTTATATACAGGTGTGGCTATTCGGCCAGACAGTCATCCCTTTTTAGAACAGCTTGAAAAGTTGATGGTATCCAAAGCAAATGTAAGCTGGACTTATGAAGAAATTGATCCCGATGTGTTTGGCGAAGAATTAGATCAACCAGCTTATCAGCATATTGAACGCATAGCTTTGGTTTTGGTGAAGGTGGAATTACGGGTTTAGGAAAAATGATATTCTGAATATTATTTTACCCCCCCACAGTTAGTGAAAATATTTTGCAAAAAATACACGGTTTTCTTGTCGTTTTTGAAGATCAATGCTTTACCACTGTTTTTACGCGACCTACAAGTTCAATTGCTTGTTCAGTAAAACCTATTTTAGCAAGTGGTATAATTTCTAATGTAATTGTCTCAATAGCATTTCTTTCTTCATGTTCGAATCATTTCATATCTTTATATAATAAATACATGATTCAATTTTTTCATAATTTTGTTATTTTGAAAAAATTGAATCATTTTATCTAGAGTTTCATTCCATTGTATAAATGAATAATATTTGATAGATGTTGATCCAAATTAGAAATTTCATTTTGAGAAGTTTTACTTTCCAGTTTTTAGGAACACTATATTTTTATCTCCATGACTTCGATATTTGTTTAAACTGATCGTCTTGAATAATGTAATAAACAGTTTCACATTCTTCCTGATTACCATAGCGACTACCAATTGCAATGATTAAAACGCTATTCTTTTGGTACAAAATATCGTTTGCAGTAAAACCATCCTTTTTATTATAGCAATCAACAAATGTATTTGGTAATACTGCACTTTTACCCGTTTTAGCATTATAAGCCAAGGCTAAACTACATCCTCCACCACATCCTATGGTTTGCATTACATATTGTCCTGCAAAATTCGGTTTTTGTTGCACCATTTCCTTAAATAAAGTTCGATACTTTCGACTTTCACGATTCAGCTTTAATGGTTGATTTTTTCCATTATAATTTTTTGCAGGATAATCTTTAAATTGCAGATTTAAAGGGCTTTGTTGCACAAAGCTATTCTTGAAGGCTTCTTCAGCAATATAATTTCCAGATGAAGAAGCCTGCACCTAAAATCTACCGTACAACCAATTGGTCCTCGTATAACCAAGCTTTAATCAAGCGAGGGAATATTTCAATCTGGTTTGATCCAAAGACCCAATGGTATGCACAACCACAAGGCAAGCACGGACGAAATCAAACTTATTCCGATACAGCGATTCAATGCTGTTTAATGATCAAATCTCTATTCCGTCTTTCTTTACGTATGGTCACTGGCTTTGCTCAAAGCCTGATTAAACTCAGTGGCTTGAATTGGACAGCACCAGATTACTCCACCCTCTGTAGACGACAAAAGCATATTGATATTGCGATAAGCTATCAGAAAAGTCGTGATGGGTTACACCTACTCGTCGACTCTATGGGTTTAAAATTTTTAGGTGAAGGCGAATGGAAGCGTAAGAAACATCAGCCTGAATACCGTCGGCAATGGCGTAAACTGCTTATTGCTATAGATGCTAAAACACTGCAAATACGTGCTATTCAGCTTACGACAAATAATGTCAGTGATTCCAAGTACTAGGTGATTTATTGGATCGAATCCCACTATATGAGCGAATAGATTCTGTCTATATCGATGGGGCGTACGACACGAAGTGCAGCAGACAATTGATTTCAGATCGTCAAGCACATGCAGTAATTCCACCCAGAAAGAATGCCAAGCCCTGGAAAGATTCTAAAATCAGTTCAATAGTACGAAATGAGTTACTTCAAGCGGTTAAACATTTAGGCAGAACCCTATGGAAAAAATGGTCGGGCTATCACCGTCGCAGTTTGGTGGAAACCAAGATATATTGCATCAAATTATTAGGAGATAAGCTGATGGCAAGACATTTTCAAAGTCAGGTCAATGAAATTCATGCACGTGTGGCAGTTCTGAATAGATTTACGGAATTAGGTAGACCTCACACCCAAGTTGTCACTTAAATTTGAATGGATTGGGGAAAACTCAGCTTTTGAATGTTTATGCAACAAAGCCCAGGCCGTGTAAAAAAAATGATCTGCTCTTTCCCTCGCCAGTCAGACTCATGGGTATTTGATGAATTATATCGGGCAGGAAAAATTAAGCTTGAACTGGTGCCACAGGGTAATCTTGCCTGCCGCATTCAAGCCGCAGGCATGGGTTTAGGTGCTGTATTTACCCCTACAGGTTATGGGACTTTACTTGCAGAAGGTAAAGAAACGCGCCATATCGATGGCAAAGACTATGTACTGGAACTTCTAATTAAAGCAGATTTTGCCCTGATTAAAGCGCATCAAGGCGACCGTTGGGGCAATCTGGTCTACAACAAATCAGCACGGAATTTCGGTCCGATTATGGCTATGGCTGCGGCAACGACCATCGTTCAAGTTTCGGAAGTGGTTGAATTGGGAGCACTCAATCCTGAGCATATCGTCACACCGGGCATTTTCGTTCAGCACATTGTGCAGTGCTAATGCCTGCCCTTTACATAAAATGCATGACTTTAATATTAAGTAAAATTTTTGAATAAATGGAATAAAAATGACCTATCAAAAATTAAGCCGTGATCAGATTGCGGAACGTGTTGCGCAGGATATTCCAGACGGTTCATACGTGAATCTGGGCATTGGTGTTCCAACACGCATTGCTAAGTATCTTCCCAAAGATAAAGAAATTTTTCTGCATTCTGAAAATGGTTTACTGGCTTTTGGCCCACCGCCGCAACAAGGTGAAGAAGACTCAGACCTGATTAATGCTGGCAAAGAGTTTGTCACCATGCTCACTGGCGGCAGTTATTTCCATCATGGAGATTCTTTTGCCATGATGCGTGGCGGACATTTAGATATCTGTGTGCTCGGGGCTTTCCAAATTGCGGCTAATCGTGACCTTGCAAATTGGCATACCGGCGCTGCAGATGCCATCCCTGCCGTTGGCGGTGCCATGGATTTAGCCGTAGGCGCAAAAAAAGTCTTTGTCACAACTGAGCACACCACTAAGCATGGCGAAGCCAAAATTGTCAAACAGCTCAGCTATCCTTTAACGGGCAAGCAATGTGTCGACCGAATTTATACAGATCTTTGTGTGATTGATGTTGATGCTGAAGGGCTTAAAGTCATTGAAATGGTTGAAGGATTAGATTTCGAGGAATTGCAGAAATTAACTGATGCTCCTCTTAAGAATCACTTAGGGAAGCAAGTTCCCAAACAGAATAGATGAGTGAGGACAAGATTTTTTGATTTAAAAAACAAAAATTTATACGGATTTAACAATATGGAAAAGTAAAAAAAAACTTATAATCAAGGAAATTTTTTAGCCATTAAAAAAGCCCCTGTTTTCACAGGGGCTTTTGAATTTGGCGGAAGCGGTGAGATTCGAACTCACGGAGGACTCGCACCCTCGTCGGTTTTCAAGACCGGTGCATTAAACCGCTCTGCCACGCTTCCATGTGCGCCATAATACGGATCTTTTTAAAAGCTGACAAGTAAAAATTACAACCAAACCATTCAAATGAATATTGTTTCACCAAATTCACTGTAAAAATCATAATTTGGCTGCTAATTCAGCACCTTCACGGATAGCACGCTTGGCATCCAGCTCTGCTGCCAGTTTTGCCCCGCCAATAATATGGTAATTTGCCAAAGTAAATTCATCTGCTGTTGGCATGATGTCTTTGACTGACTCCTGTCCTGCACATACCACCACAGTATCTACACGTAGCAGTTGATCGTGGCCATTGGTCTCAATCCATAAACCTTCATTGCTCACAGACTTATATTGCACGCCACGTAACATCTTCACCGCATGTTTTTTCAATTGTGCACGATGCACCCAGCCAGTGGTTTTTCCCAATCCCATTCCCAGTGGCGTAGTTTTACGCTGCAACAAATAGATCTCACGTACCGGATGATCAACTTCTGCCGCCTGCATGCCGCCTTCAGAGACATAATTTGGATTTGGATCAATCCCCCACTCACGCTGCCAGTCTGCAAGCGGTTGCGGTTGTGGCTGATGTTCCGGTTTTAACAAAAACTCAGACACATCAAAACCAATTCCGCCAGCACCAATCACGGCAACTCTATGACCGACTGCTGCTCCGCGTAATACTTCTGCATAGGACAATACCTGCGGTGCCTCACTGCCTTCAATTTTTAAACTACGAGGCACTACACCTGTTGCAACCACAACTTCATCAAAACCTTCGCGTTCTAGCTGTTCACGGTTGACCTTGGTATTTAATCGCAGTTCTACCCCGGTTTTTTCAATCTGGACTTTAAAATAACGGATGGTTTCGTGGAATTCTTCCTTCCCCGGAACCACTTTGGCCAAGTTAAACTGTCCACCCACCTCAGAAGCTGCTTCAAATAAAGTGACTTTATGACCACGACTGGCAGCCACGGTTGCAGCCGACATTCCTGCCACCCCACCACCGACCACAGCAATTTTTTTCGGTGTTTTGGTTTTGACATATACCAGTTCCGTTTCATAGGCCGCACGTGGATTGACCAGGCAGGTTGCACGCTGATTTTTAAAGGTATGATCTAAGCAGGCCTGATTACAGGCAATACAGGTGTTAATTTCATCCACCCGATTGGTGGCTGTTTTACTGACCCAGAAAGCATCGGCTAGCAGTGGTCGTGCCATTTGCACCATATCTGCTTTTCCAGCCGCCAAAATCGCTTCGGCTGTTTCAGGCATATTAATGCGGTTGGAGGCAATCACCGGAATAGCAACATGCTTTTTCACTTCAGCGGTGTAATCAGCAAATGCAGCTCGAGGGACAGAGGTTACAATGGTTGGAATACGTGCTTCATGCCAGCCAATTCCGGTATTGAGTAAAGTAACGCCGGCTTTTTCTAAGGCCTGAGCCACGGTAATGACTTCATCCATGGTATTGCCATCATGCACCAAATCCAGCATCGACAGGCGGAAACAGATAATAAATTTTTCACCAATTTTTTCACGAATGGCTTTTACAATTTCAACGGCAAAGCGCATGCGGTTTTCGATATCGCCGCCCCAGCGGTCATCACGCTGATTGACATGCCGGCTTAAAAACTGATTCAACAAATAGCCTTCAGAGCCCATGATTTCCACACCATCATAACCGGCTTTTTTAGCAATGCTGGCCGTGTGTGCATAATCTTCGATGGTATCTAAAATCTGCTTTTCACTCATTTGACGCGGCTTAAACGGTGAAATGGGCGATTTGATCGGGCTAGCAGAAACCACAAAAGGTTGATAACCATAACGTCCCGAATGCAAAATCTGCATCAAAATCTTGGCGCCATGCTTATGTACGGCATGCGTCACCAGACGGTGTGGTGCCACATCACCCAAAGAATTCATGGTACCACCAGCAGGCAATAACCAGCCTTGACGGTTGGGCGAAATCCCGCCGGTAATAATCAGTCCCACACCGCCTTTAGCACGTTCACCAAAATAGGCAGCCAGTTTCGGATAATTATAAAAACGGTCTTCCAGACCTGTATGCATAGAACCCATCACGACACGGTTTTTAATAGTCGTAAAGCCCAAATGTAGCGGTTTTAAAATATTTGCATAGCTAGTTGTCATGATGAATCCTTAATATATTGGCTTTGCAACTTGTTGCATATTACTTTACCTGTTTTTAACATTTTGTTTATGACTTGTTTTCAACATTGTCTGACGAAACAGTCAATTTGCCATAAAAAAAGCGCAGTTTTTAGACTGCGCCTGAGATAAAACCCCTTCTTATTTTTATTTTATTTCCAGTGTTTCAGTTTAGACGTCTGACCAATGCCGACATTAAAACTGTTGGTCGGATCCAGCTTTTGGTAATGATTTTTTAAGGCCGGCTTGGCAACATATAAATGCCCGACATTATGTTCAGCTGGATATTCAGCACCGCGCTGATCCAATAAATGCCACATTTCATGCTCCATCGCCAAAGGATCGACTCCTTTTTTGACTATATAATCCTGATGGAAGACATGACAGAGGAAATGGCCATAATACAATTTATGGATAATCAGCTCATCCATTTCCTTGGGCAAAGTTTCGACCCATTCATGGTCATTACGACGCAGTGCAATATCCAGAGCCACAATATCTTCCACTTCTGAACGATGAGTATCGCGATAGCGAATGGCCGCACCAGCTACCGCAAAGCGGTGCAAAAAGGCTTTACGGCCTTCTTCCTCAGTACACAGGAAATAATTCCCGGTAGGATTTGCAGCAAAATATTGTTTTAAAAATTGTCCGACCTGTTCTACATCCTGATTTTCGATACGCAGCACCAGATGATGTTCATACAGATCGCGAAATTCATTCATGTGTTTGGGTAAATGTGAGGGTAAAAATTTGGTTACCAACTGCAAGACCTTGTCTGAAAGCCCTTTCATGCCAAATTTTTCTAAATAACCATCGACCTTGTCTTTCATGGCAAAGGCAGCCGGGACTTTGGCCGTTCCGAATTTTTCAATAAACATGAAGGTATCTTTGCCGTATTCCGCACCAATGTCATAAGCCACACGATGAATATATTCACCTGCGATCGGCAAACGTGGCAGACCGGTTAACAGGAAACGGCGAATAGCAGTTAAATCCTGCTGAGTATTGGTGCCGACATAAAATACTTGGCTTGGAATCTTTTCAAAGGTATCCAATCGTACCGCAAATACACACACCTTACCTGCCGAACCGGAAGCTTCAAACAAACGCGATGGATCTGCATTAAAACGTGCCGGGGTATTTTCATCGACCTGCGTCACATCATGCGCATAGTGATGATCCGAAGCACAGCAGCCCGGATTATTTTCAATATCGGCCATCTGATAGTTTTGGCTTTGCAGTCGAGTCAAAATTTCTTCTGGGCTTGAACCTAAATTAACCCCTAAATGATTCACCAGTTCCAGTTGCCCGGCTTCATTCACTTGGGCATACAGCGCCAGTTCAGTATAGGCCGGACCACGGCGAACCAGTGCCCCCCCAGAGTTATTGCAGACCCCACCTAAAACCGAAGCACCAATACAGGAAGAGCCAATCACGGAATGTGGCTCACGATTAAACACTGCCAGTTCTTTTTCCAGTTTGTCCAGTGTTGCACCGGGTAGACAAATGACCTGTTTACCCTCGTTAATCACTTGAATACCACTTAAACGCCGGGTACTAATCAAAATCACTGGTCGATCATAATCATCGCCAAACGGTGTTGAACCACCAGTGAGTCCAGTATTCGCTGCCTGCATAATCACAATACAGTCTGCACCCACCGCAGCTTGCAAGACTTGCCACTGTTCCAGCAATGACCCAGGAGAAACCACAGCCAAGACTTGGCCGGAACCGTAACGACGACCTTGACGATAAAGACGTGTGTCCTTGTCATCAGTCAGGACATGCTGCTTGCCAACAATATTAATGAGGTTTTGAATGTTTTGCTGTGAATTTGATTGCGTGAACATATTTCTAATCCTTTTCTAAAAGTCTTTTTGAGCTATTCATCGCTCTTTTAATACGCTTTAGAAATATCGGTCATAACTCATATCTGATACGCGAAAACGTCATCCGTTGCTGTTTGAGGCAGACTGAAATAGAAGCCTCAATGTTTCTGCGAGAGATTCATTCGTTTTGCTATTTGACGAGTTCAACGGATGACAAATGCCTTTGGTTACTTTGGGCAAAACCAAAGTAACAGCTGAGCTCCTAATATTTGTTTTTTCACGATAAGACTCCGTCTCGACTCAGCTTGCTTAAATTTATGATCTATATGATTAACAGAGACTTGGAAGAAAAATTCAAAATTTTCGAAGCCATTTTTTGAGAATTTATTAATTTATAAATTCTCAAAATCTCCCCTAACCCCTCTTTAATAAAGAGGGGGACTCCTGCTTTTCAAAGAAGCGTTTGGGGCAATCTTCACTCAGCCAACTCTCGATCTAACTTCACCAAACAATCCGACGTAATATCCGCAATGGTTTTCGCACCGGTCAGGGTCATCGCTACACGCATTTCTTTATCAATCAGCTCAAGCAGATTTGAAACCCCCTCACCACCTGCTGCACCTAAGGCATAGACAAAGGCTCGTCCGAGCATACAGGTGTCCGCACCCAAGGCCAGCATACGCACCACATCCAGACCATTACGAATACCGGAATCGGCCAGGATTTTAATGTCGCCTTTAACCGCATCAGCAATGGGCGGGAGTGCACGCGCAGAAGACAATACGCCATCCAGCTGACGACCACCGTGGTTGGAAACCACAATCCCATCTGCACCAAAACGTACAGCATCTTTAGCATCTTCAGGGTCTAAAATGCCTTTAATGACCATTGGGCCATCCCAGAACTCACGAATCCATTCCAGATCTTTCCATGAAATAGAGGGGTCAAAGTTGGCACCCAACCAGCCAATATAGTCTTCAAGCCCAGTGGGTTTACCCAAGTATTTAGAAATATTGCCCAAGTCATGCGGACGGCCATGCAAACCCACGTTCCATGCCCAGTGCGGATGAAAACACGATTGCATATAACGACGCATGGCGGCATTTGGACCACTCATCCCCGAATGGGCATCACGATAACGCGCGCCCGGTACAGGCATATCCACTGTAAAGACCAAAGTGGAACAGCCGGCAGCTTTGGCACGTTCCAAGGCATTTTTCATAAAGCCACGGTCACGTAATACATACAACTGGAACCACATCGGACGTTGAATCGCGGGTGCCACTTCTTCAATCGGACAGACCGAAACCGTAGATAAAGTAAATGGAATGCCTTTTTTATCTGCCGCAACGGCCGCCTGTACTTCACCACGACGCGCATACATGCCGGTCAAACCGACTGGTGATAAAGCCACCGGCATCGACAAGGTTTCATCAAACAGTTGGGTTTCCAGACTCAAGGCAGACATATCATTCAGCACACGCTGTCTTAAGGCAATTTTGGATAAATCTTCCACATTACGCTTGAGTGTATATTCCGCATATGCACCGCCATCAATGTAATGGAATAAAAATGGTGGCAAGCGACGTCTAGCGGCTTCACGATAGTCATTCGCAGAAGAAATAATCATAGTTATGTCCTGTTTAATCGGCTCGCGCGCTGACGACGGGCTTCTTCCTCGTCAATCATGCGCACTTGCTGTACTACAAACTCGATGTGTCCACAGACTGCATTGCGTGCAGCCTCTGGATCACGGCGTTCAATGGCGTCTATCACCTGAAAGTGCTGATCACGCAATTGATCATAGGTTCGGGCTTCGGTGTACACTTTGCGGCGCCCCAAAACCACGTTGAATTGCAGCAAATCAAATAAGCCACGCATCATTTGAATCAGCACCAGATTGTGGGATGCTTCAGCAATGGCCAGATGAAATTGAGCATCGGCGATTGCCGCCTGCTCGTCATCACCAATGGCCTGAAAATGCGAGATCTGCTCATAACACTGACGAATATTTTGCAGGTCTTCCTGTGTCGCACGCTGTGCCGCATACCATGCTGTCCCGCCTTCCAAAATGGTTCGTGCTTCCTGCACATCAAAACGATAGGCAGGGTCCTGATCAATCAGCAGGCTTAAAGGCTGCACAATTTGATGCTGCGACCAATTGATCGGTAACTGTTGCAAAAAAGTGCCTGCGCCGACTTTACTTAACAACATGCCCATACTTGTCAGCTGCTGAATCGCTTCACGTAAAGAAGAACGTGACACACCTAGCTGTTCACATAATTTACGTTCAGCAGGCAAACGGTCTCCGACTTGCATATTGTTTTGTTCAATCAATATGCGTAGGTTTTGTACTACTTTGTCGGAGACTTTCATTGTTTGTCCTCAATTGCGTGTTATGGAATCATCCATGGGAACACATAAGCTTGTAAGGTAATAATAATACCCATCATTACCGTAAAGACGATACTGTGTTTCACCGTAAAACGGAACAGATCAGACTCTTTACCAACCAAGCCCACTGCCGCACAGGCAATTGCAATGGATTGAGGTGAAATCATTTTCCCGGTTACGCCACCACTGGTATTGGCAGCCACGAGTAACACTTCCGGCACACCAATTTGCTGTGCCGTTGTCGCTTGAAGTGCTGCAAACAAGGCATTGGCAGAGGTGTCCGAACCGGTCAGGAATACACCGACCCAACCGAGGAATGGCGAGAAGAAAGTAAAGGCATTGCCGGTATGTGCCAGTGCCAAAGCCAAAGTGGCGGACATACCTGAATAATTGGCAATAAACGCGAAAGCCAACACCATCCCAATTGAATAGATTGGTGTTTTTAATTCATTCAGGGTTTCGCCAAAAGTGGTTACGGCTTCACGCGGCTTCATTTTCAGGAAAATAATTGTGATCACTGCTGCAATAAAAATGGCTGTACCGGTGGCAGAAATCCAGTCAAATTTATAAATGGCATCGTAGTCTTTAATTTCAGGAACCACCGGTGGCATTTTTTGCACCAGTTGATGCAGATACGGCACCTTGATGGAAATCACCAAGTCACTTAAAGCACCGTCTTTGGCAAACAGATCTTTAAATGGCTTGATACTCCATACGGTCACCATGGCAGTCAGAATCGCAAATGGCGACCAGGCTTTGGCAATCTGACCTAAGCTGTATTTATGCTGCTTTTGCGCTGCCAAATTTTCATCAATATTACTGTCTTGATCGGCAAAACGGAAAATATGTTTGGGCTGCCAGAATTTAAGCAAAATGGTCAAACTCACCAATGATGCAATCGCGGCAGTAATATCCGGCAGTTCTGGACCGACAAAGTTGGAAGTTAAGTATTGGGCAATCGCAAAAGATCCACCACCCACAATCACCGCAGGCCAGGTTTCTTTCACCCCGCGCCAGCCATCCATAATTGCCATAATCCAGAACAACACCACCGGCACCATAAATGGCAACTGGCGACCCACCATCTGACTGATCTCGTGGGTATCGACCCCTGACACCTGTCCGGCCACAATGATAGGAATCCCCATGGCACCAAAGGCAACGGGTGCAGTGTTCACAATCAGACATAAACCTGCTGCATACAGCGGTTTAAAGCCAAGTCCAACTAGCAATGCGGCGGTAATTGCGACCGGCGCACCAAAACCTGCTGCACCTTCAAGGAAGGTACCAAAGGCAAAACCCACCAATAGCATCTGTAAACGCTGGTCTTCGGTAATGGATAAAATTGAAGAACGGATAATATTAAATTGACCGGTTTTGACTGAAATTTTATAGAGAAATACTGCACCAATAATGATCCAGGCAATCGGCCATAAACCATAGAAAAAACCGTAAATCATGGATGCAAAGGCCATCGCAACGGGCATTTGATAAGCAAAAAGCGAGACTAAAAGTGCTAAAACAACGGTAATGGTCCCCGCTACACTGCCTTTTAAACGAAATACAGCCAAAGCGAGAAAGAAAAATATAATCGGGATCAAGGCAATTGCACTGGAAAACCAGATATTGCCCATCGGATCGTAAATCTGTTGCCAAGATTGAAGCATTGTCATCTCCTTGAAATGCTCACTGGTCTGCTAAAAATGGTATGAGCCGCTTAGAATTATTTCGATATTGGTATGACCAATATTAATTTAATCAAAAAAAATAATTCATGTTCTAGGAATAATGGTAGTTTTTGTTTAATTAAAGATCAATATTAGCTACTTAAATAATTATTGGTATGACCAATTTTGCAAAAGATTTCGCGACAAAGATCAACTTTTTTAAGTAATGAAATTTGTTCGCATTTAAAGAAATTGCTTGTTTTTATTTATTTTTTTACTTTTTGCTCAAAAATCAAAATCCCATCCTACAACTTTAGTCGCATCCCCTTCTTTCAACATGAAATTTTAACGATATCGCTTACAAATGCAGAAAAACAAAAGACTATATGAGACCATTAGTGTCCCATAGTCTAATTTAATCCGGATTGGGATACACGGATGTGGCAGGGATGCCACACGTTACCCATCCCTTGCGCTTCGTTTTAAAGCAGTGCTTAAAACTGGCTCAGGATGTTGTGTATGGGTAACAGAGGCTTTTGCTTACTTTTGGCCTCTCAAAAGTAAGAATCCGCCTACACAAATGCCTTTCGATTTATTTGAAAAATTGTGGCAGTAAGAGTTTCTACCTCAAATTTATTAATTTAAAACCAGTTATTTAATAAGAACAAAAATCTTTATAAAAACCACTCAGACAACATTATCCGTGGCCCATAACCTAAGATGAGTGTTTAAAATTTATCTGTTCACTTCAGACTTATTCCCTGCCTGCTTCCCAGAAAGCCTGTCCAGCCTGAATCGGATCCTGGGTTTGAGCCAGTACATCGACCCAAACATCGTATTGTGCAATGACTGGATGCTGACTCGGGTGAAAATCCTGCTTAAACCATGAGAAAAATTGTTTGTTCATTTTAGGCAAAATGCCTTTGCGACCAAAAAACCAGGGTAATCCTGAACTAAATAATTTCAACCGCTCGACTTTGGAATAACCGTCATAACGCAGCAGCTCATTGGTGCGAATTAAACCAATACCAAACATGTGCAATACCGCAACCACCAAAGCCACTTTGCGCATCGATTCAGGCACATCACCCACGGTTTTCATGACATCAAAAGCCACATCCCGATGTTCCATCTCTTCAATCGAGTGCCAGGCAAGTAAAGCTCGGACAAAGGGATCGGCCTCTGCAAAAGCAGCCTTTTCTGCAAAAAAGCTTTCTGCCATCAATGCCGTTAAATGCTCAAAAGCCGCCGTGAGTGCGAGATTAAATCGTGGTGAAAAATTATTGCTCATCCATTGAAAAATTTCGTTGGCTTCTGCTGTGATTTGTGTCACCGGCAAACCGTGTGATTCTAGTACATTGTTCATTTTGCTATGGGCAATACTGTGCTGCGCTTCCTGACGAATAAAATCACCCACTTCCTGATTCAGTTTTTCGTCTCTTATCAGATCACGAAACTGGCGTACAGATTCAATAAAGTAACGCTCACCATCTGGAAAAAGTAAACTGACCGAATCAAAAAAACGTGATTTAAACGGATCATTACCAAACCAGTGCCGGCCAATCTTATCCAAGGAAAAATCAAGGTTCTTACGTACCACCGGATCAACATTAAAATGTATTTTAGCGTTCATCATCTTGTTCTCATTGTTTTGGATGATTTCATTTTGGGCAAAATAGCGCTTTACATCTCAACCTTAAAAGCCATATTTTATACCTGAGATGCCAAAAAAGATAAAAAATGAGCGAAATCCTAATATCCCATGCCTATTTTCAAATTCTCTATCGCTATATGCTGCAGCATGAATTAATGCACTTGCTGACAGCTGCCGAATCAACGCATCTTGCACGACTTGCTGAAAGCAACATTCTTGAGAAAAAACCACTCAGCGAGCTGAATCATTTTCTGAATATCTTGAAACAATCTGAAGTTTCATCACAGCTTTACTTTGATATTGCTCAAAATTGTGAACTGAAACATTATGGACTGGTAGGCTATATTTCTTCGCATGCCAAAACCTTTTTAGAGGCAGCGCAATACATTGAAAAATATGGCACTTTAATTATTGATCATACCGGCGGTGAGAATATTCATCTGGAGCAGAAAGCCTTTGAAAGTGCCGTGACCTGGCCCCTTTGGAACAGTGACAGCATTGCCTTAAATGAAATTAATCTGTTTGCCATTCATTTGATTATTCAGCAGTTATTCTCACAGCAAAACTTAAAATACCAACGCATTGAAATTGCACATTCAGCAACCATGCCGATGCATATTTACGAACATATTTTTCAATGTCCGGTCATCATGAATGCTTCACGCTATGCCTTTGTCTATGCAAATCATCAGCTAGACACCCCGCTGCCTCAACCTGACGAGCTCCTGATTTCATTGCTTAGTCAGCAGCAGAACAATGGTTACAGCACAACGATGCCATTAAAAATACATTAACTGCACAACTGGAATATATCATTCAACAGCATCTGGAAATGGGGCAAACATTGCCTGAACTTGAAACCTTGGCGCAAAGCTTTCACATGTCTAAACGTAACTTTCAACGTAAACTCAAACAACAAGGTATTATTTATCGGCAGTTGATTGAAAGGATCAAAATGAAATATTGCCTGAGCTTACTGAAACAAAAGCAGTTATCTTATACCGACATCGCTTTACAACTTGGCTATGCCGATCAATCTTCTCTGGGGCGTGCCTTTAAGAAAAACCATGGATACTCGCTGTCCCAGTTTCAGCATCAAACGTAGCTAGAATAATCATTACAGTAGTGCTATGCCCCATCGGATCAATATCCATGATGATTTAGATTATGATTCAATCCTGTCTCCTTTTCGGCTGATTATGAAACTTTCCCTGATAAATATCTAAATAGCTCTGCCAATATTTATCCAAGGTATTTTTCCAGATAAAAAAAAACCGGTAACAGGATCATTCCCCGCGTCCCCTCCCCATAACAAAATAACAGCAACAATAAAAAATAGCGGATCTGCTTTCTCACTTGTTCAGTCCCGCTACTGACCTTTAAATAAAGGCGATGTGAAAAAAACAGCAGTGTTCCCAAAAAACTGCTGAGAAATAACACAGCTAACGGATTTTGCATTATCTCCTGTCTTTTAAAAATAAAAAGTAAAATAAACAAAGTGATATGAAAGATTTGCGTTAATCGAATATAGTAAGCAAGTTTGGGGTTATAACCTGTAAATTGCGAAGCAGCGAAGTATTTTTTAACTTCTTGAATGATAATAATTAAATCATCAATTAACCGTTTTATTTTTCCCAGTATTGTTTTTAAAATTTGCCTCAATGTTTTTTTTATGAATGATACAACTTTATTTTTAATCCCCATATTTGTTCATCTGCCGTGCGCTTTTGTTGTTTAAATCGTGATGATGATTTCATTTACCACATCTTTATCACAAATGAATGATTGATCACATCACCGTCCAGTCAAAATATTTGTGCATAACAATATGTTGAATCTATCAATTTCAAATTTTCAACGAGTTTTTCTTTTGTAAAACCATTAGAAATAAAATAGTGCTACAATTAAAGAAATGTGTATTTTCTTGGGCCACCAAATTTCTCGGTGCCTATTTCATATCGTTAGGATTAACAATGTCTGATAATGCAACTATCTTGCAGAATGTCCCAGTAGGCAAAAAAGTTGGTATTGCCTTCTCTGGTGGTCTAGATACTTCAGCTGCACTTTTGTGGATGAAACAAAAAGGCGCAGAACCTTATGCTTATACAGCAAATCTGGGTCAGCCTGATGAAGACGACTATGATGCGATTCCGAAAAAAGCGGAAGCGTATGGCGCAGTAAAAGCTCGCTTGGTTGATTGCCGTTTACAGCTTGCATTAGAAGGTATTGCTGCTATTCAATGTGGCGCTTTCCATATCAGCACTGGTGGTGTTCCTTATTTCAATACGACTCCGTTGGGTCGTGCAGTAACTGGTACTATGCTTGTTACCGCAATGAAAGAAGATGATGTCAACATTTGGGGTGACGGTTCAACTTATAAAGGTAACGACATTGAACGTTTCTACCGTTATGGTTTGTTGACCAATCCTGCGCTTAAAATCTACAAGCCTTGGTTAGACCAAACCTTTATTGATGAGCTTGGTGGTCGTGCGGAAATGTCACAGTTCCTGATCGACAACGGTTTTGACTATAAAATGTCAAAAGAAAAAGCTTACTCAACTGACTCAAACATGTTGGGTGCTACTCACGAAGCGAAAGACCTTGAATACCTGAATGCCGGTATCAAAATCGTTGACCCAATCATGGGCGTTGCGTTCTGGAAAGAAGACGTAAAAATTGAAGCTGAACAAGTTTCTATCACCTTCGAAGAAGGTTTCCCTGTTGCTTTGAATGGTCAACGCATCGAAGATCCTGTTGAATTCATTCTTGAAGCCAACCGCATTGGTGGTCGTCACGGTCTAGGCATGTCGGATCAAATCGAAAACCGTATCATTGAAGCGAAATCTCGTGGTATTTATGAAGCTCCGGGTATGGCTCTGCTTCACATTGCTTACGAACGTCTTGTGACTGGTATTCATAACGAAGACACGATTGAACAATACCGTATCAATGGTTTACGTTTAGGTCGCCTACTTTATCAAGGTCGCTGGTTCGATTCTCAAGCGCTGATGCTGCGTGAAACTGCACAACGCTGGGTAGCTAAGGCAATCACAGGTACTGTGACTTTAGAGCTTCGTCGTGGTAATGACTACACCATCATGAACACTGAATCTCCTAACCTCACTTATGAAGCTGAGCGTTTGACGATGGAGAAAGGTGATTCTATGTTTAGTCCTGCAGACCGTATTGGTCAATTGACTATGCGTAACCTTGACATCACTGATACTCGCGCAAAATTGGGTATTTATACTGGTGCAGGCTTACTTGCAGTAGGTACTGGTTCAGCAGTTCCGCAATTAAAGGACAAAAACAAATAAGTTTGTTTGATGCCATAAAAAAACCGCCTCGATGGCGGTTTTTTTACATGAGATTTAAGCTTGTAGTCGGTTTTATGCAGTTTCAGTAGTACGAAGGGACTGATAATAAATCTGGTTTCGCCCAAGCTGTTTGGCACGATATAAAGCCTGATCAGCACTTTCCAGCAGCTCTTCAGCAGATAATTCAGTTTTTCCGTTGTACACCGTAATGCCCAAACTGATGGTAATAAAACGGGAAATTAACGATTTTTCATGAGGAATTTCTAAACGTTCAATAGCCTTAAATATGTTGGATGCCACAGCATAAGCGCCATGCGCATCAGTTTCAGGCAAAAGTACAACAAATTCCTCTCCACCATAGCGGGCAACAAAATCCATATGTCGAATGGCATTCTTAATAGATTTGGCGATAGAAGAAATAACGTCATCACCCTTTTGATGACCATAAAAGTCGTTGTAGTTTTTAAAAAAATCAACATCAATGAATAGAATAGCCAAAGAAGTCTGATCTTTACGTGTCTGATGATAAAACACTTCCATCATTTCGTCGAAAGTACGACGGTTGGAAATTTTAGTGAGTTCATCGTGCTGACTTAAATGCAATAATTCTGAATTATGAATACGATGCATTTTTTCGCTAATTTTGGCACGCATGGAATATAAATAAATCATTCTTTCACGGGCAAACATCATATGGCTAATCACATAACCAAAGATACAGCTGCCAAAAATAATACGACCTAATACCATGATATTAAAGTCAATTTTAAGTGTAAAGAACAAAATGGTGGTAACAAAGGCCGCTGACAATCCAGCAATAAGCATATGAAAGGGCTTTACCCCAGTAATCAGGGAACTGACGATATAAATCATACAGATGATAGCCAAACCCTGTTGTCGCAAGGCAACTGTATCTACTGTCAATGTAAGCCAAGACATGGAAACAATAGCCCAAAACATAATCATCATGGAAGCTTGGGCAAAATATGGACGTAATTTAGAGAAATGCGAAAAAACATACAAAGTGATAAGACACAGAGCTCCATTTGCCAAACCCAACATGCAGTTTAGAAAATCATGTTTGAAAAAGCGTTTGTCTACAACCCAGTAATCACTAGGTACAATCACCAAAATAAAAATAAAATAAGATAAAATGCCACCCCAAAGATATCTGTCCACATGCTTGCGCGCACGCTCCAGATTTCTGGACCAAAACTCCTGTTCCATTTTTTTGGGAAAAACCTGACCTACACGATGACTTTGCCGCGTTATAAGTTCTTCTATTTTTTCTTTATCGTACTGTAACTTCGCCAGATTATACTTGTAGTCCATTTCCAAGCATTATTTAATTCTTTTAGTTACTTAAAATAACATAATTTTCTTATTTATAATTAAATATATCTCACCATTTGTCATGAATTCTCGTTACCATTTTCACACTTTATGGATTATCATTTATATTATTTCTTCGATTGAAATGGCCTTGAATACAATCACCCTTCTCCAGCCAGATGATTGGCATGCTCACTTACGTGATGGTTTAGCTTTAAAACGTACAGTTCCCGACCTTGCCAAACAGTTTGCCCGCGCGATCTGTATGCCCAATACCGTTCCTCCAATCAAAACCGTAGAAGAGGCTTTGGCTTATCGTGATCGCATTATGGCACATGTGCCTGAAGGTATCGCCTTTGATCCACGTATGGTGCTGTATTTTACTGATCATACCCAGCCTAGCGAAGTTAAAAAAATTAAAGAATCTGAACATGTGAATGCCATCAAGCTGTATCCAGCTGGTGCAACCACAAATTCAGACAATGGCGTGAGCGACATTCGTAAAGTCTATGCAGTCATTGAACAGCTTGAAGAACATCAGGTTCCTTTACTGCTGCATGGTGAAGTCACCCATAATCATGTCGATATTTTTGATCGTGAAAAACGCTTTATAGATGAAGTACTTTCACCTTTACTCAAACAGTTTCCAAAACTAAAACTGGTGCTGGAACATATCACCACCAGTGAAGCGGCACATTTTGTACTTGAACAAGACCGTAATGTTGCTGCTACAATTACACCCCAACATTTATTGTTTAACCGTAATGACATGCTGGTCGGCGGGATCAAGCCACATTTTTACTGTTTGCCGATTTTAAAACGTCAAACCCATCAGCAAACTTTACTTGAAGTTGCAACCAGCTCTAATCCCAAGTTTTTCCTGGGTACTGACAGTGCACCGCATTCAAAAAATGCCAAAGAAAATGCCTGTGGCTGTGCCGGCTGTTATAGTGCACCGACAGCAATTGAATTATATGCTCAAGCGTTTGACCAAGTAGGTAAAATTGATCGCCTGGAAGGTTTTGCCAGCCATTTTGGTGCTGACTTCTATGGTCTGCCACGTAATACCAATACCATTACCTTGGTCAAAGAAGAGCAAGTGATCCCAGAAAGTTTAGACTACTTGGATGGCGAACAAATTATTCCGTTGTATGCGGGTAAGACCATCCAATGGAGAAAAGTGTGACAGATGAAACCCAACCAGTAATTGGTCAGCGTTTCCGTGGATTTTTACCTGTTGTTGTCGATGTCGAGACAGCAGGTTTTAACTCACAGACCGATGCCTTGCTGGAGATTGCAGCAATCCCGATTATTTATAATGAAGAAGGTTTATTTGTGCCAGGTGAAGCCCATCATGCACATATCAATCCTTTTGAAGGGGCAAATTTAGACCGTCGTTCTCTGGATTTTATCGGTATTGATCCATCCAATCCCATGCGTATGGCCATGGCTGAAGATGAAAAAAGTGCTCTAAAACGTATTTTTAAATCGGTCAATGAAGTGCGACGTCAGCAGAATTGTACCCATGCCGTTTTGGTGGGTCATAATGCACATTTTGATTTAGGTTTTGTTCAGGCGGCGATTGCTCGTACAGGCACTAAAAATCAAAATCCATTTCACAGTTTTTCGGTGTTTGATACGGTGACTTTAAGTGCCGTCATGTTTGGTCAAACGGTACTGGCAAAATCATGTATTCAGGCTGGAATTGAGTTCGATGGTAAGGAAGCACATTCTGCACTTTATGACACTCAAAAAACCGCTGAACTGTTTTGTCATATTTTGAACAAACTCGCTCCTCATCTACTTGACACCTTGGTGGCGGATCAATAAGATACCGCCATCTTCTAAACGACCCTATCGTCTAGAGGCCTAGGACATCGCCCTTTCACGGCGGTAACCGGGGTTCGAATCCCCGTAGGGTCGCCATCTATTTATCTCTTTCTTATTTTCAGTTATTTTTCAATTTTTTAGCTGCTTAGTTTTATATACCCTCTTACACCCTGAAATTTATTTTATTGCACCCTTATATTTAACATTTGTTTATTATTTATTGAAAATAGTTCTCATTTCTATTGATTAAATTATCAAAGTTAATGATACTCGATCGCATTACGTTTTACATGACTTTACAATACTTATGCGTTTTGCTTACTCCCCGCTTAGCTTTGCTATTTTAACCCTGCTAAGTACTTCTGTTCATGCCAATGATATTTCTGAACAGAAAAATTCAAAGCAAATGAGTGAATCAATTGCGCTTAATCCGATTGTATTACAGGCAGAAAAAACGATAGAAATAGGTACAACCACCTATACAAAAGAAGATCTACAAAAAACACCCAACAGTTCAAAAAATATCACTGATTTTTTAAAAGTGAATCCGAATGTACAATTTGACCGTGAACAACGTTCCAGCCGTACCCAAGGAGAGCTTCGCCCTGCTGAAGTTTCAATTAACGGCGCACAATATTATCAAAACAAGTTCCTGGTGAACGGCGTAAATAACAGCAACGTTATGGATCCTGGTGGTGCACTAGGCAAAGACAGTTATCAAGGTTTTGATAGCGGCTCACAAGGTATGGCAATTAATGCTGATTTATTATGTAAATTAGAAGTGTTAGACAGTAATGTCAGCGCAGAATATGGAGAATTTAGCGGTGGTGTTATAAGTGCAGAAACCTGCGCACCCACATCTGAAGTAGGCAAAATTCACGGCAGTATCACCTATGACTATACCGAAAGTGATTGGGCACGCTATAACATCTTTACTCCTGAAGATATCAAAGACTTTGATGAACCGACTCAATCCAATCAGAAAGAGTTTAAGAAACAAGGTCTAAGTGCCAATTTGTATGGCCGTATGAGTGAAAATTTAGGAATAAATTTATACGGCTCGAAACGTCAGTCCATTATTCCCGTGATGAGTGGCATAAGCTCTCCTGAAAAAATTGATCAGGAACGCAATAATACCAATGCCGGTGCAACCTTCTACTATCAACCCAATGCACAAAACAATATTAAATTTGGCTTTGATTATGGCGATATCGATGCATTGACGTATATTGAATCGAGAAGAAACTCTGGGGCAACCACCAACACCGAATCTACAGCACTCTTTGCAGAAATTGAAACACGCTTAAATACAGCGACCGTCACGCAAAAATTAAACTATCAAAGAATGGACAGTCAACGTGTTGCAGAAAATCATCTAGGGATCTTTTGGCAATATGCACCCGGCAGTAAAGACTGGACAGAACAACCCAGCTCTGCCACTGCTAACGCTGCTGAAGGCACAACATCAGGCAGCTTAAATCAATTCCAGGATTCGCTATCTTATAGTTTGAAGTCTGTCTTTGATTCATTCAATTTTGGCAATACCCAACATACATGGACGCTCGGTGCAGGCTATGACCATTACAATGCTAAATGGGAAAGACCTACGGATTTATACAATTACAATGCAGCAGGACGTACCAATTTAAGCAGTGGGCAATCATGCCAGCCAGATGACTTCCTTTGTGATTCTGCAACCACTTTAAATGGTAAATCGGGTCAGTATTTCTTTAAGGGAGTTCTCTATAAAGCAGGTTCAGCACAAGCCCAGCAAGATCGCTGGCATGCGTATGTCCAAGATCAAATTTTATGGAAAAATCTAGACTTACGTTTAGGTCTGCGCAGTGATTACGACTCTTTAAGCAGCCAGTACAATATTGCTCCACGTAGCGCTTTAACCTACCGCCCTCTACACAATGAATCATTAAAATTGGTCACCGGTTTTAATCGGTATTACAGCGCCCAAACACTGGCCACCGAATTACGTCAGCAGATTGCAAATTTAAAATATGATATCGAACGTGAAACCAAAAATCCTGCGACATTAACATGGAAAGAGACCCAAAATTCAGGCTATCGCAATGATTCGACCAATCTAAAAACGCCTTATTCAGATGAAACACTTTTGGGTTTAATCACTCAATTTAACAACTGGGAAATGGGACTGAAATGGGTTAACCGTCATTCTAAAGATGAAATTACCCGTGACCGCTATGTCAGCGAACAAAGCTTCAATGGAAAAACCTTTTTAGGTACCGATTATTTTACTTATGGCAATAATGGCCGAAGCCAATCCGACATTTATACATTCACCCTCAAAAATCTGTCTCCATTTAAATTATTGTCAAGCTCGCATCAATTTGCTCTAGGTTTTGATTACACAGATGTTCAAAAGAATTTCATTGATTATCATGAAAATTACCAAGTCAACACCCCAAATGAAGAAGATCGCTTAGTACAGTATGGCGATAAAATCATTCACTGGTCGGATCGCCCGGCTGAAAACTTTAATCAACCGTGGACCGCGCGTATCAGTTGGGACATTGGCTTTGAGCAACTACCTTTGAAGATCAATAACTTCTTTAGCTATAAGTCTGCTTATGACGATGCACTTAAAGTAAAAGATATTGATTATCAAGGTGAAATGATTAATGCTTATGAAATTCTAAAAGTTAAACCACGCTTCTCCTGGGATATGAGAACCAGCTATGATTTCAATCTGGCGAAAGACAATACAGTAACCCTCGGTTTGACCATTAATAATGTAACCAATCGCAAGAACACGTATACCGGCTCTTATTTAAATTCCAACACATTAAAATCGGAAATCGGACGTCAATTTATTGCCGATGTGACCTTTAAATTCTAATCTTCAAAGTTTAACTCCTGGGCACTTAGGTGCCCTTTTTTTATCTCACGTGGCATGCTAAGTTCATGCTCTTCAGATTAATGAACCTGTCATCATGTTGAAAAATATCTTTATTGTGATCCTTATTCTTCTTCCAGCTGCTTTATATTTGTATATCGTCAACAAAAATTCAGAGGCTGGACAGAAAGCTGCACCTGCCACAGAAGCTCCGGCATCCACCCCAGTGCAGAAATACCAAACGCCAGACCACTGAATTGTGTTTTTTTTAACTCATGACTTTTAAAAGGCTGACTTCATCATCGAAAAATTGATTTATTTGAAATTTCATATAACAAACACTTAAAATAGTACTTTCAACCTATCATTTATCTTATGCAATCTCCCTCTCAACCTTCGCAGCATTCGTCTGCTGAGGGGCCTAAGCCATCGCTAAAAAGAGCGATGACCACACGCCACCTCATTATGTTGTCGCTTGGTGGAGCCATTGGTACAGGTCTCTTTATGGGATCTGGCGAAGTGATTTCACAGGCTGGTCCACTCGGTGCAGTCCTTGCCTATATTATTGGTGGCTTAATTGCCTATATGGTCATGCTTTGTCTGGGTGAATTGGCCGTACATTTACCGGTATCCGGCTCTTTTGGCGCATTTGCCTCCAACTATATTGGCCCGGGTACGGGCTATATGGTGTCCTGGATGTACTGGCTGGGCTGGTCCGCCACTTTGGGGACTGAATTCACCGCAGCCGCCATCCTGATGCAGGAATGGTTTCCGCAAACCTCCATCTGGTTATGGACGCTGATCTTTGCCAGTGGCGTGCTCATTTCTAACTTAAGCTCTACCCGTACTTTTGCCGAGTCCGAGTTCTGGTTATCCATGATTAAGGTCGCAACCGTACTGGTCTTTATCATTCTCGGGTTTGGCAGCATCTTTGGTTTTATTCCCTTCCAGGGCTATGAATCTGCACCCATGTTCCATAATCTGACTGAACATGGCTGGTTACCAAATGGTTTGTTCCCGCTATTTGCAACGCTGCTGATCGTCAACTTTGCCTTTAATGGCACCGAAATGATCGGGATCGCCGCAGGCGAAACAGAAAATCCTGAAAAAAATGTCCCTAAAGCGATTCATGCGGCAGTGTGGCGTTTAATGATTTTCTTTGTCGGTACCATTATCGTGATCAGTTCACTTTTACCTTATAGCGATGCAGGCTTAAATGCAGGTGCTCAGGGTGAAGGTTTAAGTAGCAGTCCATTCGTGTCGGTATTTAACCTGATGGGCATTCCTTATGCGGTAGATATTATCCGTTTTGTGATTATTACTGCATTACTCTCGACGGCCAATTCTGGATTATATGCCGCTTCACGTATGATGTGGGCTTTGGCTGCGCAAAACCAGCTTCCGCGTGTCTTTGCCAAAGTCAGCAAATCCGGCGTTCCAGTCATTGCAGTACTGGTGACCATGATTGGTGGTTTACCCGGACTGTTATCTGAACAGTTTGGTGCAGATGTTATCTTTAAAAACCTGATGGGTGTAGCCGCGTTTACCATGGTCATTGTCTGGATGAGTATCTGCTGGAGCCAGTTCAATTTCCGTCGTCAATGGCTGCGTCAAGGTCATAGCATTTCGGAACTTAAATTCCGTACCCCGTGGTTCCCGCTGGTCCCAATCCTTGGATTTATATGCTGTACCGCAACAGGTTTAAGTATGGCGGCTGACCCTGAAATGCTTTCAGGTTTTATCGGTTGCTTGCTGTTTATGGCTGCCTGTTATGCCAGTTATTACTGGTTATATCACCCTAAAAAGTAATACCGTTTTAAAGCTACAGATCAAGCGCAGTAACAAACTGCGCTTTTTTTATTGGGGGATTTGTCATTTTTTATGCAATCAATTCAATATTTTAAAAATAACACAATTACAGGTTTGACAGCCTGAGGAAAAATCCATAATATACGCATCACCTCCTAACGACCCTATCGTCTAGAGGCCTAGGACATCGCCCTTTCACGGCGGTAACCGGGGTTCGAATCCCCGTAGGGTCGCCATATATCGTGCTATACGATCATTTACACTTCAATACTTTTTATTATTACATTGCAGATTTGTAGTTTTTCACTACAATAACTCGCTTCATTCATCTTTTTCATTTTTCTCTTATGCAGTCATCTCATACTCCGAATGATGCTTCGCATCAGGGCAATTCTGCGCCTTTAAAACGCGCTATGAGTACTCGACATCTGGTCATGATTTCACTTGGTGGTGCAATCGGAACCGGTTTATTTTTAGGTTCGGGTGAAGTCATTGCACAAACGGGGCCTGTAGGTGCCATTCTCTCTTATATTTTAGGCGGTTTAATTGCCTATGCCGTCATGCTGTGCATGGGCGAACTGGCGGTACATATGCCTGAATCCGGTTCATTTGGTACCTATGCACAAAAATTCATTGGCCCAGGTACCGGCTATATGATTACCTGGTTATATTGGCTGACCTGGACCGCCACGCTGGGGACTGAATTTACTGCTGCTGCTTTGCTGATGCAGGAATGGTTCCCAGATATCTCGGTGTGGATTTGGACCATTGTTTTTGCCGCGATTATTTTTGGACTCAACATGAGTTCAACCCGGCTGTTTGCCGAATCCGAATTTTGGCTCTCTTTGGTCAAAGTGATTACTGTCATTAGTTTCATTATTCTGGGGCTATTGGCAATCTTTGGGGTGCTTTCATTCCAGGGTCATACTTCTGCGCCATTGTTCAGTAATCTCACGGCTCAGGGCTGGTTCCCTCAAGGCCTGTTCCCTATCTTTGCGACCATGCTGATCGTAAATTTTGCTTTCTCAGGCACAGAACTGATTGGTGTTGCCGCAGGTGAAACCCAAGATCCAGCTAAAAACGTACCCAAAGCCATCAATGCCGCAATCTGGCGACTGCTGATTTTCTTTGTCGGTACCATTGTGGTCATCAGCGCCCTGTTGCCGCATCAAATGGCAGGCTTAGGCGCTGAAGGAGTCAGTAGCAGTCCATTCGTAACGGTATTTACTTATATTGGTATTCCACATGCCGAAGATATTATTCGCTTTGTGATTATCACCGCACTGTTGTCTGCAGCCAACTCAGGCCTGTATGCCGCTTCTCGCATGATGTGGGCTTTATCGGACAAAAAGCAGTTGCCTGCCGTGTTCTCGAAAGTAAACAGCCGTGGTATTCCCTTTGTAGCGATTATTGTCACCATGTTTGGTGCGATTCCAGGGTTACTGTCAGAACAGTTTGCCCCAGAAACCATCTTCAAAAACCTGTTGGGTGTGGCCGCTTTTACCATGGTGGTGGTCTGGATGAGCATCTGCTTAAGCCAGTTCAATTTCCGTCGTCAATGGTATAAAGCTGGACATAGTGCGCAGGAATTGGGCTTTGCTGCGCCTTTGTTCCCGATCGTGCCGATTCTCGGCTTTGTGTTCTGCTTTATTACCTGTATCAGTATGGCGGCAGATCCTGAAATGCTCGCAGGCTTTATCGGCTGTCTGATCTTTATTGCGGGTTGTTATCTCAGTTATTTTGTCTTTTACCGAAAGCAAAACTAACACATAAAAGGAGTGGTCAAGTGCCACTCTTTTTTTTAAGCTCAAGAGAGATAATGACATCTATAAACAATCTGAGCCTGTATGAAAATTATTTTTATTCACGGCATGAATCAACAAAATTATGATGAAAAATCATTAAAACATCTTTGGCTCAATACTTTTCAAGCCGGCTTAAATAATGCGCAACTGAATATCAATATTCATTCTCTAGAGATCCGTATTCCTTTTTATGGAGATTTGCTCAGCAAACATCATTTATATAACAGTCTGGATTTAAATACCTTATTACCCAAATCCCTATCACATTTACATCTGCCCTTTCATTTAAGACATAACAGCACAATGGTCCCAGAACAACATCCCTGTGTGAGTAAATTACCGTGTTTTAATCCAGAACATGCAGCATCCCTAACCCAGCGATTAGCCCTGATTAGTGCATTGACCAGAGATCATGCGTTTAAAGAACTGGCTCTATTTCTCAATCATTATCCCAAGCTACATGAAACATTTATCCATAAATTCTTGATTGAAACCTATTTATATTTGTCCAATCCGGATTTCATGCATGAAGTTCATCACCGGATTATGTCTTACCTTCATCCCGAGTTAGATCACATTATTGTGGCGCATTCCTTGGGTTCAGTGATTACTTATAACCTGCTGCATCAATTTTCCAATTTCAGAATCCAGCGCTTTATTACCCTGGGTTCACCACTGGCTTTTAAAGTTATACAGGAAAAACTCAATTTACCCATTTCCCGACCACCACAACTGCAAGGTGACTGGTTTAATTTTTATTCACCCGATGATTTTTTAACAGCGTTTCCGCTATCCGAAGCCCCCTTCAACTTTGAACCGCCAATTATTAATCAGGCCATCACCACCTTCTTGCAAAATCCGCACAGCATTACCGGCTACTTGCAACATCCCGCTGTGATTAAAAGCATCATTGATGGCTTAAATCTCAAAAAAATCGCCATTTACAGGTAGTTTTCCCATATTTGTTTTATTTTTATTCAGTTAAATGCTTTTTTAAAAATTATGCCCGAAAAAGGTTTGACAGGGTGTCTGATCCACCCTATTATACGCCCACCTCTGAAACGTCCCTATCGTCTAGAGGCCTAGGACATCGCCCTTTCACGGCGGTAACCGGGGTTCGAATCCCCGTAGGGACGCCAATACTTAGATGACCCTATCGTCTAGAGGCCTAGGACATCGCCCTTTCACGGCGGTAACCGGGGTTCGAATCCCCGTAGGGTCGCCATATTCGAGATCGCAAGATCTCACTAAAAAGCCTGATCATTTGAATCAGGCTTTTTTGTTTTTAGTCTTCTGAATTAAAATAGATTTCATTTCAAAACTGCGTGCTATTCGCTACACTCAACTCAGTAAAATAATAAACATATCGATATGCATATTACGCTGTTTCATAAAACCAATTCACGTTCTCAACGCATTCTCTGGTTATTAGAAGAATTAAATCTCGATTATGAATTGATCCATTGTGATGACCCTATTCCGACTCAAGGATTCGATAAATTGCCAAACCTGAATTCAACACTCAAATTTCCAACCGTACAGATTTGTGATGAGCATTCTACCGAGGTCATTAGTCTCACTGAAACGGCTGCAATAGCCGATTACCTGAGTCATCAGTGCAATAGTTTAGGTATGGCCCAGCTCTCATCGTCAGAGATGCTTCATTACTATTTTTGGAAAAATTTTGCTGAAGCGACGCTTATGCCAGATTTAGCCTTAAAACAGATTTTTGCTCAAATTGTGCTACGAACACCTTTTCCAGTGCGCTTTATCTCTAAATTTCTGAAGTTCGGATTTGATCAGGGTTATTTAAATGATGCATTGCAGCAGCATCTGTTCAGGATCAATGCGCATCTGAAAGACCACATATATTTAGCCGGAAATCATTTCAGCATTGCCGATGTTTTATTGTGGTTTCCACTACTAGCATGCACCCAAGCCAGTACAAAATTTGCAGAGCTATTGCATATTCAGCGTTATCTACAAAAAATACAAAGCAGACCCGCCTTTCAACGCGCATTAGAAAAAGGGCAATGGTCTGCTACTGTGTTTCAGACGTATTGGTCTCAAGCCTGGTAAATTTAGGCACTACGACGTGAATTGATCTGCCCTTTAATGATGGCCGTGATATTGCCTTTGGCATATTTTAGGAACACTTTCAGCGGGGACAATTTCGGATTTGGACGTTTACCTCGGGCAATATCTTTAAACTGCGCGGCATACCAGATAATTTCCATAATCGCCATTTTATCAACCATCGGAATACCGGTTTTAATTTTATTGACTGCATAACGCACATCCTGCCCCGCAATCAGGCGATCCGTTAAATCGGTTTCCACCGCCAAGGGACGGGCAATCCCAATAAATTCACAGGCACCACTATCGAGTGCCGCATTCATGCCTTCTACGGTACGGAATCCACCCGTTACCATTAAATGGCATTGCACTTCTTTACGGATTTTCTCGGCAAAATCGAGGAAATAGGCTTCACGTGCGATGGTACTGACTTTACGTTTATCTTCCTTGGCACCAGCCATAGCAGGTGCTTCGTAAGTGCCGCCCGAAATTTCAATTAAATCGATCCCCGCAGCATCAATTGCCTTAAATACAGCAACCACTTCTTCCTCAGTGATTCCGCCACGCTGGAAATCAGCCGAATTGAGTTTGACAGAAATAATAAATTGTTCCGAAGTTGCCGCCCGAACAGCCTTATAAATTTCCAGTAAAAAACGCATCCGGTTTTCAATCGAACCGCCCCATTGATCCTCACGCTTATTGGTCAAAGGCGATAAAAACTGGCTGATCAGATAGCCATGCGCACCATGCAGTTGTATCCCTTCAAATCCGGCTTGTTCACAGATTTTGGCAGAAGTGGCAAAACGCTGAATAATATCCAGAATTTCATCTTCAGTCAGGGCACGCGGTGTACCAAAAGTGGTGGCCAGCATGGGAGAAAACGGCACAGCCGATGGTGCCACCGTTTCCTTATTTAAACCTTTCGGACATTGACGCCCCGGATGAGACAATTGAATCAGTTGCACCATACCATGGCGTTTACCCACTTCTGCCCACTGCTTGAGCTGGGCGAGATCACGTTCGGATTCAATCACCACCACGCCCGGTTCATTTTTGGCACGAAAGTCCACCATGACATTACCGGTAATGGCACAGCCCAAGCCCCCTTTGGCCCAAGCCTCATAGAGATTGAAATGCAACTGGCTGGGTTGACCTGCATCATTGGCCAAGGCTTCACTCATCGCACCCTTGATAATACGGTTTTTAAAGCTGACATTTCGAATCGTGGTGGCTTCAGCAAGATGACTCATATTTCAATCCTGATTTATTTGTATTTATTTAGAGTTAATACTCTAAACTTATTCTGCCATCCGTCAATGGTAATTCTGACAATATGACTTGTCAGTATATTTATGCGTATTGGCTGGCCTCAATCAGTTGCCGGGTATATTCTGTTTGCGGATTTAAAAATAATTGTTCAGTCCTTTGAAATTCCATGACCTGTGCACGGCGCAGCACCAGTACTTTCTGACACAACGCTTTTACCACCTGCAAATCATGACTGATAAACAGATAACTGATCTGGTGTTCTTGCTGCAAGCGTCTGAGCAATTTCACAATCGCGCGCTGCGTGGTTCGGTCCAGTGCCGAAGTAGGTTCATCCAGAATCAGTAATTTCGGCCGTAAAACCAGCGCACGTGCCAAAGCCACCCGCTGACGTTGTCCACCTGACAGTTCATGCGGATAACGCATTCTAAAGCTGATCGGCAATTCCACTTTTTCTAGGGCTTCATCTATCCGTTGTGAGATTTCAACCGCAGACAGTTTTTTGAGTCCCAAACCTTCGCCAATGGTCTGTTCGACATTCAGGCGTGGATTTAAACTGCTAAACGGATCTTGGAAGACCATCTGAAATTCGGCACGCAGTGGGCGCAGCTGTGTTTCATTACACTGGTTTAAATCTGTCCCCAGCAGGACAATTTCACCTTCACTTTTGATGAGGCGTGAAATTGCTAAAGCCAATGAACTTTTGCCCGAACCGCTTTCCCCAACAATACCAATCGATTCACCTTGCATTAACTGTAAATCCAGCGGTTCGACTGCGACAAAGTAGTCTTTGACCCGATTCAACAAGCCTTGTTTAATGGGAAATTTCACTGCAACACGGTGTAAAGCCAATAGATTGGGAGCTTCTGCAATTTGAATAGCTTGACCAAAATCATGATTGAGCAAATCTTGGGTGTAGGATTGTTTGGGTGCGGTAAATATATCGGCAACGCTACCCTGTTCTTCTACCACACCTTTATTCATCACAATCACCTGATCAGCATAGCGACGTATCAGATTTAAGTCGTGACTGATCAGAATCATTGCCATATTTCGGCTTTGCTGTAAGAATTTCAGCAAGTTTAAAATCTGCGCCTGCAAGGTGACATCCAGAGCGGTCGTCGGTTCATCGGCAATCAGAATATCCGGATCCAAAGCCAGTGCCATGGCAATCATCACTCGTTGCCGCTGGCCACCAGAAAGCTCATGTGGATAACGACGCAGCTTATCTTCCGGATCTGGAATGCCCACATCTTTAAGTAATTCGATCACACGTGCGCGTGCTTTTTGTTTAGACCAGCCTTGTAGCCAAAGGCTTTCAGCAATAATTTTTTCTACCCGATGTAAGGGATTTAAAGCGGTCATCGGTTCCTGAAAAATCATGGCAATTTTCTGGCCACGAATCTGTCGTAGTGCTTCAGGCAGTAGCGATAATAAATCTTGCTGCCCCAACCAGGCCTGACCCTGTATATTCAGTGTGCTAGGCAACAGCCCAAGCAAAGCCAGACTGCTAATCGATTTACCTGAACCACTTTCCCCGACGATAGCCAGGGTTTCACCGGCATGCAGCTGAAAATTCAGATCATCTACCAGCACTTGTTGTTGATGCTGAATCTTTAAATGTTCTACTTTTAATAGCGTCTGCGGATTATTGGCGTCTTGGATCGAATGCATCGCGTGTCGCCTCCCCAATATAAATCAGTAAAGATAGGACGATGGCCAAGGTAAAGAAGCCGGAAAGTGCCAACCACGGTGCGTTCAAATTGGATTTACCCTGCAATAATAATTCACCTAGCGATGCCGCATCGGGCGGTAATCCATACCCCAAGAAATCTAAAGCGGTCAGCGCGGTAATATTGGCCGTGAGCATAAAAGGCAGCTGCGACAGACTGGAACTCATCGCATTCGGCAAGATATGCCGGAACATAATGGTTCGATCTCCCACCCCCAGACTGCGCGCTGCACGCACATAATCCAGATGACGTGCTTTTAAGAACTCAGCCCGAACCAGACCGACCAACGTAGTCCAGCCGAAAAACAGCATAATCAGGAACAGCCAGTACACATTCGGGGTAAACATGCTGACCAGAATCATCACCATGAATAGCATTGGCAGACCACCCCAGACTTCCAGAATGCGCTGCCCCAACAGATCAATCCAGCCACCGTAATAGCCCTGAATCGCACCTACAACGATGCCCAGCAGCGCAGAAGCAAAGGTCAAGGCAAAGCCAAAAAGCAGTGATACCCGTAAACCATAGAGAATACGTGCCAAGACATCACGGCCCTGATCATCAGTACCTAACCAGTTTTGTGAAGTCGGTGCAGAAGGCACCGGTACCACCAGCTCTAAATTTGGCGTCTGATAGGAATACTCAATAATCGGCCAGACAGCCCAGCCTTTTTCATTGATCAGCTGTTGTACGGCTGGATCTTTATAATCAGCTTCGGTTTCAAACACACCACCAAAGGTGGTTTCTGGATAGGACTTAAACACCGGGATATATAGGGAATGGTCGTATTGGACTAAAAGCGGTTTATCGTTGGCAATCAACTCTGCAGCCAGCGATAAAATAAAAATCACCGCAAAGACCATCAGACAGCCAAAACCGAGTTTATTTTCCTTGAAACGTTGAAAGCGCACATGCATTAAAGGTGACATTATTCAGCACCTCGCGAATCAAAATTAATGCGCGGGTCAATCACCTGATACAACACATCGCTGATTAAACGTAGAATCAAACCCAGCAAGGTAAATAAAAATAATGTTCCGAAAATAACCGGATAATCACGCTGCTGAATCGCTTCAAAACCAAGCAGACCTAGGCCATCCAAATTAAAGATAATTTCGATAAACAGGTTGCCAACAAAGAAGATACCAATCAAGGCTTCAGGTAAACCGGCAATCACAATCAGCATGGCATTACGAAATACATGACCATACAGCACCCGCGATTCTGTTAAACCTTTGGAACGTGCTGCCAAAACATATTGTTTATTTAATTCTTCCATGAAGGAATACTTTGTCAGATAAGTCAGCCCGGCGAAACCACCAATCACTATTGCCAGCAAAGGTAAGGTCATATGCCAAAAATAATCTTTAATTTTTCCCAAGATACTCAGTTCACTAAAATTTTCAGAAACCAGACCTTGCAGCGGGAACCACTGAAAATATGAACCACCAGCAAAGAATACAATCAATAACACTGCAAAGACAAAAGATGGTACAGCATAACCAATCGCCAGCAAGAGCGACGTGGATTTATCAAACAGCATGCCATGCTGACGGGCTTTCTTAATGCCCAACGGAATCGACACCAGATAAATCAGCAAAGTACTCCATAAACCCAAGGACAAGGACACCGGCATTTTTTCCCACAGCAACTGCGTTACCGGTTTGTCTTTAAAAAAACTGACACCGAAATCTAAGCTGGCATAACTTTTGAGCATGTTCCAGAAGCGTATGTACGCAGGCTGATCAAAACCGTATTGGGCTTTAATCTTCTCGACCATTTCCTCACTTAAACCTTTGGCGCCCTGATAATTGCTTTTCGCAGTGGCTGTTTCCCCACCCGTCGCACTCAAGCCCTGAAATGCTTCTGCCTGTTGAATAGCTTGCTCAACAGGCCCACCCGGTGCAATCTGAATCACCACAAAGTTAATCAATAAAATGAAAAACAGCGTTGGAATAATCAGCAGCAGTCTTTTTAGTATATATATGCCCATCGAAACAACGTTCCTTGTGCCTTCGCTATTGCTTATTTTGACCTAAATAATGGGTGACTTTTTTGGCCTGTTCGGCATCACTCCACCAATAATCAATGCCTGATGAAAGTTTAGGTTTCACCTTGGGTTGATGATACATGTTCCAGTAGGCAAACCAGTTTTCACCTTTACCATAGGTCGGAATTTGATAATAACCAGCCCGTAATAAACGATCCAGTACCCGGGTTCGAAGCACCAGCTGTTCACGATTCGGTGAACGGATCACCTGCTGAATCACAGCATCAATTACCGGGTTTTTAATGCCTGCATAATTGTAGTTGCCCGCCTGATCTGCAGATGCACTGCCCCAGAACTGCGCCTGTTCATTGCCCGGATTTAGAGACTGCGGCATTACATTGGTGGTCATATCAAAATCTTTGGTTCGCATACGCTCAATATACTGCGGCACATCGACATGGCGAATGGCGACTTCAACCCCTAAGCGTTTCATATTGCGGATAAAGGGCATTAAGGTGCGCTGCAAACCATCTTGATGGATTAAAAACTCAATCCGAATCGGCTTGCCTTTGGTATCCAGCAAACGTCCATTTTTAAAGCTATAACCGGCTTTAATGAGTAACTGGCGTGCGTTCAGCAAATTATTACGGTTAAAGCCACTGGCATCAGACACCGGGTATTTCCAATCTTTCAAAACACCCTGACGTTGAATCGGGTCAAGTTTGGCTAAATAAGGTTTTAGAATTTTCAGTTCCGCAGCACTGGGAACACCTTTGGCTGCCAGTTCACTATTGGCAAAATAACTTTGTAACCGTTGATATTGCCCATAGAACAAAGCTTTATTTTGCCATTCAAAATCGTAGGCATAAGTAATAGCCTGACGGAATTTGATATCCTGAAATGGCGTGCGCCGGGTATTGAAAACAAAACTTTGGGTCGGTATGGGATTGTTATGCTGAAATTTGTATTTCACCACCATACCCGCTTTGACTGCAGGAAAATTATATTCTGTGACCCATTTACGTGCAGTAAATTCTTCATGCAGGGTATATTGACCTGACTTAAAGCCCTCAAAAGCAATGTCTAAATTGCGGTAATAGACATATTTCAGCCGGTCAAAGTTATAACGTCCCTTGTTAACCGGTAAATCCTTAGCCCAATAATTTGGATTGCGTTTATAAGTAATACTACGACCGGCATCAATCCGGTCAATCAGGTAAGGGCCTGAACCTAAAATCGGTTGCATGGTAACACGGGTGAAATCTTTCTTCTGCCAATCTCTTTTAGAGTAGATTGGCATTTGTGACAGGATCAGCGGCATTTCCGAATTATTATCAGATTTAAAACTCATCTTCACTGTATATCTGGATAACACTTCAGTTTTATCCAGATCGGCCAGATACATTTGCAAGCCCGGATTGGACTTGGTCTGATAAGTATCAAAACTAAATTTCACGTCTTCGGCAGTCACCGCACTGCCATTGCTAAAGTGCGCTTTTGGATTTAAATGGAAAATGACATATTTGGTTTGATCAGGATCAAACGTCACTTTCTCTGCCAGTAAGGGATACATGACCCCTGGCTCATCCAGTGAACTCGACATCAGCGAATCAAACAAATGATCCACACCATCAGTTGAACTACCTTTGCCATTCATACTATTCAGATTATCAAATGTGCCATTACTGGCTGTACTTAAATAACCACCTTTCGGCGCATAAGCATTGGCATAAGGCATGACCGACAAGCCAGCATATTTCGGCTGGCTATGGATTGCGATATAAGGCGTGGTCTGTACTGCAGCCCATAGCCCTTGAGTCAACAGACTCATCCCACAGGCAAAACTCAAGTGTTTTGCTAAAGCAAATGACATCTAAAAAGACTCCCTGTCTTGGCTTACAGATCAGTTTGGAACTTTAATCACTTCGCCAATACGCAATTGCTTATTGGGCTGAAAATCATTCATTTCTGCCAGTTTATCGGTATCTAGTCCATAACGGTTCGCCAAGCCAATCAGGGTATCCCCACGTTTAATTTTATATTCAACCACTGTTTTAGGGACGACAATCTGCTGACCCACGCGCAGGCCTGCACGGGTATTCAAGTCGTTCATCGCTGCCAAGTCAGCGACAGAGATGCCTACCCGATTGGCAATTGCATTTAAAGATTCGCCTGATTTCACCGTATAAGCTTCAGTGCTTTTAGAGGTCTTCACAGTTTTTGCTGCTGGTGCATCAATTTTAGTTTCCAGCTTGGGTAAATCCCCTTCAATTTTTAAACGCTGTCCCACACGTACACTGGAGGTACGAGTTAAACCATTCAATCCAGATAAATAATCCAATTGCAGGTGGTATTTTTTAGCAATGCTGCTGAGTGTTTCACCTGATTTAACCACATGCGTGTCACTCTGTTTTTCAAAGCTGACTTTTTCAACTTTCGCTTCAGCTTTAGTGGCTTCCGGTTCTTCACCTGTCAGTTTTAAACGCTGTCCCACGCGTAAGCCGGTATTACGGCTAATACCATTAATATTGGCAATATAATCCATCCCTAAATTATATTTGGCAGAAATGGCAGACAGGCTATCACCCGATTGTACGGTGTAACTATCTGGAATGGTGGAACCCGCTGGAATTTTAAGGGTTTGTCCCACCCGTAGTCCGCTGCTATTAGATAATTTATTAAGCTGAGCCAGTTCCGTTAAAGACATTTTCGACTGTGCTGCAATACTGGATAAAGTATCACCACGTTGCACCTGATAATTTTCAGTTTTATAAGTCAGTTCTACTGCTGCCGTCTCGACTTTTTTAACAGAAGTTTCTTTTTCTTCTTGCTTAGTTTCTACTTTGCCGTCCACTTCCTGTAATGGCACATTAATTTTTTGTCCCACCATTAGGCTACTGCCGGCTGTTAATCCTGTAGTTAAGTCTGCCAACTCCTGATTAGACAAAGCATAACGATCTGCAATCAGTTTCAGATATTCGCCACGTTTCACCACATAGGACTTGGTTTTGACTTTTGCAGTAGATTTGGAAGTATTACTCTTGGCTTCAACAGTCTCGGAATTGCCTTGAGCGGTTTCTTTTAAAGATAATTTTTGCCCGACACGTAAACCACTACTGACAGATAAATCGTTGTAATCTGCCAGTTGCTTCACTGACAGACCAAATCGGTTGGCCACTCCAGTCAAACTATCATTGGCCTGTACCACATAGCTTTCAGGCTGTGATTTCGACTTGCTGCCTGAAGAATTATCGGTATTTTGTGGTTTGGCATCATACAGATAAATACTGGTGCCTACATACAACGGAGAGTTTGGATCAATCTGGTTCCATTTGGCGACATCCCGCCAGTTCAAGCCATTTTTCATGGCAATCAACGCCAAGGTGTCACCCTGTAAAACAGTATAAGTGCTACGTTTACCTTTAGGCGGCACCACCACCACTTCTGACTCGGTTTTAACGTAGTTTTTGCCTTCATTACGTTTAGCTTCTTCAGAATCAGCCTTGGTACTTTCAGCAACCCCTTTAGGATATGCAAAGCCTTTGGTAAGTTCTTTACCTTGTTGCTCAGCTACGGATAAGCTGGTTTGAATTGCGGTTAACTTGATTTTGCCATCATACGGATCGACAATTTCCGTGCCTTGCGGTGCAATGGCTTTAATTTCTGCGACCACTTTTTCCTGTTCAGCCTTGCTCGCTACAGGCTGCAACACTTGTTCAACTGTTTTGTTTTCACCTTCCGCCTTCACAGCTGCCAGAATTTGTTCTCGCTCATTTGCTGACAATGGCGGTTCTACAGTCACCGGTTTTACATTTTGAACCTGAGTGACTGCAACTGGAATACGTGGAGCACTTGGAATATCGCTATTTGCAGCAAAAGAGGCCAATGCTTCAGAACCCTGAGGTGTTGCTATACGGGTACGGGTTGATGGCTGTTTCGTTACAGCGACAGCAGTGGCAGCTTTTACTGGAGTCTGCTGCTGAACAGTTTTATTCGTATTTGATGCCAATATAGGTGGTGCTGTTTTAACCGGGTTAATTACCTGAGTATTCATCTCGGGCGGATTGGTCTTGTTAGCAGTGATAGGCTGAGCTGCACTTGCCCATAAACCAGTCGAGTTCGGTGATAATTTTTTTAAACGAGCATCTACAGAAGGGCTTAAATCTGCAGGAATAATAATTTTCATCGGACTTTGACTGTCAATCCAGTCTCCGCGATGCCCTGGGTTTAATTGATACAACTCTGCACGGCTTAAACCAGTAATCGAAGCCACTTCATTTAAACTGACTGCCCCAACTGAAATCTCTCTAAAATGAGGGCGGTTGGCAATTGGCGGTAAAGAAACGCCATAAGCACTCGGATTCTTCACAATCTGGGCAACTGCCAAGAAACGAGGCACATAGTTCATGGTTTCCTGCGGAAGTTTCAGCGACCAATAATCCGTCGGCAAACCTGCTGCCTTGTTACGGTTAATTGCCTGCTGAATACGTCCCGGACCAGCATTGTATGCTGCCAGTGCCAGCTCCCAGGAACCAAACTGATTGTATAAACCACCTAAAAACTCGTAGGCTGCACGGGTCGATTCCACCACATCACGGCGGCCATCGTATAAACTGGTTTGTCTTAAGCCATAAATACGTCCGGTACTCGGAATAATTTGCCACATCCCTGCCGCTGCGGCACTACTGGTCGCTGCTGGGTCATAAGAACTTTCAATAATCGGCAATAAAGCCAGTTCGGTAGGCAAACCGCGACGTTCCGCTTCTTTTACAGTATGGTAAAGATAACGAGACGCGCGCGCACTTAAACGATCCAGATAAGGTTGGCGCGAAATAAACCAGCCGCGCTGTGCTTCAATACGCGGATCCCAATGGGTTTCATCCATTTTAAAACCCACGATCATACGCTTCCAAACGTCACCGTGTTTTAAAATGAGCAAACGATCACCTTCCACCGCACGCATATCAGTCGCAGAAAGTAGATCTTCTAATGAGTCTAAGCTACTGGCATCTAAATATCCGGACGAACCAACCATTTTCGATTTTGAGCCATGCGTTGCACTCTGGCTTGATGAACAACCCGTCAGCCCCAATGCAGCCAAAGCTGATCCCAATACAGTTATTTTAAAAAAAATGGGGAATGAAGGCTGCCACAAAATCGCGGTTGGTTTATACATAAAAAAATCCAAACAACTCGTATAAAATTTATTTTTTAGATATGCCATTGTAGTGAAGCACGACGCAGACACAAGCGATTAATTTAGCGCGATTTCAGTATAAATGTTACAAGAATTTAAAAAATAACCATGTTATACAGTTCTAAAGTGCAATTGCGTTATACAATACGCACTACACTCAATTCAATTTGGCTCTTATTTCGTTCGGATTTGGTTTCTATGACTCAAACAATCACACTCTATGTCGATGGCGCCTGTCGCGGCAATCCTGGTTTAGGCGGTTGGGGTGCATATGTGATCACCGAATCTGAAGAACATAAGTTGTTTGGTGGCGAACCGGAAACCACCAATAACCGTATGGAACTGACTGCAGCCATTGAAGGGATAAAATTTTGCCCAAGTGACGCCAAGCTGATTATCTGGACCGATTCCAACTATGTGAAACAAGGCATTACCGAATGGATCCACGGCTGGAAAAAGAAAAACTGGAAAGATGTCAAAAACCCGGACCTCTGGAAATTACTGGATGCTACTTGCCAAGGCCGTGAAATTGAATGGAACTGGATCAAAGGTCATGCAGGACATCCTGGGAACGAAATGGCCGACCAATTGGCAAACCAGGGTGCAGATCACACATTAAAAACCATGAAAAATTCTTCAGCACAAGCTCCAAGTTTAGATAAAAAAAAAGCTGAGCAAGACTGGCTGCTCGATGACCCTTTTGGTTTCGACCTGATGGATGCCGATGTGCAGGAGGACAGTGAGGTATTGGAAAATGAAACTGTAAAAAATTCAGTGTCAGATGATATCCCACAGGCTGAAAATTTAAATGAAACAACAGAAGTAGTCGCAGCCGTTTCAGCAAATATATCTACGCCCATTTCGGAAAAATCACTGCATCCGCATATTGTGATTACACCGCGAACCAAAGAAGTTCATGGCCCACGGCAACTGATTCTGGATACCGAAACCACAGGTTTCTATTTTCAGGACAGCGACCGTATTATTGAGGTGGGCGCGATTGAAATGGTCAATCGCAAACTGACCGGCAGCTCGATTCATATCTATATCAACCCGCAAAAACCGGTCGGTGAATCTGAAAATATTCACGGTATTTCAGATGATTTTTTGAAAGACAAACCGCTGTATCAAGAGATTGCTGATGTACTGTTTGACTATTTAAAAGGCACAGAAATTATTGCCCATAACGCGACCTTCGATATGAACTTCCTGGACATGGAGTTTAAACGTGCGGGCTTTGTAGCCTTATCAGAAGTTTGTACAGTGACCGATACCTTGGCCATGGCCAAGAGCAAGCATCCAGGACAAAAAAACTCCCTCGATGCTTTAGTGCGTCGTTATGAAATCCCACAGCGTGACCGTACTTTCCACGGTGCCTTGCTGGATGCTGAAATTCTATCAGATGTCTATCTGGCCATGACCGGTGGTCAGGTTTCCTTCGACATGGATACCTTGACCGAGAGCTATCAACAAGAAGCGCAAACAGCCCGTTCTGCGGTGCAAATTGACCTGCCAGTTATCCGTCCCTCTGCCGAAGAACTTGAAGCACATGAGAATTGGGTCAAACAATTTGAAGAAAAACATGGAACAGCTTGTCTTTTTACAAAATAAAATCTACATTTCTAGTTGTTTTTTGTATTTAAACGTTTAACAGTTAAGTTATAGTTAAACGCAAAGAAGTTTCGCCTTGAACAGGCTGCTCATAAACAGATAAAACACTAGGAAAGGTGCAGATCCATGTCTTACCAAACCTCTATTCATTTTGACCCGACTGCATTGCTGATAATAAAAAATGAGGTTGATAACTCAATTAAATTAGTTGAATCAGCGGTTAGTACTTTGGCAGAAGACCAAACATTGCCTTTTGGTATTGATGATACCTTGAACCAGTTCGAGCAATGTGCTCAGGTCCTTGCACTGATTGACATGCAAAGTCTGGCGAAAATTGCTCAGTATTCAGCGGAGTTAATGCGCAAGATTATGGGGAATCCTGCGCAAATTAACACTCAGGAAGTCATTGCCTTAAGTGAAGGCACGACCATGCTGAAGCGCTATATAGAATTTATTTGCTTGCGTGAAGTTAAAATTCCGCAATTCCTGCTCGATACCTTGAACCGTCTGGAAATTGTCTTGGGTAAACCGCTTACCCATGAAGGTCAACATATCGAATCCTTACTCGACTGTATCACGCCTGATTTTCAGCTTCCTCAAGCGCCAAGTCTGGAAAAATCACAATATGTACATCGCTTGTACAAATTGTCTTTACACAAACTGATTAAACAGGAAGAAACTGAGTTTGATCTGCAAGCGATCAAGTTAACAGGTGCCTATTTAGCCGGTCTGGCAGAAAATACGCCAAGTAAACAGTACTGGAATCTGGTGCATGTCGCATTTAATCAAATTGATCATTTACTGCTTAACGATCCGCGTTTACGCACCCTGGTCAGTATTGAACGCAATATGGCTCAATTTTTCAACTCGCCAGATCGTTTCAAGCCAAGTTTGCCCGATTTGGCCAATATCTTAAGCTTATGTATTAGCCAAGAAGATGATATAGCGCAGCATATCCGCAGCCAGCTGAATGTAGCCGAAGATCATTTGACCGATACCCAATTACAGGTATTTAGCCGCCATCTTTATGGTCCAGATTTCGATACCATGCATACCATTAGCGAGTTAGTCACCACCGAAATGGCGCAAATTCGTAACGATATCGAATACAACTATCAGAACATGACGGCTGAAAAAACTAAGGAATTACAAGACAAGCTAAATAGTCTTGCCAATATTTTCAGAGTGCTCAATCTGAATGAAGCTTTCAATGATTTATCCCGTCAGGCCAATCAGCTTAGTCAGGCTGAAGTTCTGAAAGATGAAAGTTTTGCTCAGCAATTGATGAGTTGTATCCTGTCTGCCATGAATTCGATTGGTGTGCTGGAACGTCATCATACCTCTAGCCGTCTACAACTTCGTGTTAATAACATGAATATCTCTTTAGACCGTTTAGATGAAGCACATGATGCATTGCTAAATGAATCCAAAGCCGTAGTGACTCTGGCGAGTGAAAGCTTGATGCAATATTTGCAAGACAACAATCTGGCAACCTTAGAAAACACAGCCACCCAGTTACGTGAAATTGGTGGAGCATTATTGTTCCTGAATGCAGAATCTGGTCAGAACTCGTTAAATACAGCGGCAGCATTTATTCAGGCACAAATTGAAAGCTCTGCTGCTATCAGTGCTGAACAAATCAATCACACTTTGGATACTCTAGCCAGTGCCGATATGATGATTGACAATTTAAAATCGAAACAGCCTGTATTGCAATCGATGTTTAATGTAGCATTGGAAAGTAGCGAAAAACTGAAAACTGTAGCCTAATGTCTGAATTATCACTTGCGTATATCTTCCACCAACATCAACTTTTGGTCGATGAAAACTTTCAGCTTCCACAGGTAGAAAGTCTCGCAAGTGATCTTCACTTCAACACGGGTGATCAGGTGATTGCCCGTGATCTGCTAGAAAATGAACCCCTTCCTGCCGGCTTGCAACTGGTTCCGATTCGTCAATTATTACCGCTTTGGGATACCGAGCAGTTTGAAACTGCCAGTCGTGCCATTCAGCTGTTAGAATGGCGTAGAAATCATAAATTTTGCAGTCATTGCGGTCATGCCACTGACGCGCATGCTACGGAATATGCCATGGTCTGTCCAGCTTGTGCATATCATCAATACCCTCGCGTGAACCCCTGCGTTATTACCGTGATTACACGCGGTGACGATGAAATCCTGCTGGCGAAAAATGCCAAAAACAAAAGTAATATGTATGGTCTGATTGCCGGTTTTGTCGAAGTAGGTGAGACTTTAGAGGAAGCCGTACGCCGTGAAACTTTGGAAGAAGTAGGTTTAAAAGTCAAAAATATTCAGTATCTTGCCAGCCAGCCCTGGCCTTTTCCAAGTAATTTAATGCTCGCCTTTCGTGCTGAATATGCTTCAGGCGACATTCAACTGCAAGAAGAAGAAATTAGCGAGGCAAAATTCTTTAAATTTGATCAACTGCCTGAAATTCCATTTAAAGGCAGTATTGCACATGCCATGATCAAACACATTACCGAAGGACATCCTGTGGCGGATGACACCCGGGAATGGCTGTAAATCAAGGTTTGAGCGCTTCTTCCAGCACGGTTAAAATCTGTCGTTTGGTCTGAAAATAACGACTGAACAGACTGGACACCGATCCCATAATCGAGACATGCCCGGTGCCCGGAATGGTAATCATCTGGCTATGATTACCTTTTTCCTGCAAAACTCGATGAAAATCTTCCGAATTGCTATGCCCCACCACCTGATCATTGGATGCTAAAAACAGGTAATGTCGCACTGTATTGCTTTCCACAAAATAATAAGGCATGACCTGCTGATAAGGTACGCTTTGATCAAAGGCATCTGCACAGATCGGATCATCTTTATAATCAAAATGATAAGGTCCAGACAAGCCAATAATTGCACGAATTTTTGTACGACATTGCAGGCTATATGGCTTGGGATGATAGAGTGCCGACATCACATTAAAAGCGCCAGCCGAATGCCCCATTAAAACCACTTTTTCAGTCTGAATCTTTAATCTGGACTGATGCTGGGTCAGATAATTGAGTGCCAGACTCAGGTCATCAATATAACTGGGGAAAACATGCGCCGGAGCCAGATGATAATTAATCACCGCAACATCAAAACCCTCTTTAGCAAAAGCCTCACCAACAAAACGGTAATCTTTTTTATCCCCATGCAACCACGCACCACCATGCACGAACACAATCAAAGGACGTTGCTCACGGGGAGATTGAGCTGAAAAAATATCTAAACGATGGCGCGCCTTTAAACCATAAGCAATATTTTCATGTACGGTATAACCCTTTCGCGGGGTTAAACGATTGAGTGCATAACTTCCAAAGTCGTAAAGGCGAAAATCCTTATACAGAATTTTCACCCGTTCCACGTTTTGATTGATCTGCTTTTTGACGACTTCAGCGACCTTATTGAGCATATGAGGTTGGCTCAGCTTGATCTGGATCAATCGCTACCGGGGTTTGTGCAACAGGTTGTGCACTCACCATCGGACTGCCAAAACTTGAAGACATAGCACGTGATTGCTCAATATTATCTATTAAAGTAATAATTTTAGTGACATTACCCACCTGCTGTAACACCTGATTCAAATCATTAATTTCTGCAGTGTTTAAACGTCCCATCACATATAAAATACCATCTTCGGTATGAATACGAACCTTACTATCCGAAACCACTACAGCTTTCATGATCAGCCCACGCGTATTTGCAGTCACGGTGGTGTCCTGCATGATGGTGCTATAACCAATCTGGTTGCCTACAGTAATGTAATTGTGTACTGCTTTCACATCACTCATGGCACGAACATTTTCTTCTGCTAGTTGTTTCAAATGTGCATCTGGCACCTGTCCGGTCAACAGGACATTGCCATGAAAACTTTCAATGTTGACACGGGACTGTTTAAAACGGGAATCCAGTTTATATAAATTAATTTTAGCCGTACGTTCTATAGAAGAATCAATAAACACCTGACCCAGTGAACGCGCGCCACTTTCTGTACCTACTGGGGCGGATCCGGTGCCACTGGAGATAAAACTTGCACAACCAGATAAACTTGCTACACACAGTAACGTCATTGCAATACGGTTAAACACTCAGCAAGACTCCTCATCATTCATTTCTATTTTAGTTCAGCATTTATGCTCTGATTTTGTTCAAAGATTAATAAACTCTTGATCAAAAGTAAAAGCATTTTCAATCCATTGTTGATCATAAGTGAATTTTGAAAAATCGTGCTGTATTGTTTTTGCAAATTGTTGAAAAAAATCAAAACAAAACACATCAAAACGACAATAGAACTGCTCAAATTCCGGATAGGCATGCAAAAAGCACAGCGCTGATTTCATCATTTTCTTTTGCTTCGAAAAATTCACGCTTTCACATGATTGTGCATACTTTGTTATTGAGCGTGCTTTCACCTCTACAAAAATCAGCTCCATATCTTTTTTCACAATCAGATCAATTTCCCCATAACGGCAATGATAATTCGCCACAATGAGCTGAAAACCTTGTTGTTGCAATACATACAAGGCTTGCCGTTCTGCCCATTGCCCTAAATTAAGTTGTACCGGCTGATCATGGTTCATGATAATGGCCGAATTTTATTTCGGGTATTTTCAAAGCATTGTGGAATACGGCGAATCTGATTCTGGCTGATTTGTACCATTCCACTACGCCCTTGAAACTCAATACTTTTCACATTGGGTTGCTCCAGATATTGCATTATTATATGCCAGGCATCACCTCCAAACGCCAATAGGCGCTGATAAGGCATGCTCACCGGATTCTGCTGATAGGCTTGAATGACATCAGGCCATGCCAGACGATATAAGGCTGGCGCATCGCAAAACTTTACCCCTTGCGGTAAAACCTGACGTTCTTCAATCGCATTCGGTAAAGTATAAATATGTTTCCGAGGTAGATGCTCTAGACTATTCAGCCATTCATTACTACCCAGCAATAATAATCCTGAGTGCTTATTTAATGTTTGTGGAACCTGATCGACCATATTGAGCGGATAATCACCCTCTGTCAGTAAAGCCATGAGAAATAGTTCATTATCAACCTCTGCATTCTTTTGACGTAATATATAAAGTTCTTTGATTTGCTCCTGCTGCAAGACCTGATTCAATGCATAGGCATCATCGGTTTTTGACAGGCTAAATTGCCAAACATTAGGCAATTGCGGAGAAACTTCATTTAATGCCAAAACCTGCAGCTTGGGTCTGGCCCTGATTAAATCTTCTACCTCGTTACGTGCCAAAGGTCCCACTACCATTTGCGTTTTTTTATTCACATATTGTTTGAGCAGCTGGGCTATTTTCTTTTTATCCGAGTTTACAAATTTAAGCGCTGTTTTCGAGCCTGATGCTTGATAAGCACTCATAAAACCCTGTTTGATACTTAATCCGGCTCGCGCCAAAGGTCCCGATTCGGGTAAAATGACCAGCACTTCAGCTTGAGCGTGGTTAAAAATGCAATACAGCATGAAGCCCATCAAAATTTTTTTATTATTCAACATTGGAGAAACCTTATGAGTGCTCAGTTATTTGTTGTAGCGACCCCAATTGGGCACTTAGATGACATTACTTATCGAGCTATTGATGTTTTAAAATCGGTTAGTATTATCGCAGCAGAAGATACGCGTACTTCTGCTCAATTATTAAAGCACTTTAATATAGCAACTCCACTGACCGCCTGTCACGATCATAATGAAAGCAATAAAATTGACATCTTAATCCAGCGCTTGCTGAAAGGTGAAAATATGGCCTTGATCAGTGATGCAGGCACACCGCTGATTAGTGATCCAGGCTTTAAACTGGTTCGTGCTGCGCAAGAACACAATATCCGTGTCATTCCTGTGCCGGGTGCCTGTGCAGCCATTGCTGCGCTCAGTTCGGTTGGTCTACCGAGTGACCGTTTCAGTTTTGAAGGCTTCCTGCCCTCCAAGCAGTCGCAACGTCTATTGGCGCTGGAAAAACTCAAAGATGAAACTCAGACCATGATTATCTATGAAGCACCCCACCGCATTGTCGACTGCTTAAAAGATATGACTCAGGTGTTCGGTGCGGATCGTCCTGTGGGTTTTGCCCGTGAAATTACCAAGACTTTTGAAACCATCAAAAAAATGACTTTGGGCGAATTGGTTGAATTTGTCGAATCAGATCACAACCAGCAAAAAGGCGAAATCGTTTTAGTGATTGGCGGTGCCACAGTCGAAAAAGATCTGGAACAGGAAAAACTGGACCAGTTATTAACCCGTTTATTGCAAGATTTATCGGTCAAGGCTGCTTCGCAACTGGCCGCTGATTTGACCGGAATCAAAAAGAAAGTGGCATATCAGCGTGCTTTAGAACTGACCCATAAAGATTAATAGAACAGTTAAAAACCAAAAAGCATCACTACTGTGATGCTTTTTTATATTCCTGACTCAAGCGTTGCTGACGCAAGCAAAGCTTAGATTAATCTTTTGCAGATTCGTCTGGCGGAACTTCTGTAATACGACCACCGCGTGCAAGGAAAGCAGCCACTTCATCTTCCAGTGCCTGACGCTGTTTCAATTTGGCAGTAACGGTCAATGTTTCAGCTTCAGCGACATCACCATCAGTTGCTGTACTTTCACTATCAGATGCACCTTTTTCCGCAGCTTTTGCTTCGTCTTCATCCACTGCAGTTTCTTCTACATCATCGTAGTCATTCATATCCGTCATCTTAATTTCTCCCCACAAATGACTTCTATTAATCCAATTTGAATTGGTTGCGAATTAGGAAGAAATTTAGCAATCTCTGCCGGTTTCGCATAGAGTCAATTTCAAAAAAAACGTATCTTTTTTAATCAAAAAAGTAACCTTTTATAAATATTTGTACAAAAAGCAGTTCTTTGAGCTCAAACAGCATACCGTGTATCTTTTAAGATCTGCAATCCGTTGGCTTGAGACAGAAAGGCATCTTTTAATGCTGTATGCTGTTCCACCTGTTTTAAGCCAAAATTTCGCGTCCAGACTACCGGGAAAAGCTGGCTAGTTTCCATCCAGCCAATCAGAGACATGCTGTGCATCATGGCATCATTTTGACCTTTACGGCGATGTTCATAGCATTGCAAAGTTTGCTCATGTGCCCAAACTCCACGCTTTTTATCATGCAACAAGACATCACATAAAATGGCAGCATCCAAGCAGCCAATATTCACCCCTTGACCTGCCAATGGATGAATCACATGCGCTGCATCACCAATCAAAGCCAATCCATTGCGTACATATTGTTGTGCCGCACGTGCTTTTAACGGAAATTTAGCCCGAGGTGTAGCTTCGACCACTTCACCTAGCATGTGATGACTTTCGCGAGTCAGCAGTTGGGTAAATTCAGCATCTGATAAAGCCACATATTCATCAGCATAGTCATCTGGCAATGTCCAGACAATTGACTGCCAGTATCCTTCCTGTTCCGGATTTAAACTGGCCATCGGTAAAAATGCCAATGGGCCGGTCTCCAGAAAAATCTGACGCGCCACATGCTGATGCGGCTGTGTGGTTTTAATCGCACAACTGATACCCGCTTGTTTGTAATCTAAAATGTCGATGTCAATAAAGGCTTGTTCGCGGACAAATGAATTTGCTCCATCTGCACCAATCACCAGTTTGGTTTTTAATTGCGTGCCATCTGCAAGATGAATAATCCACACACCAACCCCTTGCTCGACGCGAGTGACTTTGACTTGGGTACGATAGTCTTGCAGCTGTTCCAGCATTTTCTCTTGAATGGCCAAGTTCAATAAACTCGGCTCCACCATTGTACCGAGTGCATTTTCCACAGCAGGCGTTTTGCTTGACTCATGACCAAAGTTAATTTCACCATAGCCATTTTTATTCCACACCTGCATCCCTGTATAAGGTTGCTGACGGGCAAGTTTGTCCCAAACATTGACTGTTTTTAATAAATGGATGGTCGCTTGGCTGAGTGCCAGTACACGCGGGTTGGCGACACTTTTGGTTTTGTCAGTATCTAGAATGGGTGCAGCATCGAGTACCGTGGCTTGCACTCCACCTTGGGCAAGTAGCAAGGCAGTTAAACCACCCACTAAACCGCCACCGACAATGACGACATCAAGGATATCTGACTGATTTAAACTCATGCTTTTAACCCCATTGCATAATTGGCAACCAGTGGTTTAATGCCCGGAATGGTATCAAATGCTACTAAACCGGTGTTTCGGATCAATTTCAACAATGGATTGCTATTACTAAAACCACGCACTACGGAATCACAGAATTTAATCACGCGTTGCTGATCGGTCAGGCGGGACTTTTCATAGTCGAGCAGCATGGCTGCATCACCGAGATCTGCCTGATTTTGTACTTGCTCAATCAAATAACGTCGTAAAACATAGGCATCACGCATGCACAGGTTAAAGCCCTGCCCCGCAACCGGGTGAATGGTATGTGCCGCATTGCCCATCAGCACCACACGACCCACGGCCTGCTTTTCCGCAAGTACTTGTGACAACGGAAAGCTGAAACGCTTACCGGTTTTCTGGAATTTTCCGGCACGGTCACCGTAGGTTTGCTGCAAAGCATCAAGAAAATGCTGGTCATTTTCATCGCCCAACCATTCACCTTCTGTGCCTTTTTGTACCGGCCAAACCACAGAACGGCAGTATTCGCCCGGTAATGGTAACAATGCTAGAGGGCCAAGCGGGCTAAAGCGCTCAAAGCCGACATGATGATGCGGTTTAGAGGTTTGTACCGTCGTTACAATCGCAACTTGATCATAGTCATGCACTGATGTGCCAATACCCAGAGCTTTACGGCAGAACGAATCACGACCATCAGCAGCAATCACGATTTTGGATTGCAATTTCAGCAACGCTTCACCACGTTGTGCTTCGATATACGCATGGTCTGCATCTTGGGTTAACGAGGTCACTTGAATGCCATCAATTAACTCAATGAGCGATTGTTTTTTAACTTCGGTTAATAGCACACGACCGAGCCAGGCATTTTCAATCACCTGTCCAAAGCTTTCGACCTTTTCTTGTTCTGCTTTTAAACGTGCCTTACCAAAACTGCCTTGTTCAGTAATATTCACTTCTAAAATAGGCGTTGCATGTTCTTGCAGTGCATCCCACAAACCCAGTTCTTGATAAATTTGAACAGTACGGCGTGACAAGGCACTGTTTCGCGCATCAAAACTTGAGTGATATGGGGCAAGATTAGCATCATCATAATTTGGGTATTTGATGGCTTCAAGCAGCTTTACGCCAATCTTTGCCTTAGCCAACATCAAGGCTAAACTCAGCCCGACCATACCACCGCCCACAATGATGACTTCTTGCTGCATGCTTTGATCCTTTTTTATGAGGTATTCGAGTTCAGGAGATTCAATCGAAATACGTATAATCTGTAATGGATTTTATATTACCGCAAAGTCATTTATTTTTATAATGAAATAGCGTTGATGCTAAGTAAGGTGATTGAATCTTGATGCTTTTATCGAGATTGCATTGAATCACTTAGTTTTTAAAAAAGTAGCGTGTTTATTTTTTCTAATTTAAAACATGAAATAGAGATCAAATAACAACCAATAAACATAATGATTCACACAAAATCCATCCCAGCATGCTTTTTACTAGAAAATATCTATATAAGATATTGATTATTAAATTAAAATATAAAAAATTTCGTATTACGTGTATTATGTTAATTTTAGGAAAACTTAGAAATGACTGAAGTATCTCGGTTAGCTATTAAATATCAATTAACACGCATAGAAGCAGAAGAACTCCTTGCTCTTCTACAAGATACTCGTAATCAAAACTTTACATACAGCAGTGAATTATCTAGTTATATAACAGATAATAATTTAGGCAATCTTTATCCTAATATTTCAGGCATTGTTCATATGAAACAAGAAATAGATGAATGGGATTTTAAGGGAGGGTTTAATAAAAAAACTTATGCAATTATTTGTAAAGAACTAAATTTAAAAAATAAAAATAGTGGGGCACAAGCTATAGGTTTTACTCCGTATAGTGACTTATAAAATAAGTTATTTAATAGCATGGATCTAGTGTCCGAGCTTCGTATAATCCGTACTATGTTAATTTTAGAAAAATTAGCATAGTAAAAATACTATATTGATAATAATTAATTCTTTAAGTTATTGTAATTACTATTTTATTGTTATATTTTTTAATTAAAATTTTTGATAAATAGTAAGAAATGTCTGAAATAAATAATTTAAAACTTGCTGTCTTAATAGATGCTGACAATGCTCAAGCATCTGTTTGTGAAAACTTACTGAAAGAAATCGCTCGTTTCGGTACAGCACACATTAAGCGAATCTATGGCGATTGGACTAAGCCAAACTTAAAATCATGGAAAGAAGAATTACATAAACATGCAATTCAACCAGTCCAACAATTTTGCTATACGTCAGGAAAAAATGCTACGGACTCAGCCTTAATTATTGATGCAATGGACTTACTGCATCAAAGTCATTTGGATGGATTCTGTTTGATTTCTTCAGATAGTGACTTTACAATGCTAGCAACAAGAATTCGAGAGAATGGCTTAGTTGTATATGGCTTTGGTGAAAAAAAGACTCCAAATGCCTTTATTGTGGCATGTGATCAATTTATTTTTGTTGAAAATTTAACACCTAAAGTTGAAGAAATAGCTTCTATCGGAGTAGTAGATCAGAAACAGCCAAAAACGACTAAAAAAGCTGAATTATCTAAAGATAAAAAGTTAAAAGATGCTCTAAGAGTTGCTATTAATGCTTCATCCAAAGATTCAGATTGGGCTGCTTTATCCGGAGTAGGAGGATATATGATTAAAAGCGACCCTTCGTTTGACCCTCGTAATTACGGTTATGAAAAACTAGGTGCATTAGTAGAAAATCTCAATTATCTTGAGATAGATAAACGTAAACCTAATGACTCATCTCATATATATCATATGTATATTCGGCTTAAATAATTTTCACCAAAACCCTATCCATTTAACATAAAAAACTCTTATACACAAAAAAAAGCCGATCAACTGACCGGCTTTTTTTATTCATTGCAAGTTACTGCGCCATCAAGGCTTCAATATCTTCTACTGTTTTCACTACATCTTTGGTAAGAACCAGTGGCCCATTTTCAGTTGCGACCACATCATCTTCAATACGAATACCAATACCACGCCATTTTGCATCAACAGTTTCATCATCCGGTGCAATGTACAAACCTGGCTCTACAGTGACCACCATGCCCTGTTCATAGGAACGCCATTCACCGTCTTGCTTGTATGAACCGACATCATGTACATCCATACCCAACCAGTGACCAGTACCATGCATATAGAACTGACGGAAGGTTTCTTTTTCAATGATCTCGTCAATATCACCCTGCATAATGCCAAGATCAAGCAAACCTTGAACCAAGATGCGTACTGCAACATTGTGTGGCTCTTTGTAAGAGTTACCAATACGCACTGCATCAATTGCTGCAATTTGTGAATCCAGCACCACGTTGTATAAGGCCTTTTGCTCAGGGCTGAATTTACCATTGACCGGGAAAGTACGGGTAATGTCTGAGGCATAGAGCTGATATTCACATGCTGCGTCAATCAACACCAGATCACCATCTTTCAGCTCTTTGTCATTTTCCACATAATGCAAAATGCAGCCATTTTTACCACCACCCACAATACTGTTGTACGAAGGCAAGCAACCATTTTTGCCGAAGATGTAATTCAACTCTGCTTCCAGCGCATATTCCATCATGCCCGGTTTCACCGTTTGCATGGCGCGGGTATGCGCTTCTGCTGAAATATCCGATGCCAGTTGCATCAGTTTGATTTCCTGTTCAGATTTATGTAGACGCATTTCATCTACAATTCGGTCCAGCTGAATGACCTGTGCAGGTGCAGAGGTACCACGGCGTGATTCACCATTGGCTGTGGCAATCCATTTCGCTACACGGGCATCAAAATCTGCCTGTTGACCAATCCGATAGAACAGCTTTTGTTTATTCAGCAATTTCTCGATAATTTCTTCATCGAGCAGGTCAATCGCATAGGCTTCATCCGCCTCATAATCATCCACTGCCCCATCGACACCGGCACGGTAACCATTCCAGATTTCCATCTCGCGATTACGTTCACGGCAGAACAGACTATAGGTATAACCTTCATCAATCGACTCAAAAGTCTCAATCACAGCGACCGCTTCAGGTTCAGCAAATCCCGTCAGATAGAAAAAACTGCTGTCTGCACGGAATTTATAATCCGCATCGCGATTACGCATGGCCACCGGACTAGTGGCAATAATGGCAATACTGTGCGGACCCATTTCTTCTGCCAGGCGGTCGCGACGTTCCTGAAAATCTGCTTGAGTCAATTTCATCATTAAATGTACTTTTATCTTTTATGAATAGAGTTTATAACTTCTAAATGGTCTGTTCTTGAACACAATCGCCCGAATTAACTCGGACGATGTGGGGTAAACATTTCAACGACACTATTCGCGTCTGCTGAAGCAGTGCTGCTTTGTGATTGTGGCTGAATGTTTTGCAACAATGGGGTTTCTGCCACTTCAACTTTTTTACGACCCAAAGACAGGCTGACAGGAATCAGGCGTACAAATTCGTAAAGCTCCTGATAGCTTTCTTCGCCTTCTTCGTCATCATCCGAAGCATCAAATTCAACGGCTGCGACATCTTGTAGATGTTCAATCAGTTCCATTTCATCCTGACGGATATGACCTGAAGCCAGACCAAACCCTAAAACTACACCGGCACACCAGTCAGCCAAGGCCTGTACACGATCCGCAAGAACATGTTCATCATCTGGAAGCAAAGGTAAATAATCCAGTTCATCTTCAGATAAAGCATGGGCAATATCTTCGGCTTCATCGGTTAATGCATCTAAAACCTGTTGCTCTAATGCTGGAATTTCAAGGGTAGCTAAAATTTGTTGCCATTCATCACCAGTTGGTGCTTGAGTAACACAAACAATACCTGTGAGTAGCCCATGTAACTCACTTGGGCTTGAAATCTCTTCAATTTTTGAAAAATTGTGGTGCCATTCCGACCAACCTGAAATATCGTCTTGCATTCGTTTATCCAATCTCTATACTTCTTATATATTACCTTTGTTTGCGATACTGTGCGACTACGATATGTTAGAAGAATTACAGCGTCTACAGGCGCATATTGGCGTTTTAAAAACGCGACTTGCGCATTATGAAAGTGAAAATGATGCCCTTAGTTCAGCAAAAGCAGATTCTGCCGAGCACCATCATGCCCAAATTGTGCAAAAAAATGGCATCATTACTCAGAAACAAGAAGAAATAGATAACCTGAGCGAGCAATTGAGCGAAACTCAATCACAATTCAAGCAATTGAATACCGATGCCGCTTCTTTAGCTGACCGTTATAGCCGCCTGGAAAAAAGCTGTACCGATCTTAAAAACCGTTTTCAGGAAATTCTGGCTGAACGGAATGAATTACGTGTCATTAAAGAAAAAATGCAAAATGAACAACGTGCTACACAGCAGGAAATTCAGGGTTTGCAGCAGGAACGTGAAAGATTGTTACAAAAAAATGAACATGCCAAGGCCAAAGTTGAAGCGATTATTCAGCGTCTGTCTATTTTAGGCACAGCACAAGACCAGCATGCGCAAGAAATTCAACAACTTGCCCACCCTACCGATACCAATGAGGACATTTAATCATGAGTGAACAAATTGCGGTTGAATTGCGGGTATTGGGGCATAATTTCCGCTTAGCCACGACTGAAGCGGAAAAAGCAGATTTAGAGCGTGCAGCTGAATTGTTAAATGAAAAATACGATGATTTTCGACGTAAAGCACCACGCGTAGAACCCAGCAAACTGATTATTATGGTGGCTTTAGAACTGATGCAGGAAGTGCTGGCCATGAACAAATCCTTGCAAGAGTATGCACATTGCGAACGTTTACTGGCCACCATTTTAGAAGATGTCGAAGATCAGGCTTAATTTTGATTTAAATTGAATAAACTATCAGCGTTTGTGATTTAACTTAGCAGTTGTTGCACACTGGGGATTTGCCAAAACCTCATTATTAGTTATACTTATTCTATCTCTGAGGTGTTCGCCAGCGAGTCTATATCCCTGCCGATACTTAAATCTACGGATTGTGTTCTGCATATTTAGAGCGTATGCCCATCTTCGTATGGGAAACCCAGCAAGTATGCGTCGCGTCCACCTTGAACTTCTTCGGGTTCAGGGTAACGACATGCAGCGGCATCTTCGGAGTGCTTTATTTAAGATGAGAATAACAACTTATTCAAAATACTATAATTTATAAAATAGATTTCTCGCCCATTTTTTTAAATATATCCTTCATAGACTGTAGATAAATGTTATTTGTATCGTTAGATACATTAATTAATAGCCATATAAAAGATTATAAATATTAATTTTTTTTCTTAAAATATTCGTGAATAACTTGATCGTTCTTAAGTGAAATAAAAAATAATGAAAGATTTTCCGTTTCAAAAATCTAGTTAGAAGAAAAAAGAAATCTGGATTTTATTAAACTATTGAATAAAGTGTATAAGGAAGAAAGTATCGCAATACAAAGTCAATAAAAATCGATTTTGGACTTATTAAAAGATATATACCGTCCCATTGATCTATTTTTTTATTCAAAAAATATTCATATTTAAAGATGTAATCATCATTTGGCTATTTAAATCATCTTTATTATCTGCAAAAAAATACCCAAGACTTCCATCTTGGGTATTCTCTTTTACTGATTTGGTCTAATTCTGTTATTCAGACTTTTGCAAACGCAAAGCGTTAATCACAACCGACAGCGAACTGAGTGACATGGCGACTGCCGCCAGCATCGGTGTTAAAAGCAATCCGGTTAATGGATAAAATACGCCGGCCGCTACCGGCACACCCAGCCCATTATAGACAAAGGAAAATGCCAGATTCTGCTTCATGTTTTTTACGCCCAGTTTGGCCATATGAATCGCATCGGCCACACCACGAATATCACCTTTGACTAAAGTTACCTGTGCGGTTTGTTTAGCAATATCAGTTCCATTACCCATGGCAATACCGACGTTGGCTTGGGCCAGTGCCGGTGCATCATTAATCCCATCTCCGGCCATGGCGACCACTTTGCCTTGCGCCTGAAATTTTTTCACAATATCCAGTTTCTCAGTTGGCGTACAGTTGCCATAGACATGCTGAATACCCAGTTCAGCTGCAACCAGTTTGGCATTCTGCTCATGGTCGCCTGTTGCCATCACCACGTCGATCCCATCAGCAATCAGTTGATCAATCACTTGATGGGCATTGTGTTTAATCGCATCATGAATGGAGAAATAAGCCAAAACCTCCTGCGTATTGGCCAGGAAACTAATCACATTGCCCATGGCACGTTGATGATCCAGCTGTGCCTGAGCATCTGCATTAAGCTTGAGTCCCAATTGATCAATCAGCTTTTGACTGCCCACATAAAGCGTTTGCCCTTCAATTTGTCCTTTAACTCCAAAACCGGCCACATCTTCAAATTCAATGACCTTGATCAGCTGATCATTCGGCACCAGTTTACTCAGCGTTTGCGCGATAGGATGAGTCGAATACTGTTCCATCGAGGCAATCCATTGTTCCGCCTGTGTTTGCTGAACCGTATCTGAAAGCAGTTTAATCTCTTTCAGACTCGGCTTGCCTTCCGTCAAGGTTCCGGTTTTATCAATGATTAAGGTGGTGACTTTACTTAAGGCTTCAATCGCTTCGGCATCTTTAAACAACACCCCTTTTTGCGCTGCACGACCTGTCGTTGCCATCACCGACATAGGAGTCGCTAGCCCTAAGGCACATGGACAGGCGATAATGAGCACGGCCACTGCACACATCAGTGCCAGATCAAATTGCGCTTGGCCAAACAGCATCCAGGCGATAAAAGTCAGAATGCTAATCGCGAGCACAATCACCACAAAATATTTGGCAAATACATCGGCCAATCGTTGCAACGGCGCTTTGGAACGCTGCGCTTCAGCTACGGTCTGAATCATTTTCGCCAAGGTGGTATTAGCGCCAACTGCTGTGGTTTGAATGCGTATACTGCCCTGCTGATTCACCGTGCCGCCAATCACTGCATCACCCAGTTCTTTTTTTACCGGTACAGGTTCACCGGTCATCATGGCTTCATCAACATAGGTTTTGCCTTCGACAACCACACCATCCAGCGGAATTTGCTCACCGGAAGCAATCTGTAAAATATCGCCCTGTTTGACCATGGCAATATCCACTTCCACCACCTGATCGTTCTGTACCAATTTCGCGGTATGGGGTTGCAGTTTCAGCAATGATTTTAATGCATCCGCGGTTTTGGCTCGGGCTTTCAACTCCATGATTTGCCCGAGCAGACTTAAAGACACAATCATGCAGGCTGCTTCAAAATACACAGCGACCCCATGACCGGTTTTTGCCTGCATCGGAATTAGTGATGGGAAAATGGTGGCAATGACACTATAAATAAAGGCTGCCAGCACCCCAACACCAATCAGGCTCCACATGTTGAGATTACGTGTTCTATAAGAAATCCAGCAGCGCTCAATAAAAGGTTTGCCTGCCCAAAGCACTACGGGAATGGACAACACCAGTTCAATCCAGGGCTGAATATGCTGCGGAATAAAAGCATGGATATGCGAACCCATCGCCAAAACAAAAACAATCAGGGTCAAAGGCAAAGTCATCCAGAAACGATGGCTGAAATCCACCAGTTCAGGATTCGGTGCATCATTCAAACTCGGCTGCATAGGCTCCAAAGCCATACCACAGATTGGACAAGTTCCCGGCCCTTTTTGCACAATTTCAGGATCCATCGGACAGGTATAATCCATATCCTCTGCCCCTTCCGGCACCGGACGCTGATCTGCCGGAATCAGATAAAATTCCGGGTCAGCTTTAAATTTTTCCAGGCAAGACGGATTACAAAAATAATAGGTGGTACCTAAATGATCGGTTTTTAAATTTGTCGATGTATCCACCGACATGCCACAGACTGGATCAATCTGTGTTTGCGTGGTTGGTGTAGCAGGTGTTATTTGCGCTATTTCCGCATGAGCGTGATGCTCACCGCCGCAACAGGTACTTTTTTTCTCCATTGCTTCTGGTTGACTACCACAGCAGGATGATTTGGCTTTGACTGACACATATTGTTCAGCTTGCTGGGTAAATTTAGTCAAACAGCGTTCCGAACAGAAATAATAGTCTTTTGATTCAAACTGGCTATGCCATTTAGAATCCTTTTTAACCTGCATGCCACAGACTGGATCTGTTACTGTCAACACTTCTTGAGACACAGTTTCCTCATTTGTCCCACCACAACAGGAAGTTTTTGCTTTGACCTGCGATTTTGATGCACAACCACAACCTGAAGCTTTTGCAGATTCTTTTGCTAAATACTGTTCCGGATTTTGCTGAAATTTATTCAAACAGTTCTGACCGCAGAAATAATAAAGTTGTCCTGAATATTCGATATGCGGTTTGGATAAATCGGTCACGGTCATACCACATACCGGGTCAATATAGGCCTGCTGTGGTGCTTTTTCACCGCCACAACACGAACTTGATGAGGCAGCCACTTTCACCTTACTTGCACAGCCACAACCGGAAACAGGTTTGCTTTTTGGTTGAAGATATTTTTCAGGATTACTGGCAAAACTCTGCTGGCAGCCATTGCAACAGAAGAGGTATTTCTTCCCCTGAAATTCAAAACTATGCGCTGAAGGCTCAGAAACTTGCATCCCACAGACCGGATCAATGTTCACCAATTCAAGTGCTGATTTTTCCCCGGCACAGCAGGAAGATGGTTGTTGCTTATTCATCAGACTCGCCTCATATTATTCTTCAATTGTGTTAGCATAAAGTCTGTACTTAGGTACAGAGTCAAGTCATTTTGAGGATATTTTTATGCTCACCATAGGAAAACTGGCCAAACAATGTCAGGTCAATGTCGAAACCATCCGTTATTATCAACGGATTGGTTTAATGCGCATCCCTGAAACCACCCAGAGCTATCGTTATTACAATGACAAAGACATCGAAACCTTAAGCTTTATTCAAAAAGCCAAAGATGCAGGCTTGCAACTCAGTGAAATACAGGAATTGCTGCAACTGCAACTGGATGACCGTGCACAGGTGCGGCAGGTGATTCAGCAACGACTGGATAAAATTGATCAACGTATTCAAGAACTGCAAAGCCTGAAAAACCGCCTGTCGAGCTGGATTGATGAATGTAAATCTACTCAGGAAAGCTGCTGTCCAATTTTGCAGGAACTGAAAAAAAGTTAAACTTCATCTAGCAGCACGTTTATAGATTATTTAGAGGAACAGCAACTGATGTCAGTGCATTTAAAAGCTTTACGCAAACACCTGCGACATCAACGTAGATCTGTTTCCCGCTTTCGACACAAAAAATCCCAACAAGACATTCTGAGCCGGTTGATTCGCTTCAAACCGTTCCAGCAGGCACAGAAAATTGGTCTCTATCTGCATGCTTTTGGTGAGATTAATACCAATCAAATTATCGAGTACTGTTTTAAACAGCGTAAAGAAGTTTATCTTCCGATGATTTGCACTATGAACCAGCAATTGCACTGGGTGCAGATTAGCCAGACCCAATATCGCAACAAGCGTTTTTCCTATCATCCGCTAGGGATGCAAGAACCGATGGCCAGTCGCGGTTTGCATGTTTCCACACTAGATCTGTTGATCATGCCCTTATTGGCCTGTGACGTGCATGGCACACGTATAGGCATGGGGGGCGGTTTCTATGACAAAACTCTGGCCAGCGCCAGACATAAACCGTTTCGCTTAGGCATTGCCCATGACTTTCAGCTGCTGCAACTACGTTTGCCGCGCCAACCGTGGGATCAACCTTTAGATGCTTTAATGACCCCTGCAAAATATTTACATTTCAAGCGTTGAATTGGTATTTTTGACGCTTAGGAACACTTTAAAATCACACATTTACTCATTTTTTATACATTTTCATTTGCCCTGCCCTTGTATTTTTTGAAATACCCATCACTATAAAAAACATGGCAACACTGTTGTTACTCATTAGGAGTGCCCATGTCTGAAATTATTATGAATCAAGAAACCTTAGATACTCAGGTTCCAAGCGTATTACCGCTTTTAGCGCTACGAGATGTCGTGGTTTATCCACACATGCAAATTGCGTTATTTGTAGGTCGTGAAAAATCGATCAATGCAGTTGACGTGGCTCGTAACAGTGACAATCTAGTATTTGTAGTTGCTCAACAAGATTCTCTTACAGAAGAAATTGATCACGACAACTTATATCAATACGGTACTGTCGCGAAGATTGTGCAAGTGGTAAATCATGAAAACGATGAAAACTGCATTAAAGTATTAATTGAGGGTTTACATCGTTCCAAGTTGGTCAAAATCATTGAAAATGATGAGTATTTATCAGCTGAACATGCACTTAGTCCAATGACTGTTAATGTCGATGCCGATACTCAAGCCAACCGCATTCAGGAACTGCGTACTTTATTTGCCCAATATGCAGAAGCCAAATTACGTAATGCACGTGAATTGATTACTGCGGCAAATAAAATTGACGACCTGTTACAGCTTTTGTTCTTCGTGGCGACCCGTGTCCCGCTGAATATCGATATCAAACAAAAGTTCTTGGAACAGGATGACTTTGAAGCTCATTTGACTGAGCTCATGACTTATTTGTTACAACAGTCTGAAGAACAACAGATTGAACAAACCTTGCATGACTCGGTTAAACGCCAGATGGAGAAAAACCAGCGCGAATATTTCCTGAATGAAAAAATGAAGGTGATTCAGCGCGAGCTTTCCGACATGAATGGCGGCGCGGAAGATGACGTGGCTGAAATTGAGCGTCGTCTTGAAGAAGCAGATTTACCGGAACACGTACGTAAAAAAGCTGAATCTGAATTCCGTAAGCTCAAAGCGATGCAACCGGCTTCAAGCGAAGCGGCCGTGGTTCGTAACTATATCGAGGTGATTTTAGATACGCCTTGGAATAAAGCGAGCAAGGTCAGCATTAACCTGAACAAGGCGCAAGAGATTCTAGATGCCGATCACTACGGCCTGGACGAAGTGAAACAGCGTATTGTTGAATATCTGGCGGTTCAATCACGAGTGAAAAAACTGCGTGGTCCGATCCTTTGTCTGGTTGGCCCTCCAGGGGTAGGTAAAACGTCACTCGGTGAATCCATTGCCAAAGCCACAGGTCGTGAATTTGTGCGTATGGCCTTGGGTGGTGTACGTGATGAAGCTGAAATCCGTGGTCACCGTCGTACTTATATCGGTGCGATGCCAGGTAAAGTGGTGCAATCTTTAACCAAAGTTGGCGTGAAGAACCCGCTGTTCTTGCTCGACGAAATTGACAAGATGGCACAGGATTATCGCGGTGACCCAGCTTCAGCCTTGCTTGAAGTCCTTGATCCATCACAAAACAGCAAGTTTAACGACCACTACCTCGATCTTGATCTGGACCTATCTGAAGTGATGTTCATCTGTACTGCAAACAGCATGAATATTCCTGAAGCGTTACTTGACCGTATGGAAGTGATTCGTCTGCCGGGTTATACCGAAGAAGAGAAAGTCAATATTGCTGAACGTTATCTGGTGCCTAAAGCTATTAAGGACAACGGTTTACGTGGTAAAGAACTGACTATTCATGAAGAAGCGATTCGTGACATCGTGCGTCGTTATACACGCGAAGCTGGTGTGCGTAGTCTGGAACGTGAAGTGTCTAAGATTGCCCGTAAAGTGGTAAAAGAAGCGGTGAGCAAAAAGGCCAAAAACCTGCATATCGATGTGACTGCTGAAAACCTGTCAGATTACTTAGGCGTACATAAGTTCGACTTCGGTATGGCGGAAGAAGAAGCACAAGTCGGTCGTGTCAATGGTTTGGCTTGGACTTCTGTCGGTGGTGAACTGTTATCGATTGAAGTGGCTGCGGTGAAAGGTAAAGGTAAGTTCATCACCACCGGTTCTCTGGGTGATGTGATGAAAGAATCGATTACTGCTGCAATGACCGTAGTTCGTACACGTGCCGATGCCTTGGGTATTGAATCTTCAAGATTTGAAGAAACCGATATTCACGTTCACTTGCCTGAAGGTGCAACACCGAAAGATGGACCTTCTGCAGGTTTGGCCTTAACTACTGCTCTGGTTTCTGCCTTCACCGGCATTCCAGTTCGTGCAGATATTGCCATGACCGGTGAAACCAACTTAGGTGGTCGTGCAATGCGGATCGGTGGCTTGAAAGAAAAACTGCTTGCTGCACATCGTGGTGGTATCAAGATGGTGTTTATTCCTCAAGAAAACGTACGTGACTTGGTGGAAATTCCAGAAAATGTTAAAGCAGGTCTGGAAATTAAAGCAGTGAAAAGTATCGATGAGATCTTGCCATTCGCTTTGGTAGAAGCACCAAAACCTTTGCCTAAAACTCCGATTGTGAAACCAATCGCTGAAGGTAAAGCAGCACGCCATTAATCGTATTTCGATACAAAAAATAGAGAGCTTCGGCTCTCTATTTTTGTTTAAAAGTTTTACTATATAAGCATCCATGAGTCTTGAAAAATCTGTGCCTCATCCCCATCTAATATTATAGAAACACAGATGCGCTGTTAGTTTCTATTTTATATGTTATGTGAATGGTCATCTACATCTCCAGGTGGATGACCTTTTGATCGCAGTCCCAGTATTCCATTCAGGGACTGCGTTTTTTATGCGTGCCTGTTTAGTACTTGCTCAATCTGATTGCGCCATCAAAATTTTTACCAAACCGTCAACCACATAAGCCATTTTATTCAGATTTAAAGTTTTTAGTGTATCGGTGGCAGTGTGATAGTGCTTGTTACGAAAAGGGCCTGTATCGGTAATCATCATGGCTGGAATACCTAAATTCCAGTAATTCAGATGATCAGAAAATTCCATACCCGAAATAAAAGATGGTGCAACCAGACGCTGACACTCGAGTTCATCCAGCTCTCGCATGGCTTCACAATATTTCGCACTCAAATTATAAGACTGTAAATTACTAACCGCAGCAATAAAATTACCATGTTGTGGATAGACCCATTTCAGGCCTACCGGATATTGCTGTACCAGATTTTCATCAAAAAACCCGATCATCTCTAAAATATAAACGCCCTGAATTTGGTCTTTTTGTGCCTCTATGGATTTAGCATGTACATAACTCCCCATCTGCTCAGATTTGAAAAATGGCGGCTCAGCCAGGGTATAAAAGACAAATTCCACATTGTGCGCCAGCTGGGATTTTTGCTGTGACAGTATACGTGCAGTTTCTATGACACCAGCAACACCTGAAGCATTATCATCAGCGCCTTGAAACTTACCATAAACATCATAATGAGCGCCTACAATTACCTTTTCAGCATGGCCTGCGGTTAACGTACAAACCACATTTCGATAAGCTAAACTGTTGACCGAATAATTTTGATACTGGCAAGGAATGCCAAACAGCCGCATCTGCTCTTTAATCCATGCCGAAACACGCTGTAATTCCTGAACATTTTTATAATTACGATACCCCTGTTCGCCAATGATTTGTTCAAGATAAACTTTTAAATTATCGGTACCGGCTGGTGTTTCACTAGGTAATGCCCAGCTTGAAACACTCATACAAACCGAACTGATCAAACCACAAAAGAATACGCCTAAATTTTGATGGTTTTTTAATTTCATTTATTGTTATCCCACTCTTATTATTTACATTTAGTCCCTTAGTAACGATTTAAACAGCATCACAAACCTATTTTCAATTTCAATTTGTTGCTCAAAAGCAGTAAAAATCATTTTAGCGTTTATAATAGGACTGACTTTCACATCCTTGTATCTTATGAAAATCCGTATTATTACCATCGGTCAAAAAATGCCAGCCTGGGTACTCACCGGCTTTGAAGATTACTTCAAACGCATTCAACCCTTTGTGCAAACTCAGATCATCGAATTACCCATGGCAAAACGCGGCAAGAATGATTCAGAAGCGGATATTCTGAAATACCGCCAGATTGAAGGTGAAAGCATCCTTAATGCGATGAAACACAATGAAACCCTGATTGCTCTTGAAGTAGGTGGTAAAGAATTCAGTACTGAAAAACTGGCTGAGACCATGAAACAATGGATGCTTGAAGGCAATGATGTCGTACTGGCCATTGGTGGTCCAGATGGTCATTCTGAAGCAGTCCGTAAGGCTGCTGCATGGCACTGGTCTTTGTCAAAACTGACCTTACCTCATCCTATGGTTCGAGTGATGTTGATTGAACAGCTCTACCGTGCAATGAGTATCAACAATAATCATCCTTATCATCGTGCAGGTTAAAAGTCAGATATAAATGGTTGCTCATCATTGCTCAAGGCTATACCTCAAGATGGGCATTACGAACTGCTTTTAACTGGTTAAAAATCAATATTATACGATTTCACCACATCGTTTCATTTATGCAACAATATGTTGAAATATCCACTATTTCATCAACTTTTGCTTTTTGGCATCATAACTAAAGTTAATCTTCTTTGAATTAGGCGCATTGTCATGAATTTTCAAACTTTACCCGGTTTATTTATTTCACATGGATCACCCATGCTTGCGCTTAATCCTGAGCAAGTAGGTCCTGCATTAGAACGCTTGAGTATCAATTTGCCCAAGCCGCAAGCCATTATTGTGATGTCTGCGCATTGGGAAAGTAATGCCCTAGAAGTCAGTAGTAGTGTACGCCCAGAAACCTGGCATGACTTCCGTGGTTTCCCTGCTGAACTGTATGAAATGCGCTATCCGGCACCCGGTCAGCCCGAACTGGCTGAAGAAATTCTGCATCTGTTGGCCAGTGCCGGTTTAACCGCCCACGCCAACAGCACCCGTCCACGTGATCATGGCGTGTGGATGCCATTGCTACACATGTATCATGAGGCTGATATTCCCGTGGTAGAAATTTCGTTACCGATGAACTTGTCAGCTGAAGATATCTATAAAGTTGGTCAAACTTTAGCGCCACTGCGTGAAAAACAGGTATTGATGATTGGTTCAGGAAGTATTACCCATAACTTAAGTGAACTGTCTTGGCATGGTGAATCTGCCGCTGTGCCGGAATGGGCATCAACTTTCCGCAATTATGTGGTCAATAAACTCAGTCATAGCGATTATGCTGCGGTACTGGAATGGCAGAATATTCCCTATGTACAGCGTAATCATCCGACCCTGGAACACTTTGCTCCGCTGTTTTTTGCCATGGGTACAGGTCATCGTTTTAGTATTGTGCATAGTAGTTTTAGTATGGGATCGCTAGGAATGGACATCTATCGTTTTGACTAACGCCCAAACTCATAACTTTTTATTAATAATTAACAAAATTATAGTTATGGATACATTTTGATACCGAATATATCAGAATGTATCCATATTTTTTGAACGCTCATCGGCTATTCTAAGAAAAATTCTTCAAAACCAAGTACTTTTAAAATGAAACTGAAATTTTTAGCAATTGCCCTTTTCCCTCTCACGCTTGCAGCCTGCCAATCTGGTGATCTTCAAAAAGCTGGAGATGTTGCCGTGTCTGTCTTACAACAACAAAACGCCGATAAAACCCTGTCTGCTTATCAATGGAGCACTCAGACCGGTACTGCCCCTAAGCCACTGGTGTTAAACTTCAATGATCAAGACCGCTTAAGCATCGCCACCAGCTGTAATGGCATGGGAACGAACTGGAAAGTTGAAAATAATCAGATTATCACCGGTCATTTAATGGCAACCCAGATGGCATGTGAACCTAAGGCCATGGAACAGGAAAAAGTCGCTTCAGATTTATTCAGCAATCGTAAAGCTCCTTTTGTCTTGAATCTGGATGATCCGCAAAAGCCGACTTTAACGATTATCTCAGCGACAGGTCAGAAATATGTCTTTAGTGGCAAAATGACACCAGAAACGCAATATCAAAGTCAGGCTGAAATTATCTTCCTGGAAGTTTCACCTGAAACCAAAGCCTGTACTGGTGTCGCAGCACAACAATGCTTACAGGTTCGGGAAGTGAAATATGCAGAAAATGGAGTAAAAACTCACGTCGATAAAGACTGGACTTTATTCTATAGCCAAATTGAAGGTTTTGAACATAACCCTACCCTACGCCAGATTATTCGGGTCAAACGCTATGAAATCAAAAATCCTGCCGCAGATCAGTCGAAATATGCCTATATCCATGATATGACTGTAGAAAGCGCAACAGTGAAATAAATCATTGATCTTTTAAACAAAAAACCGATGCCAAAGCATCGGTTTTTTCATATTCAAGAAAATATATTCTTAGAATACACCTTGAGCCAACATGGCATCGGCAACTTTTACGAAACCGGCAATATTCGCACCATTTACATAGTTCACAGTACCATCTGTTTCAGTACCATATTTCACGCAGTTACGGTGAATTTCTTTCATGATCGCATGTAGACGTTCGTCAACTTCTTCAAAAGTCCAGCCCAAACGGATCGCATTTTGAGACATTTCCAGACCAGAAGTCGCAACACCGCCGGCATTTGATGCTTTACCCGGAGCATAAAGAATTTTCGCTTCAACGAATTTCTCAACAGCATCCAGAGTTGAAGGCATGTTTGCACCTTCAGCTACACAGATGGTTCCGTTAGCCAGGAGTTGAACAGCATCATCTCCATCCAACTCGTTTTGAGTGGCACATGGCAATGCGATGTCACACTTGATTGACCACGGACGTTGACCTTCAAGGTATTCAAAACCGTGTTTAGAAGCAAATTCGGAAATACGGCCACGTTTAACGTTTTTAAGCTCCATCACTTCTGCCAGAAGCTCATCAGTGAAACCGTCTTTTACGTAAACAGTACCATTTGAGTCTGAAAGTGAAACCACTTTCGCACCCAAAAACATGGCTTTTTCAGCAGCAAATTGCGCAACGTTACCTGAACCAGAAATAGCGACAGTTTTACCCTTAAAGCTATCACCACGGGTTTTCAGCATTTCCTCAGCGAAATAAACGGTACCGTAACCTGTTGCTTCAGGACGAGCCAATGAACCACCGAAAGACAGACCTTTACCAGTAAATACACATGAAGTGTCATTGCTGAGCTTTTTCATCATGCCAGCCATGTAACCGACTTCACGGCCACCCACACCAATATCGCCCGCAGGAATATCAGTATTTGAACCCAGGTGACGATACAATTCAATAATTAAGGCTTGGCAGAAGCGCATAATTTCGCCTTCAGACTTACCTTTAGGGTCGAAGTCTGAACCACCTTTACCACCGCCCATAGGCAAAGTAGTCAAGGCATTTTTAAAAGTTTGCTCAAAGCCCAGGAATTTAAGAATTGAAAGATTCACTGAAGGGTGGAAACGCATCCCCCCTTTGAATGGACCAATAGCTGAATTGTACTGTACACGGAAAGCACGGTTTACTTGAGTTTGACCTTGATCATCTACCCATGACACACGGAATTGAATTGCACGTTCAGGTTCTACCAGGCGTTCAAGCAATCCATGATCAGCATATTCTGGATTCTTTTCAATGAATGGCCAAAGACTGGTCATTACTTCTTCTACAGCTTGTAGAAACTCTGGTTGATGTTGGTCACGTGATTTAACGTAGTTTAGGAAGTCGTTAAGGCTGTTGTATTTCAACGCTTAATCCTCAGCAGGTATGGATCAAAATTGGTCAAAATTTTAATCAGTGATTTATTTTGGCGCAAAATATTAAATATCTTTTGTCATGATTCAGCAATAGTTTTTTAAAAAAAACTTAATTTTACATATAGAACATAGATTTAATTTAATTTATTAGTATTTTTAGTTATAAGTCGAATAACTTTTATATATGAATTATTCAATAATATTGCTCGATAATAATGCATTATTGGTTCCATTTTTGCGCACAGGAATTCTGCTTGAAAACATGCTAATATGGCGCATACAGCAAATTGTTAGACACTGCCAGCCCTGCACTTCCGGTTACACATGAACTCTCTAATTTCTCTCATCCAAAAAATTGATGCCTTGCTACCACAAACTCAATGCGGGCTTTGCGGGCATCGTGATGGTTGTCTGCCTTACGCAAAATCAATTGCTGAAGGTGAAGCAGCCAACAAGTGTGTACCCGGTGGCCAACCTGTTGCGGATGCTTTAGCTCAATTGCTGGTTCGCCCTCAACTCAAAGCGGAAGAAAGCGTCTGGCCCATCCAGACGGATGGTCGCCCACAACGCATGAAAGCGGTAATTCGTGAAGCTGAATGTATAGGCTGTACCAAATGTATTAGTGCCTGTCCGGTGGATGCCATTATTGGTTCAGGCAAACTGATGCACAGCATTTTGACGGATCTGTGTACTGGTTGCGAACTATGTATTCCACCCTGTCCTGTGGACTGCATAGATTTGATTGAAGACATACAAACTGTGCCTTCAGAGTTCGCTCGCGTTACCGAGCAGAATGATCTGCGCAATCGTTATTACTCACATATTCAGCGTGAAGAAAAACGACGCCTAAACCGTAAAGGTCCTGTCGTGCGTGCCAATATTGACACGGCATTATTTGCTCAATTTTCTGCTCAGAGCGATGCCGTGCCAGAAATTGAAATCATGGAAAAAACCGCCAAAGTGGTCGTCACTCACGATGCAGCAACCACCATACAACTAGCTAAAATTCGTACACAAATCAAAAAATTAGAAAAACAGCTGAGCGTCCGTGAAGATCCGAATAAACGTCAGCAATTAGATGAACTCAGCCAACAGCTCAATGCTTTGCAAGGAGCATCATGATGGCTGTGAAAAATATGACCAAAAAGCAGATTCAGATTTTTTTCGAACGTTTACGTGAACAAAGACCCAGCCCAAAAACGGAACTGAATTATTCCAACCCTTTTGAACTTTTGGTGGCGGTGACCCTTTCTGCTCAAGCCACCGATGTCAGTGTTAATAAAGCCACGGATAAACTGTTTCCTGTCGCTAATACACCAGAAGCAATTTATGCCTTAGGCGTTGAAGGTTTAAAAGAATATATCAAAACCATTGGCCTATATAATGCCAAAGCCGAGAACGTGATTAAAGCTTGTAAAATGCTGATAGAAAAGCATAACAGCGTCGTTCCCAACAATCGTGCAGACTTGGAAGCTTTACCAGGTGTAGGGCGTAAAACAGCAAATGTGGTGCTCAATACCGCCTTTGGTCATCCGACCATGGCGGTAGATACACATATCTTCCGTCTGGGAAATCGTACCGGTTTGGCTGTAGGGAAAAATGTTTTGGAAGTCGAGCATCGGCTGGTTAAGGTCATTCCCAAAGAATTTATGGTTGATGCCCATCACTGGCTGATCTTACACGGACGTTACTGCTGTATCGCGCGTAAGCCTAAATGCCATGAATGCGTGGTGTCTGATGTCTGTCAGTGGCCAGATAAGTATGAATTTGGTGCAGCAAAAAACATTCCAGTCCAAATGCTAGAGAATTAAAACCAGACTCAATTTTTATCTTTATTTTTCTGCTGTAATTTGGGATGAAGCTGGCGTTCAGGTGGGTTGTTTTTCTTTTCCGCCACCTGCTGCTTTTCTACACGACGTAAAGCCTTGAAGCTCTGAACCATTAAAGCCAAAATAATCACAACAAACACCAAGACCAGTGCAAACAGACCCATTTTTAGCAAAGTGTGATCCTCAAAATTATGTATAAATAAAAAAAGAGCCCTAATATGGCTTAGGACTCTTTTAATGTCAAAACATTCAGCCTGTACAGGCTAATGAATTATTTCGCTTGATCTAGAATTGCAAACAAATCTTTTTGAACGTCTTCAATTGGACGAAGACCGTTTAATTTGTCATAAGTCGGTGCATTTTCACCAGAAGCTGCACGACCTTGATAGAAGCCTACCAATTGTTCTGTTTCAGTGTGGTATGAACCCAAACGCTTACGGATGGTTTCTTCTTGGTCATCCGGGCGTTGTACCAAGTCTTCACCAGTTTCATCATCTTTACCTTCCACTTTAGGTGGATTGTAAACGACATGATATACACGGCCAGAAGCTGGGTGCTGACGACGACCAGAAAGACGTTGTACGATTTCTTCGTCTGGAACATCAATTTCGATCACGTGATCAATGTTAATGCCTTCTTTTTCCAAAGCTTCAGCTTGAGGAATCGTACGTGGGAAACCATCAAAGATGCAACCATTAACACAATCAGGCTGTGCAATACGTTCTTTTACCAAACCGATGATAAGCTCGTCAGATACAAGACCACCACTTTCCATCACGCTCTTAGCTTTAAGACCTAATTCAGTACCTTCACGAATTGCAGCACGGAGCATATCACCGGTTGAAATTTGTGGGACATTGTAGCGCTTACAGATCAACTGAGCTTGAGTACCTTTACCTGCTCCAGGTGGTCCGAGTAATATAATGCGCATAAAAAAACATCCTCATTTAACAAGATATGTGATGCTTGGCTTATGGTGAATCAATAAGATCCAGCATTTATCCAGCATCTAATTATAAGAAAGCCACAAACAAATGTATTGTACCCGCTATAAATCCAGTTACACCACCCAGAACGATCAAAATCCACTCGTCCTCCTGAAAAGCAGGACGTAATAAGTTCTGAAACTCTCTCGGGGTCAACTCTCGGATGCGGTCTCTAAACATCTGATAGATTTTCTGTGCACGGCTCGCATTGAAAGCAGGGTCGCATACAGGCACCATCGTAATTTCAATCGAGCGATCGATCAAGTCCGTCTTGAGTTTTGCATACTCTTTTGGCCCTAAAGAGAGCTGTAAAGAAGTCCGGACGATCGGTGTTTCCATAATTTCATTAATATGCCGTTTCACGATGCGGCGAGTTTTATCTTTTTTTCCGCCGTACATCATCTCGGTCATGATGGATTTTAACGTAATCAGGTCTTCGGTGACTACACTGGCAAAGACGTCGGAGACTTCATCCTGACGTTTCATAAATGCGCCCTGAATATTATAGGTTCCCATTCTCGGAATTACCGGCTTGACCCAAGGAAACTTGCGATCTTTCGTTAATTCAAATACTTGTGGGTACCGTACATAATGAGGTTCCAGTGGATTAAACACCATCCAGATGGCAATCCAGTTGGTCAAAAAGCCCCAAACCGATGCCCAAAATGGTACCGTCCAGTGCCATGGCACCACAAACCAGACGACCATTTGGAATACGCCAAAAAACATCCCGATCAGGGCGCTAATATGCCAAATAAAGTTGATTTCCTTGCGTCCAACTTTAAGAAACATGTTCACCATTAAACGGCGGTCACCTTCCATTTGGCGAACCACCATTTCGCGCATATCGACAAGTGACTCGACGTTCATGGTCAGCTCAGTCACCAATTCTCTTAAAATACCGGGTAATTGTTTATGAGCCTGCGAATAAATACGGCGTTTAATCGAATAAGGTAAGTTTTCCCAGAGCACGGCATTACGATCAATCATCATTTCATCAATCAAATGTTCCAGCTCAAAGCCGACCTGCTCACCAATAATACGTGCCATATCCTCAGGATCCATGGCATCGAGAAATTCACGCAGGGAACCTAGTTTAGACAAAGTATTATCGGTAATAATCCCGGAAATACGGCCCGCTTTACGTGGCACAATGCCCTGCCAGCCGACTGGCAATGGTCCCAAATGGAATCCCCAAAACGTCAGGGGATAAAACACCATTTTCAGTGCCATCCACACATGTGCCCAGGTGACGAAAGCCGTAACAGGAATAATGCTCAGTACTGCCCAAAAATCAGGGCGATTCAAGAAGGTTTGCCACAATTCGTTGACGTACTCAAGCATGCAGAATATCCATATTTAATTTTTAATCACGAAATACTAAATTATAAAATTTGACTATTTTCACTATAACCCGAAACTGAGCGTATAGGAAAATTGTAGTCTTGGCTCTGTTTCAGCGACCACATTGCCAGATCGATCTTTTAACTCTTCACCGGCACCAATCCCCACACTAAAGCTACTAATCCGTTCCTTACTTAGCAAAACATAGGCCAAATCTACACCTGCACCCAGCCGTTCTTTATGCCCATCATCCACTCTTTTACTATCAATATGTCCGGCATAAACCCCAACATAATAACCATTTTTGTCTGTGCCTGTGAGATGGTAAGGATAACGAAACCCAACCTGAGCCCCGACATTATAATCATCATTATAAAATACCCCAGCTTTTGCATAGGCAATTCCGTAGGGATTGACCCATTCTGCATTCAGATGAAGTAATTTTTGAGTAAAACCTGCCCCTACATTCCATGTTTTTGCACTATCTGATGTCAATTTTGCTTCAGGTAAATATGGATTGTCTTGTGCATGAGCCACATTTGCCAGCGCAAAAAAAGCCAACAAAGGATACGCTTTTGTGATTATTTTCATCGTTTTCCCTAAATTTTATTTTTAATACAGTCCTTTTTTTGAATTTTGACTTTAGCAGAATTATAAGAACTCTTATATACTGCACTTTATAATTTTAATGTCTGTAAAGTCAAAGTTTAAGCGAAACACTGCCAACTGTTTTGCCGAACAAATATCAATACATCATGACTTGGGTTAGAATATGCCCTTGGTTTTTCCACTCCCCTGTATGTAAGTCGATCGCGTTATGAAGCAGCACTTTCCTTTAAAAAATGTTCAACAAGAAAAGCGCATCTATCGCAATCGGGTTTTTATCTCCATCGGCATTGTGCTGTTCTTTTTGCTGCTACTTATCGTTCGTTATGCTTATTTGCAGATCGCACATTATGACGAATTTTCTACTGCCTCTGACCAGAATCGGATTCGGCTACAGCCTTTAGCACCTGCACGCGGTTATATTTATGACCGTAATGGTATTTTACTGGCCGATAACTATCCAGTGTTTTCAGCCACCATGTCCCGCGCGGATGTTGAAGATATTGATGGTACCGTCAAACGCCTAACTCCTATTTTGAGTTTGACCCAAGAAGATATCGACCGTTTTAGCAGTCGAATTAAAACCTCGAAAAAAACCGAGCGGGTTTCTCTGAAACTGAATTTAACTGAAACTGATATCGCCAAATTTAGTGAAGTCAAATTCCAGTTTCCCGGGGTCAATATAGAAACGCAAATGACCCGCTACTATCCACATGGAGACTTGTTTGCCCATGTGATTGGTTATGTGGGCCGTATCAATGACAAAGAATTAAAATCGATTGATAAAGACTTATACGCCGGCACCAACCTGATTGGGAAAATTGGGGTAGAAAAATCCTATGAAGAACTTTTACACGGCATCCCGGGTAATGAATCGGTAGAAGCCGATGCTCACGGTAATGTGCTACGTAATTTGGGTCGTAAAGATCCGGTACGCGGTAATGACCTGTATCTTTCCATTGACTATGGTTTACAGGTCACAGCGACTGAACAACTGGCTGGACGTCGTGGTGCCATTGTGGCACTTAATCCTAAAACAGGTGAAATTTTAGCGCTGGTTTCCAGCCCAAGTTTTAACCCTAATTTATTTGTCACCGGGATTAGCAGCACCAACTATAGCGCACTGCGTGACGACCTGGATCAGCCACTCTATAACCGCGCTGTTCAGGGGGCTTATCCTCCCGGTTCCACCATTAAACCGATGTTTGGTTTAGGTGGTCTGCACTACAATCTGATTGATTGGAGTACAGCTATTTCTGACCCGGGATATTTCTCTTTACCCGGTGATTCACACAAATTCCGTGACTGGCGCAAATCCGGTCATGGTGCCGTGAATTTGCATAAAGCCCAAGTGGTGTCTTGTGATACCTTCTACTATATTCTAGCTTACCGTATGGGCATTGAGAAAATGAATGCCTGGATGCGCCAATTTGGCTTTAGTGAAAAAACTGGGGTGGATTTACCAAGCGAAAGTACCGGTTTGTATCCAAGTCCAGACTGGAAAATGCGTACCCGAAAAAGTAAGTGGCTGAAAGGTGAAACCATTTCTGTCAGTATTGGACAAGGTGCTTTTACTGCAACACCTTTACAACTGGCCATGGCCACGGCAATTACCGCCAATCAGGGTTCACATATTACCCCACACGTCTTACGTGAAAGCCATGGTGCCAAACCGTATAAGACCCATAATGCCCCTGATGGTAAAATCCAGTTTAATGGCAAACCTGAAGACTGGATTAAAATGCGTGATGCCATGGTCGATGTCGTTGAAACAGGTACGGGACGTGGTATTCGTACACCGCTGTATCACATTGCCGGTAAAACCGGGACCGCACAGGTCAAAAGTATTGCGCAGGGTAAAAAATATAACGAGGCACTGTTGACCGAGCGCCAACTCGATCATGGTTTATTTGTCGGTTTTGCTCCGGCTGAAAATCCTGAAATTGCTGTGGCGATTGTTTGGGAAAATGGTCGTCATGGTGGTTCAGCTGCACAATTGGCGCGGCCTATTTTTGATTACTGGTTATTGACCCGTAAGAAAAATCCAATCCGTCCGGCGGGTCATCAAATCAGTGGTGGTTTAATGACAGCTGGGATTAAACCAGGTGAATTGCCGAGCGGAACAGCGCCACTGAGCACGGATCACAATGCCAATCCAAACAAGCCTCAGACCAATTCAGCTACAGCACAAGCTGCGGCAAGTTCACAAGCGGTAGAAGGTGACTGACCAATGAAAAATCAACTCCGTATTATTGGCGGTGACTGGAAACGCCGCCAATTGCCTTTTGCCAGTGTAGAAGGTTTACGCCCCACTCCTGACCGCGTCCGCGAAACCCTGTTTAACTGGCTGATGTGGGATATTCAAAATGCGCAGGTTTTAGATCTCTGTGCCGGTTCAGGTGCTTTAAGTTTTGAAGCGCTATCTCGTGGTGCCGCAGAAGTGGTGATGATTGAACCCAATCGCACTCAAGCGGCATTTTTAACCGATAATTTGCAATTGCTCAAAGTCACCAACCAACATGCCAAATTGAAAGTTGCCACAGCACAGCAGGTATTGCCAAGCTTAAAACAACAGTTTGATCTGGTGTTTTTAGATCCGCCTTATAGCCTGAATTTATGGCAAGAACTGGCCCAACTGGCCGATCCTTTAATTAAAGATAAAGCCTTTATCTATATAGAAGCCGATCGTGATTTAAATCTGCTGAAATTGCCTGCTACGTGGAAACAGCTCAAACAGACCAAAGCTGGTACCGTGCGTGCAGGGCTTTATCAAAAAGATGGCACTTAATTAATATACATTTTAATGTAGAACCATAAAAAGTAGAACCATAAAAAAAGGATTCCTGTGATGGAATCCTTTTTTGTCAAATGTAGTCCGCAGTTTTAGGTCATCGTAGACATAAACCCGGTTAACGATTGTCGCGGCGATCCCGATCGTATCGATCATGATCCCCATAACGGTGTTGCCCCTTCCAGTCACGATCGCCATGATGTCGATCATATTGACCATTTCGGTCTGAATGGCGAGGATAATCGTCGTCATAATATGGATCTAAAATACAACCACTTAATGACACGGCCAATACAGAAAGTAATATCACTTTTTTCATCATGTTCATCACCTCCTTACTGTATGAACCTAGTATTGGATGATTTGATGTAGAGCAAACGAAGTCATTGTTGGGCTCTTGTAATCATTTATTAGTTTTTATTTATCGTAAAAATATATACGCTCTTCTTCATCAATTTGTTTTAGCAAAAGTTTGACTTATATTTGCAGAAATACAGCTAAATATAAGCTTGGCTTTTCATACTATCTTTTGAATACTACTGACTTTTCATCCATACAGATTGATATGACCTGGTTGTTATTTATTCTTGGTGCAATGGTCGCAGGTTTTGTACAGGGACTGACCGGATTTGCCTTTGCCCTGATCGCCATGTCATTCTGGGTGTGGGTACTTTCTCCACAAATCGCGGCTCCCTTAGTGGTTTTTGCTTCGGTGTGGAGTCATCTCATTTCATTGGCACATGAACAAAAACAGCCACATCTGAATAAAACACTGGTACTTCCTTATTTAATTGCTGGATTGATTGGCGTGCCTTTAGGCACCTATCTACTGCATATTATTCAGCCAGAAACGTTTAAGGTAGTTTTAGGGGTGTTTTTAGTGCTGTGGTGCCCCATTATGTTTTTTAATCCCCAATTCCCACGAGTACAACAGTCAGGCAAACTGGCAGACAGCCTGGTCGGATTTTTTGGAGGCATATTAGGCGGCTTAGGTGGATTTTGTGGCTCATTACCTTCAGCCTGGGTCATGCTGAAAAACCTGTCTAAACAGGAACAACGTTATATTTTAAGGCATTTCAATTTTGCGATTCAGCTGTTTACCCTAGCGGCCTATTTGCTCCAAGGTACGCTAAAAACAGCCCTACTACCCTATATTGCCATCTTATTATTTAGTGTTAGCATCCCTGCCATTTTAGGTGCCAAACTGTTCTACAAAATTTCTGAACGGCAGTTTAAGCATACCGTGTTAAGCCTGCTCTTTGCTTCCGGTTGTTTTTTAATCTTGAGCAGCCTACTTTAAGCTGGACGGATTTTCTCAAAGCAAATTCATATATTGAGAGATAGATGCTTATCTTTCGAAATAAGTCTGATAAAAGACATAATAAATTTCATTCAGTCAAAAAATATCCAATCAGTTTTGTATAATTCATTTCTGATAGAGAAAACTTTATACAATAACTTCCCCCACATTATAAATTCTTCTAGAAATGAAAAACTTGATTTTGTTAGCAGGGATAATTCTTCTCTCTGGCTGCTCCCTAACGACATCTCGTGATATTAAACATGCAGAAAAAGTACTTTCCAACTTTCAATGCAATAAAATTGAAACAGCACAAATGGCGCATAGTTCAATCACGTCCTACCATGAACAAGCCCTGGCTTCTAGCCGTCAAAAAGCTGAATCGTATGTGCAAAGTTATAAAGATGGTGAAAAGCTATTTGATGTTCCTTTAACTGATATCATTGAGGAACAATATGTAATTTATCAAGAGGCTTGCCAGCATTTAGGTGGAATCAACCCAACTAAAAACAACTAAATCGCTTTCGGTTATAAATTTAAAAAGACAGAAATGATCCTGTCTTTTTGCATTATGATGCCTGATGATAACGCGTATCCACGCTAAAATTTTCCGGAAATTTAGCATTGATTTGGGCATAGAAGGCCATAATTTCGGCCATGTCTTTTTCATAATCACCTGTAGGATATACGATTTTTCCTACCCCGGTTTTTTTCTTGGCATAGTCCATATAAGCCAAAGCAATCGGAACACCGGCATTCATAGCTACATGATAAAAACCGGTTTTCCATTGTTCCTGTTTAGCACGCGTAGCTTCAGGCGTTACCAACATCACCAATTTAGGATGGGTTTTAAATAAATCACTCATCACCTGAACCATACTTGGACGGGGTTCACCTGCTTGTTTTGGGGTACGGTCAATGCCAATCCCGCCCATCGCACGTACAAACGGCCCAAAAGGGAATTTCATATAGCTGTCTTTAATGGTAATGCGAACATTGACACCTAGGGCTTTGAGGGCCAAACGAGCGTACAAGGCATCCCAGTTACTGGTGTGCGGTGCAGCAATCATGACGCATTGATCTAAATCCAGTGGCCAATGATTGTCAATTTCCCAGCCCATCATTTCCAAACTTTGTTCTGCTAATTTTTCGAACACTTCAAGCACCGCCCCTAATCAAGTGCGCAGATTTTAACAACGTCGCTAAAATATGAAAGTGCAAAACGTACAATAAATAATCAATTAATATATAAATGTATAATTTATTAAGGTAGCAAAATCTAAAAAACTGACTTTATTAAACTCACTTTAACCCATCAAATTTTAAAATTTATTATTTTTTCACAGCTGGAAGATTGAAATATCCTAAACTGATGTAGACACTAATAACCCCTAAATATTATTGCTCTATCATCACAAAACCAAAACAGGATTCACCTTTAATTTCCACCTATTTTTATTTAATTTTCAAAAACTCTACTACATAAAAAAGGGCAACATCATGAAAAATACATTATTGATCTTGTGTGTAAGTAGCCTGATATTTACAGCTTGCAGTAAACCCCAGACAAATACCCATGAAAGTAATACAGCACCAGATCAACCCATGACGCAGACCACCACCACAGCGCCACCATCCTCAACAATGGTGATAACAACTGGCGGTGATACAGCAGAAACTGCGCTGGATTGGGCCGGAGAATATAAAGGCGTTTTTCCCTGTGCAGATTGTGAAGGCATTGAAACGGAGCTTGAATTAAAAGCCGATAAAACCTATGAGCTCACCCAAGAATATTTAGGCAAAGGCAAAGCAAATGAATTTAAGGTAAAAGGCACTTTCCGTTTTGATGCTGAGCATCCTTCTATCATTACTTTAGATAGCGCAGGAGAAAATCGTAAATTTTTTGTGGGTGAAAATTTTGTTGAAGCACGAGATATTCACACCGGACAACCCATCGAAAGTAAACTCAACTATCAATTGATCAAGCAAAAACATTAGTCCCAAACCAAACAATCTCTTCAAGACATTGATATAAATATATTATTAGGATTTATTTTATAGAACATGTGATCATTTTATTTTTTATAGAAAGAAATAATTCATGACCTCCCCATTTGAGGATATTCAATTATTTTTATCAATTTTATGATGAATTTGATTTTATTCTTTCAGGGGGACATCATAATGAAAAAAACATTTCTTGCACTATCTTTGACACTATTGCTGAGCGCGTGTGGCGGTTCTTCAGATGACAATGCATCAAATACAGGTTCTGGAGGATCCACTCCTTCCGCATCTGTAAAAAAGGGGGTCTTGACGGATGGTCCTGTCAGCGGAGTACGCTATGTTAGCCGCAATGCTAAAAATGAAATCACCCATCAAGGTACAACCAGCGCATCTGTATTGGAAGGCGAAAAAGGGCTATTTGAATATCAAGAAGGTGATACCGTCACCTTTTATATTGGTGATGTACAGCTAGGGGAAAGCATTAAAGCTCAAAGCAAAATAACCCCGCTAGACTTGGCAACTGATCCTGTTATTCGTACGAATCTGCTCATTTTCTTGCAATCATTAGATGCAGATAAAAATCATAGCAACGGTATTGAAATTTCTACTGCAGTTGAAGCTGCTTTAAAGGATAAAGTAATCAATTTCAAACTTCCTACAACCAGCTTTACAGTAGACCCTAGTTTCACCCAAGTTCTACAAGCAGCAGGAACAACACTGGTTTCAGCACAGACCGCAAAAAACAATTTCTTTGACAGTTTCATTAAAGACAACGCTGGTGTATGGCTTTATGAAAATAAACAGGCAAATACCAAGGTACTGCTATATATCGATGCAAAAACAGTTTCTGCTGGCGATGAAAAAGCATTCAATTTCATTCTTGGTCAAGCAGCTCCACAAGATGCCGATGGTAGCTCTGGGATTGAACAAGGTCAGCTAAAATGGGATGCAACCACGGGTGCTATCAGTAAAACCACCGATTTCAGTATTGATACCAATGGCGAATGGGGCTTTTCACATCCGGCCGGCACACAATATATTAGCTACGGTACATTATCCAATCAGCTGATCGTCCGTGATGATGAGGGGTCATATACATTTACCAAGGTCGAAAATACTTCGGGCAGCATCTTGGGTGCATGGATTTCCGGTGGCCAGCTGGCAGCCTTCTTTAAAGATGGCACCTATCTGCATATAGAAACCATACCTGATGATTGCGGAAGCAATGGTATTGAATCTGCGACTTACAGTGCTGCAAATGGTATTTTAAAACCAGTCACGTTGTCTTATGACACGAATGGCTGCGCGGGACTTATTGACTCAGCTTATATAGATCCTGTTTTTGATAAATTCACTTATGTGATTAATGGCGATACTGTCACAACCCAGTATGAAGATGAAGAACCTCGCATTTTCAGCCGCCCTTAAGGCATTATCATGACATATCCAAGTCATTGACTTTATCATCGGTCCTTGACTTGGAAGCTTGATAACAGCAATTCAATATACCATCTAATATAAAAACCAGTTCAGTTGATATTCTTTAAGCTCTCTCAGCTTTCAGCCTTGGGATTGCCCAAGGCTATTTAGTCGATATGCTCAAATTCAATAGTCATTCCCATAAGCTTATGCATCAATTCAGCTTGAGAATTACAACGCATTTTTCCATAAATATTTTTGACATAGGTGCGCACAGAACTAAGCGTCAAATGCAAGGTTTCTGCGATCTCCCCCAAATTCATTCCATTCACAAACAGTTCACATATTTCAAATTCACGCGTTGAAAGACCATATGCTTCTTTTAAAAATGCCGCTGCCAAAGTATATTTTTGTCCCGTTTCTGAAATAGATAGCACCACGTAGGCATGTTTAGACTGACTCAAATCTGCCATGCTGTTCATTCGACTAAATGGTGTCACAGTCAGCATAAATTGTTCACCCTCACTATTATAAACTGGCATTACCCCACCAACTTCATGTTTTGGCAAACTGCCGTCTAACTGTGCAGAATGAATTAACTGTTCAAATCTTTGTTGATGCACCCTTAATGTCGAAATACGTCCGTAGCGATCGAGTTCAAATACTTTGCTACGCTGCATCATTTCTTGTGCACGCTTATTGGTATAACGGACGCTACGTTGCTCATCTATCAAAATAATTCCAACTTTAATTGCATCCAGCATCCTGTACAAATTCTGGTTTTCCCTGCGTGCATAACTGAGTTGTTTATGAATTTGCAATGACCTGCGAATATGTACCCTAATCCGTTTAAAGAACTCCAGTTCTTGCATTGAAAAAGGCATATGCTGTGGAGAACGATGAATACCGAGCACAGACCAGCTATATTCATTCTGCTCCAGCAATACACCGGCAATATAACAAATGCCGGTTATTTTTAAGCACTTTTCATAAAATAGCGATGCATCTGGATCTTCGGAAGAAGCATAATGACTTAAATCCTGATTAATTACCCCACCCACCCCAATCTGCTGCCATAAAGGCATATGAAGCTTCATATCAATTAATTTAATTTGTTCATTTTGATAGGCATCTAAACAAACCGCAGGAATATTCCAAGTATGCACAAAATCATAATTCGGATTTAATCTGTCCAGCGCAGTCAAAATAGCGGTTTTACTCTCTGTATATTCAACAATTTTCTGAATCACTTCAGGCCAAAGTGTCGCATCAAGCCCCGCATCGTAAATCATGCCAATAATACTGTGTTCAACATCAGGATTCATGGTTCAACCCCTTGTATTCTTAATTATTTCTTAAGAATACATTGATCCAGACTAAAGTCAAAAATGCACGAATTATCAAATAATCTAGATAAAAAAATCCCCTCAATTGAGGGGATTTTTTAAGATTGGATGATTGTATGAATTACATCATACCGCCCATTCCACCCATACCACCCATATCAGGCATAGCAGGTTTATCTTCAGGAATATCAGTAATCATGCATTCAGTGGTTAACATTAAAGCAGCGACAGATGCAGCATGTTCAAGTGCAGAACGTGTTACTTTTGCAGGGTCAAGAATACCCATTTCAAGCATATCGCCATATTCACCAGTTGCAGCGTTATAACCGAAGTTACCTTCGCCATTTTTAACCGCATTGATGACAACAGATGGTTCATCGCCTGCATTCGCTACGATTTGACGAAGTGGAGCTTCAATCGCACGACGTAAAATGTTGATACCTACATTTTGGTCATCGTTGCTACCAGTAACACCTTCAAGTGCAGATGCAGCACGTACCAGCGCAACACCACCACCCGCTACAACACCTTCTTCAACTGCAGCACGTGTTGCATGAAGTGCGTCATCAACACGGTCTTTTTTCTCTTTCATTTCAACTTCAGTTGCTGCACCAATTTTGATGACAGCAACACCGCCAGCCAATTTAGCTACGCGTTCTTGAAGTTTTTCTTTGTCGTATTCTGAAGTAGATTCTTCAATTTGCGCACGAATTTGAGTTACGCGCTCAGCAATTTGAGCTGCATTACCCGCACCATCCACAATTACCGTGTTTTCTTTAGAAACTGTGATTTTGTGTGCAGTACCCAAGTCTTGAAGCGTTGCTTGTTCTAAAGACATGCCTACTTCTTCAGAGATCACAGTTGCACCAGTCAAAATTGCGATATCTTGAAGCATAGCTTTACGGCGATCACCAAAGCCAGGCGCTTTCACCGCACATACTTTAATGATGCCGCGCATGTTGTTTACTACAAGCGTTGCAAGCGCTTCGCCTTCAACATCTTCAGCGATGATCAGAAGCGGTTTACCTGTTTTAGCAACAGCTTCAAGTACAGCAATCAATTCACGGATGTTGCTGATTTTTTTATCAACAAGCAAAATGAACGGATTTTCAAGTTCTGCAGTTAAAGTGTCTTGTTTGTTGGCAAAGTACGGAGAGATATAACCGCGGTCAAACTGCATACCTTCAACCACGTCCAAGGCATCTTCAAAGCCTGAACCTTCTTCAACAGTGATTACACCTTCTTTACCCACTTTTTCCATAGCTTGGGCAATCAGTTTACCTACAGTGGTATCAGAGTTAGCAGAGATTGAGCCAACTTGTTCAATGGCTTTAGTGTCAGAAGCCGGTTTAGCAGTAGCTTTAATGTTTTCTACCACAGCACGAACCGCAAGGTCGATACCGCGTTTCAAATCCATTGGGTTCATACCCGCAGTTACTGATTTGATGCCTTCGTTCAAAATGGCTTGCGCCAATACAGTTGCCGTTGTTGTACCGTCACCAGCGATGTCATTGGTTTTTGAAGACACTTCACGAACCAGTTGCGCACCCATGTTCTCAAATTTGTCAGCAAGAGAAATTTCTTTTGCTACAGTTACACCATCTTTAGTGATGTGTGGAGCGCCGAAAGAACGGTCAATCACCACGTTACGACCTTTAGGGCCTAAAGTTACTTTTACCGCATCTGCAAGTACGTTTACGCCTGCAATCATTTTGCTGCGCGCTGAGTCACCAAATTTTACGTCTTTAGCTGACATAATTTACTCCAAATATTTTTTAATTTTCAAGAAGCTGAATAAATAATCAGGTCTGAATTTACTGGTTCAGGATTAACCTTCAAGCACAGCTAAAATGTCAGACTCTTTCATGATAAGTAGCTCTTCGCCTTCTACTTTTACTTTTGTACCTGCATAAGTACCAAATAATACGTTGTCACCAACTTTAACGTCTAATGCACGCACGCCATTGTCAGTTACTTTGCCGTTACCTACTGCAATGATTTCACCTTGAGCAGGTTGTTCAGCTGCTGAAGTACTTAAAATAAGACCACCAGCAGTTTTAGTTTCCTTTTCAACACGGCGAATCACAACGTTATCGTGTAGAGGACGAATATTGCTCATTGAAAACTCCATCAGACTAAGTCTATTTATAGATGAATGACGATGACTTCTTGAATTCCATTCGGTCATCATCAAAATAATTTCGATGACACTTTTGTGGGGATGGAAAAAAGCGCTTCAAGGGCTAAGCCAAAAAAAAGTCCGGTTTTTTGTATTTTTTTTATTCAATCCTTCATCTTTCTTTATTTACTGGGCAATTTCTTCTTTTAATACAAATTCTTTGAGCTGGCTATTAAAGTAATAATGCTCTACATCTGTATTGGGATAAATGACATTAAAGCTGTTGGGCAAACCACGATGCAAGCGATATGAAGTGGCTGTTCCGGCATGAATGTCCAATACCGGATGCTGCGCACCCAAATGGTAAATCTGGTTTAAATCATACACTGCCGATTGATGCAGATGTCCATGCAATAAGCCCCTTAACCCACTGTGACTCCACGACTCCAAGGCAATCCGTCCCAGCATTGGACAATCCTTGACACCATGCGGATCATTTGGTGGCGTATAAAATGGTTGATGTGCAACTATAAGTTTGGTTTTATCCGCTGGAGCACACATTAACTGCTGATCAATCTTCTGGATTTGCTCTAAAGAAATATGCCCACGGGTATGATAATGTCGCCGAATACTATTCACGCCTAGAATATAGAAGTGCTCTGTTTCCAGGCTGCTTTCCATATGTCCAAAGAACAATTTATAACGGGTAAATGGACTAAATACACGATTCCAGACTTGATACAGCGGAATATCATGATTACCCGGTACCACCAGATAAGGTAGGTTCAAGCTTTCCAGAAACTGTTTACAATCGTAAAACTGCATATAGCGTGCGCGCTGGGTTAAATCACCGCTCACCACCACGCATTCCAGCGGATGTTGCTGGCAAAACAGGCGAATAGCAGCCATACAGGCAAGCTTTTCAGTACCAAAATGTAGATCAGACAGGTGCAGAATCATGTGGCACCATTATTTTGAGTACATTTTTAGATACTGAAATTTCAAGCGGCGGCTGCATTTCCACAATTTCGCCATCCAGCGCCACGGTCAACTTCCTTGCCCGTGAATGAATTTTCACTTGATGGCCTGAAAAACTATACACATGCGGTGCATGATCCAGTTTTCCACGAATCAATTGCCATAGAATTTTAAACAAGGTGGGCTTATCACTTTTGGCAACCACCACACCTGCTACCAGTCCTGCCTCTGCGGCTTTGGCAATCCGTAAATTCAGTTCTGCAAGTTGTAACTGATTATTGCCAAAAAAAATCAGCGGGGTTTTCACCGGATATTTTCTACCATCGACCTGAAGTTCCAGTTTCAGTTCTTTACGATCACGAATGAGCACATCTAAGGCAGAGGTGTAAGCGTGTAACGGAAAACGCCCAAAGCGACGGTTATACAATTCACGTCTTTGTATAAATAAGGGGTACAACCCTAAACTGGCATTATTTAAATAGATATGCTCATTAATTTGAGCGACATGTACTGTACGAATCTGCCCTGTCGCAACCACCTCGGCCGCTTTGAGCAGGTCAAGTGGAATATTCAACAAACGCGCCACATAATTAAATGTACCTAATGGCAAGATTCCCATCGGGATTTCCGTATTCATCAATTTTGATGCCACGCTATTTAAAGTTCCGTCGCCTCCAGCGGCTACTACGACACCAATCTCTTCCGCTTGCAAATGCCTGGAAATCACTTTCTCCATCAAATGGTTAAAGTCTGATTCAGCACTCATTTCAAACGCTTGCAGTTCATAACCATATGTCGTTAAATTTGTTATAAGCTCTTCATAGACTTCATCTTTATTCGCTGCATGAAATCCAGATTTTTCATTATAGATAAGGGATAAAGGCTTCAAAATCGCTGACATTTTCTATACTTATTTGAAGTAATTGCTCTAATTTTGTCCAAATTATCAGCAATTGAAAGCATCTTTATGTAAAATTCGAATTACCACCATTTATTTAATCAATAATAATCTTAATAAAAAAAATAATAATAAATATTTGTTTTTAAATAAAATAATTTAAATAAATAACACCCATAACATGAATAAATATAACAACAAACAAACCATTTCAATCTTAAATTATTGTTTTAAAAAGTTTTTTAAACAAATATACATAATCTACCAAACCTTTTATCGTAGTTCTTTAGTCTTATTTTTTTTACGATTTTATGCTTTAATACAGCCACTTTTTTTTATATTTTCATCCTTGCGATGTACCCCATTGCCAGGATTGTACTTTGTACATTTGAATTGTACACATTTGAGATAGGCCTCACCATGACCCAAGTGAACGCACCAGAATTCGTTCGTCATCCTAAGCTAATTGCCTGGGTTGAAGAAATTGCTAAATTAACAAAACCAGCAAAAATTGAATGGTGTGACGGTAGCGAAGAAGAAAATCAACGTTATATCGATTTGATGATCGCTAACGGCACTATGCAAGCGCTTAACCAAGAGAAACATCCTGGTTCATACCTTGCTAATTCTGATCCTTCTGACGTTGCTCGTGTTGAAGGTCGTACTTATATCTGTTCAGAAAAACAAGAAGATGCTGGCGCAACTAACAACTGGGAAGCTCCAGCTGAAATGCGTGCTCGTCTTAACGGTTTATTTGATGGCTCAATGAAAAGCCGTACATTGTACGTTGTTCCTTTCTCTATGGGTCCTTTAGGTTCTCATATTGCTCATATCGGTATCGAGTTAACTGACTCTCCTTATGTTGCAGTAAGCATGCGTAAAATGGCTCGTATGGGTAAAGCTGTTTATGACGTATTAGGTACTGATGGTGAATACGTTCCTTGCGTACACACAGTAGGTGCTCCGCTTGAAGAAGGTCAAAAAGACGTTGCATGGCCTTGCAACGCAGAAAAATATATCGTGCACTACCCAGAAACCCGTGAAATCTGGTCTTACGGTTCAGGTTACGGCGGTAACGCATTGCTTGGTAAAAAATGCCTAGCTTTACGTATTGCTTCTTCTATGGGTCGTCAACAAGGTTGGTTAGCAGAACACATGCTGATCCTTGGCGTGACAAACCCACAAGGCGAAAAACACTACATCGCAGCTGCATTCCCATCTGCTTGTGGTAAAACAAACTTTGCTATGTTGATTCCACCAGCTGGCTACGAAGGCTGGAAAATCGAAACTGTTGGTGATGACATTGCTTGGATCAAACCAGGTGAAGACGGTCGCTTGTATGCAATCAACCCTGAAGCTGGCTTCTTCGGTGTAGCGCCTGGTACAAATACCAAGACTAACCCGAACTGCATGGCAACTTTGCACAAAGACGTGATCTATACCAACGTTGCTGTAACTGACAACGGCGAAGTATGGTGGGAAGGTCTTTCTAAAGAAGTACCTGCTAACCTAACTAACTGGAAAGGCAATCCACACACTGGCGAAGAAAAAGCTGCGCATCCAAATGCCCGCTTCACAGTTTCTGCTGGCCAATGCCCTTCAATTGACGCTGACTGGGAAAATCCAGCAGGTGTTCCAATTTCTGCGTTCATCTTCGGTGGTCGCCGTGCAGATACAGTGCCTCTAATTTCAGAAGCATACGACTGGGTTGACGGCGTTTATAAAGCTGCAACTATGGGTTCTGAAACAACTGCTGCTGCAGTTGGCCAACAAGGTGTTGTTCGCCGTGACCCATTTGCAATGCTTCCGTTCGCTGGCTACAACATGGCTGACTACTTCTCTCACTGGTTAGAACTTGGCGAACAAGTTGCTGTTAAAGCTGAAGCTGCAGGCAACAAACTTCCAGGCATCTATAATGTGAACTGGTTCCGCCGTGATGCTGAAGGCAACTTCGTATGGCCTGGTTTCGGTCAAAACATGCGTGTTCTTGAGTGGATCATTGACCGCTGTGAAGGCCGTGCGACTGCAATTGATACACCTATCGGCCGCGTACCGACTTATGAACAATTGAACTGGACTGGTTCTGACTTCACTAAAGAACAATTTGATCTTGTCACTGCACAAGACAAAGAACAGTGGATCAAAGAACTTGAAAGCCACACTGAATTGTTCAACAAACTAGGCGACCGTTTACCTAAAGCGCTAAAAGCTCGTCAAGATGAACTTTTAGAAGCTGTGAAAAAATCTGCTTAATCACAGATATTTAAAAAGACCGCTGTAGCGGTCTTTTTTTTAATTTTTTGTTGAATAACAAAAATTTTATAACTTAACAACAACCATAAAAGGGGAAATTTCATGTTAAAAACATTAGCACTCAGTACCTGTCTGCTCGGTTTATCTACATTAGCAATGGCTACACCAGAGACCACTACACAGCCTAATCTTCACGTCTGTGCGATCAAAGGTACACCTGACTCTAGCCAGTTCCAGATTAAAAAGCGTATTAAAGTCGCTAAAGGAACTTATGGCAGTGTGGAAGAGCTATATTCTCGTTTTGCAGAACGTGCGCACCAAGTGGGTGGTAACGTAGTGATTAACTATAATGCCAGCCAACGTTTCGGCTTCTGGCCTTGGCGTTTTGTACGTCCAGTGGTTTGGGGAACTGCGGTAAAATGGAATACACCAGTAAACTGTAAAGCACTTGGTGGTGTTGAAATTTAAGTAATATTGAAATTAAAGTTATCGTCCAAGTGACGATCTAAAACAAGATTAGATGCAAATAAAAAGACCGCTCAAGCGGTCTTTTATTTTCTGATTCATCAATTTAAGCTGCAGTATCTTCAGATCTTTTCATCAATAATTTTAAAAGATACTGATCCAATTTTTGTATTTCAGCATCATCAAATTGAAAACCCAGTTTGCTTCTGCGCCAGAGTATATCTTCACTACTTTTCGCCCACTCTTCATCCACCAAATAATCTACTTCTTTGGCGAATAATCCATGCCCAAAGTCCTCACCAAGTTCATCGGTTGCTATAACACCATCCAAAAACTTCCACACCCTCGTACCATAGGCATGCGCCCAGCGAGATGCTAAGGCCAAAGAAACACCATCAATGCGCTGCATAATCTGCTGCATTAATAACTCAACTGAAACCAGATTTTCCGCTCCTGGCAATAATGCCGTCTCAGTCCAAGGTTTTTTCATGGCTGGAAAGTACGGGCCCAAATGCATCATGGCCGATTCTGCCAGTTTTCGGTAAGTGGTGAGCTTGCCCCCAAACACAGAAAGCAAAGGTGCCGTATTTTCATGCTCATGCGATATCGCCAAAGTATAGTCACGGGTAATCGCCGACGGGTTATCAGACTCATCATCACACAAAGACCGCACACCTGAATAAGTATATAAAATATCCTCAACTGCCAATTGGTGTTTAAAATGGTCATTATAAACATCCATCAAATAATCCACTTCTAACGAAGTAATCTTGACCTGATCCAGATCACCTTGGTATTCATGATCCGTGGTCCCGATTAATGTAAATTGCTCCAAATACGGGATGGCAAACACAATCCGCTGATCATCATTTTGCAGGATAAAAGCCTGATCGCCATCATAAATTCTAGGCACAATAATATGACTACCCTGAATCAGCCGAAGTCCATAAGGTGATTTTTGTTTAAGGTTCTGTTCAATAAACCTTTTCACCCAAGGGCCTGCGGCATTGACCAGCGTTTTCGCCTGAATTTGATAGCTGCCCTGCTCATTTTCCAGATGAAGGTTCCACAATCCATTTTCACGATAGGCAGCAGTACAACGTGTTTGCGTTACAATTCGTGCTCCCAGTTCTCTTGCCTGCATGGCATTGAGTATGACCAAACGTGCATCATCTACAGCACAGTCAGAATATTCAAATCCCTGTGTCATTTCATCTTTTAAAGGACTGGTTACAGCTTCAAAACTGATATGTTTACAAGGCGCTAATTTTTTCCGTTTCCCCAGATGATCATAAATAAATAAACCGGTACGGATTAGCCATGCAGGGCGCAAATGCGGTTGATGCGGCATAATAAAACGCAGCGCGCGAATAATATGCGGTGCTTTAGCCAACAGTATTTCCCGTTCCACCAAAGCCTCATGCACCAAACGAAATTCTTTATGTTCAAGATAGCGTAAACCGCCATGAATCAGCTTGCTACTCGCAGAAGAAGTATGGTTGGCAAGATCATCTTTTTCACATAAAAAGACTGACAAGCCCCGACCTGCAGCATCAACAGCAATACCCACTCCATTGATTCCGCCACCGACTACTGCCATGTCATAGACCGGATGACTCATTTGCATAATCACCTCCTCTAGTCTTGTTTAAACCGCTGATTAAATATTCTTGTTGTGCTTAAAAACTTAACACTATTTAAGCAGAAATAATACCAAGAAATAATCTGTCTGTAGCATTGAGTTTAAAGCTGATTAAGCTCTTATTTCACTTTTACCATCGCCTTTTATCATTTAATCAATCTGTTTTAACGCCTAATATCTAAGCTCAGATTAAGTTCTTAATGCAGCACACTTTTTATACAAAATGCAAAAATCCGATGCTTATGTCACCTTACCAATTGCCTTAATATTGAAAAACAATAACAAAATGGACTTGTACAGATGATTGAACAAAACGTTCCTCAGGTGAATCTAGATACCAAAACACGAGTCAAATCCATTCTTGGCGGTTCAGCAGGTAATTTAGTGGAATGGTATGACTGGTATGTCTACGCCGCATTTACTTTATATTTTGCTCATGCATTTTTCCCCAAAGGCAGTCAAACAGCGCAACTACTTCAGGCGGCAGCCATTTTTGCAGTCGGCTTTTTAATGCGACCGATTGGTGCCTGGATTATGGGTATTTACTCGGATAAAAAAGGCCGCAAATCTGGTTTAACCCTTTCAGTGACCCTGATGTGTATAGGCTCACTGATGATTGCAATCTCTCCCACCCATGACCAGATTGGTATTTTTGCGCCCATTATTTTAGTGGTCGCCCGGTTGATTCAGGGCTTAAGTGTGGGTGGAGAATATGGTGCCAGTGCAACCTATTTAAGTGAAATGGCAGAAAGAAACCATCGCGGTTTTTTCTCCAGTTTTCAGTATGTCACGCTGATTGCAGGCCAGTTGACAGCACTCTGCGTATTGCTGATTTTGCAGTTTGTACTGACTGAAGAACAGTTGCATGACTGGGGGTGGCGCATCCCCTTCTTTATTGGAGCTTGTCTGGCAATTGTGGTGTTTTATATCCGACGTGGACTCATGGAAACCCAATCCTTTAAAAATGCCCAGCAAGATAAAAACCAGCCTGAATCCAGCATGTTTGCCCTATTCAAACATTATCCCAAACAGGCATTCACGGTTCTATTTTTAACTGCCGGAGGGACGGTTGCTTTCTATACCTACACCACTTATCTGCAAAAGTATCTGGTCAACACCTCCGGATTTAGCAAACCTGAAGCCACTCAGATCACCACGCTGGCGCTGTTTATTTTCATGTGTTTACAACCTCTAGCCGGTTCTTTATCCGATAAAATTGGACGTAAACCATTGATGATTGCCTTTGGTGTGTTAGGCGTTTTATTTACCTATTTCCTATTTGATAAATTAGGACAAACACATGACTACTGGTCTGCATTCTGGATCTGCCTGGCCGGCCTGATTATTGTCACGGGCTATACCTCCATCAATGCTGTGGTGAAAGCTGAAATGTTTCCAGCGCATATCCGGGCCTTAGGGGTCGCCTTACCTTATGCACTGGCCAATACCCTGTTTGGTGGAACTGCTGAATTTTTCGCACTAAGTTTTAAAGAAGCCGGACATGAGTCTTGGTTCTTTATTTATGTGACCATTTTGATTTCGATTTCATTATTGGTTTACATTTTTATGAAAGACACCAAGCATCATTCCGAGATCAAGGAACATTAATCCCTTATGATCAAAAAAGGCCTTTCGTATTGAAAGGCCTTTTTATTTGTAAATTATTTGAATAAAAATAATTATTTAATAATAACAAACGTTCAAAATCCACACATAGCCTAGACTAAAGTCGAATGAAGAAGCAACAGAATAGGCGTATAACATAACTGTAAAAATTTATTTCTATCTTCCACTACAAAATATATGTTTTTGAATTTTTCATCATGAAGAATTTAAAAGGATGTGTTTTGCCAACAATTTTTTGGAGAATTGTTGTGACAGATTCATCTCCTCAGGTTGCAGATGTGCAACTTGATAGAAAAACTCGTGTTAAATCTATCCTTGGCGGTTCTGCTGGTAACTTGGTTGAATGGTATGACTGGTATGTCTATGCCGCGTTCACTCTGTACTTTGCTTCTCAATTCTTCCCTGAAGGTGATGATACTGTAAAACTGCTCCAAGCCGCTGCCGTATTTGCGCTCGGTTTCCTTATGCGCCCGATTGGCGCATGGATTATGGGCATTTACGCTGACCGTAAAGGACGTAAAGCCGGTCTGACTCTATCTGTATCATTGATGTGTGTGGGTTCACTCATTATTGCCTGCGCACCGACTTATGCCTCTGTGGGCATGCTTGCACCAGCATTACTGTTATTCGCACGCCTGTTACAAGGTTTGAGTGTTGGTGGTGAATATGGTTCCAGTGCAACGTACTTAACTGAAATGGCAGGGAAACATCATCGTGGTTTCTTCTCCAGCTTCCAGTATGTAACTTTAATTTCAGGTCAGCTACTTGCTCTTTGCGTACTCATCATTTTACAACGCACCTTAACTGAAGGTCAGCTCACCGAGTGGGGCTGGCGTATCCCCTTCCTGATTGGTGCCTTGCTGGCGATTGTGGTGTTCTGGATTCGTCGCGGTTTGGTAGAAACCCAGTCTTCCAAAGAAGCTCAAGAACAAGCGAAAAATGGTGGCCCTAAATCAGGTGCCTTGGCTTTATTTACAAAATACCCAAAACAAGCCTTCACCGTGATTATGTTGACTGCAGGCGGTACACTTGCCTTCAATACCTTCACCACTTATTTGCAAAAATATCTGGTCAATACTTCAGGTTTTGAAAAAACCACAGCGACTGAAATTACCACTGCAGCGATCTTCATCTTTATGCTGTTACAGCCTGTAGTCGGTGCATTGTCGGATAAAATTGGCCGTAAACCAATTATGATCGCTTTTGGTGTACTGGGCGTATTGTTCACTATTCCTATCTTTAATGGTTTAGGTTCAACAACCAATCCAACCACTGCTTTCATGCTTTGTATGAGTGGCATGGTGATTGTCACTGGCTATACTGCCATTAATGCGGTAGTGAAAGCTGAACTGTTCCCTGCACATATTCGTGCATTAGGTGTTGCACTGCCTTATGCGATTGCCAATACCCTGTTTGGTGGTACTGCAGAATTGGTGGCGTTAAGCTTTAAAAATGCCGGTCATGAAAACTACTTCTTCTATTACATTACCTTTATGATTGGTTTGTCTTTGATTACTTATGTATTTATGAAAGACACCAAAAAGCACAGCATGATTACCGACAACTAAGTCCGTTTCATTTTAATTGAATATTCACATAAAAAAGCTTTCCAACTTGTCACAATTGGAAAGCTTTTTTTATGGCTAAAAGAGAGCTTGAAGATCGTTAAAAAAACAGGCTTATGGCATACTGAATAGAATAATAATGCTTGGAACTTTTGAAGATGAACAATAGATATAAATTGCTAGGCTTAGGTTTTATAGCGCTTGGACTGGTTGCATGTCAAAGTACTCCACGTCAATACAACGGTAATGTCGGTTATCAGGTTGAGAGTCAATCCAATGGCAGTGCCACACTGGCTTATACCCTTGCCGGCCGTCAAAATCAGCAAATGGATGAAAGCAAATTACAACGTGCCTGTCAAAAAGTCTTGGGGGGCAATAAGCAATATAAAATTGCCATTTTAAGCATCAGTGAAATAGCCAATCCAGCCATCCAAACACCTGAGTATGGTCGTCAACTGGGACATAGCCGTACCAGTATCGGTTTATCAAATACACCAGATCTCTATAACAGTGAAGATTATGCAACCCGTCAAGCTCTAGAAGCGCGTCCAGCCACTCTTAGAGTCGTTCGCTATACTTGCTCTTAATCTTAACAACTGTACTTTAGAAACAAATAAGACGCTGTTTACAGCGTCTTATAAAAACTGACATTTCGAAATTCTTTGGCTTCATCCAGATCTGGCCATGTGGTGGCACTACGTTCATCCAGTTTTTGATAATTGGGATGACTAAAATTTTTCACCCGACTATCTGCCACCCACACCTCAGGCGAAAATTTTAAAAACTCATCCAGGAAAAAACGGTTGCATTGGTCATAAAGCACATCTGCGGCTAACAGCACATCCACCTGCTCAGCTTTATACAAATCATCCAGATATTCCAGCTCCACATCATTCAGTAAAGCATTTTCACGACAGGCATTCAGGCTGACCTGATCAATATCACAACAAATGACACGCTTCGCCCCTGCCATTTTAGCTGCTATTGCCACTACACCAGAACCTGCACCAAAGTCTAGAACCACCTTATCTTTGACATGATGTGGCTCTGCCAGCAGCCACTGCGCCATCGCAAGCCCTGATGCCCAGCAAAAGATCCAATATGGAGTATCGTTCCAGATGCGACGAATCACCTCATCATCCAGTTTATCGCTAGGAAAGACCGGTGGAATCAGCCAGAGTGAAATTGGGGTTTCAGGTAGTTGCTGCGCAAGCAGTTTGCAGTTTGGAATTACTTCATGTAAAGCTTGAATTAAATGTTCTGGGGCTTTAGGAAATTGGAAAGTACAGCTCATTGGAATTTTTATTCGTTTTAGATTGAAGAAATTCCCTCTCCTTTTAGGAGAGGGTTAGGGAGAGGTTTTGAATTTGCTTAAACCCCTCATCCTAGCCTTCTCCCAGAGGGAGAAGGAACAAAAGCATTAACCCAAAGCTTTTTCAGCAGCTTCAACAGTTTGACGAATCAATGTTGTAATGGTCATTGGACCCACGCCACCTGGAACAGGAGTATAGGCAGAAGCGACTTCTTCAATACCGACCAACTGGATATCACCTACACCGCCGCCATCACGAGGATGGAAACCAGCATCTACAACCACTGCACCAGATTTAATCCAGTCTTTTTGAATCAGTTCAGCTTTACCTACTGCACCCACAATAATATCTGCTTGTTTAACAAAGTCAGCTAAGTTTTGCGTACGAGAATGACAAATCGTTACTGTTGCATTTGCTTCAAGCAGCATTGCAGCCATTGGCTTACCCAAAATTGCAGAACGACCTACCACAACCGCATGTTTACCCGCAATTTCAATGTTATTTTCTTTCAGGATGGTCATGATCCCTGCAGGCGTTGCTGAACCATAAGCCGCTTCGCCCATTGCCATACGGCCAAAACCAAGGCAAGTTACGCCATCAACGTCTTTAGCCAGTGAAATAGCATCGAAACAAGCACGTTCATCAATTTGAGCAGGTACCGGGTGTTGTAAAAGAATACCGTGAACATCAGGGTTGGCATTTAATTTTTCAATTTCAGCCAGTAATTCTTCAGTTGTGGTTTCTTTTGGAAGTTCAACTTTCAATGAGTCCATACCAACACGGCGGCAGGCATTCCCTTTCATACGAACGTAAGTTGCAGATGCGCCATCGTCACCTACCAAAATAGTCGCAAGGATTGGAGTACGACCTGATTTTGCTTTTAACGCTTCTACGCGAGTTAACAAATCAGCTTCAATTTGCTTTGCCAATGCACGACCATCTAAAACTAATGCCACGGCACTTCTCCCAAGTGTTGATATGAATCAATTTCGCACATTCTACATGAATATTTTAAATATTTTCCGTTATATGCTGCTTTTCTGCACATCTGCATAAATCTACTATTGTTTTTTTTTCAGGGCTTGATAATATACGCAGCAACAAGAGATGGCGGGGTGGCAGAGTGGTCATGCAGCGGACTGCAACTCCGTGTACGCCGGTTCGATTCCGACCTCCGCCTCCAATCTTGTAAAATGCCCGAGTGGTGAAATCGGTAGACACAGGGGATTTAAAATCCCCCGCCCACAAAGCGTGCCAGTTCGAGTCTGGCCTCGGGCACCATTTTAATACTTCTTAAAATGGTGCAATAAAAGATCCAGCGAAAGCTGGTTTTTTTATGCCTGAAATTTCTTGCAGACATATCATAAAATTAAAGGCCGTTAAGTCCAATACTTATCCGCATCTAACTACAGCCCTACTAAAACTTTAAAATACCGAATTCATATTTACTGGGCACATTTTAAATAGCCGTGCAGACTATCATCCAGTTCTTGCTGTAAATGTGCAGGCTTGACGATTTTCACATAAGGAATCCAGTAACGCACCAAGGGGTTCAATTCTTTTTGATGTCGAATCTGACAACTAATCAGCAATTCCCCTGTTTCCGATTCATTTAAAATCACCTGTTCCGGAAAAATACGGCGTTGCTTGAAATAAATTGCAGCCTCAGGTTGCACCGATAAAATGACTTCCTGCTTTTCGTGCTGAAACCAAATACCATCTTCATCTTTTAATTGCTGCAGCACAGCCTGATCATGTTCAAACCGTGAAAGTCGATGACTACGGATAATTTTCTCAATACGGCCCAGACGGTAAACACGCAGTTCCTGCTTGCGTACAGCCGCCAAGTACCAGTTGCCCATGTGATGAATTAATCGATACGGTTTTACAACCCGCATTTGACCTCGGTAAAACAAGGCAATTTGCTGTCTTTTTTGAATACTTGCAGTGAGTACCTTAAAATGTTCCGCATACTGCGTGGTATCTTCAAAGTTATAACCTTTGGCAGAAAAAACCAGATTTGCGCGGTTATCAAATAACTCTCTTAAAAAAGACATATCTAAAGATGGATAAAGATCCTGAATACCAGACAACTGGGCAAAATTTTGAATGTCCTGTAATTTAAAGCGCCCGAGATAGGAAGAATCCAGATAAAACTTTTTGGTTTTAGTGTCTTGAATAAGAGGAAGATAAGAATTCAAACGATCAAAATCACGTTCTATGGTTCGGCTACTAACGCGAAATTCAAGCGCCAATTGTTGCACGCTCAGCTGATGCCCCACATTGAGCTTGGTTAATATACGGGCCAAACGTTCTGCAAGACGTTCATGTGTTGAAGGCTTATCCTTCATAAAACCCCTCTTTGTGCTTTACAGCACCGCATATAAAATATGCAAAATTATTTAATTATCAAAAAAAATTATACAGCCAAATAAAAAATAATTTTCAAATATTCCCTTCAACTTAAGACTAATACAGAGGCTCTAAAAAGCTATTTAACCAGCCGTGTCACACGGTTTTTTTTGCCCTTACGATTAAGACGTTCGACATAACGTTCTAAATGAAGCATCGCCTGATAAAGCTTATGCAGGTTTGAATGCTCCACCTGATTACGAATAATCGCCTTATGCAGGCGTTTTAAAGCACGGAAACTATGCACACGGGTATATGGTGTTGATATGATCTTCATTATATATTCCCCTTTATCACATGATATTTAACTTAAAACCATCTAAATTGGTCTGGTTAAATTTTAAGGTTAATTTAAGCCACACTTCTGACAGGTTGTGTCAAGCAATCGACATTTTTAACTTTTTTGACCATCTTTTATAATTTAATTTATAATAGATCTCTTTCATAAATCAAAAAACGATCTTCTTTTTGGTTAATATTTGCACTCCAGATTTCTTAGCATTCGTGCATAATCTGCGGATGAAATACATCGATTCAAACAAGCTTTCTGATCCTCAGTTCAAGCGATACACAGGCATCTCATGGTCAACTTTCTATTTGATGGTTGAGCAATTGA
>NZ_CADDTS010000026.1 GCF_902753875.1 Acinetobacter bouvetii | reverse complement strand
TAACGAATGACGGCTTTGTTTGAGAAATTTCCAATAAGTTGCTTCAAATTTCAGAAAGAAATCATCAATTACGCAGAATAATTCGGTACTATTGAACATCAGGACTAGGGCTTTAGGTTTTGTGTGGTAACTCAACTGATGGCTCTAGTCCTCTTATTTTTCAAGTCATTTTCTTATCCGCGATTCGGGTTATTTATTGTATTCATCAATGTGCTTTGGTTTTGAGTATGGGGCAAGCCTAAGGGTAAATGGCAGTGAATTCTGAATCTATCTGTATATGAATGATTTTGACTATTATGGAAAGATAATGACCCAAAGCAGAAAAAGGCGTGATAGAGCTGTTGATTAGCTATGATCCAAAATAAGGTCAATACGTTTTCTGATTGGCATATTTAGAAGGTACAGAGAAAAAAGCTGGAAAAGCAAATGTATGGCAGATCAGGTAAATGTTGATTGCCGTCATGATTTCCTTTTAAGGTAATTCGTTTCTATATAGAAGAAGCATCTATTGATATACATACTATCACTGCCAGCAAACGTCAGGCTATGTAAAAGCAGACCTGAACTTAATAATAACTGAGCCATAAAAAAACCTGACATGTGTCAGGTTTTTTGAAAGTCAAAAATGCTTAGGCATGGAACAAAGTATCGTGATATTCAGCCAAAGCCAAGAGTTCTTCTTTATTAAGATTTGGGATAATTTTATCCGCTGCAATATGTACGGCTTTAATCACTGCAGCAGAACCCAGATCGGCAGCTTTACGCTTGATCATGCCCAAATCTAGGGTTTTATTAAAGTCATTCATGAAATGACGCACGGTCGCTTCAGCAAACTGCTTATAAAGTTCAGTTAAGACTGCTTTATTTACCTCATTGCCTGCTTTAATTTCCGCATAACTATTTTTAAGATTGGTCACCAGACTGGCATCTAATGGTTCACCTACACGGAAATTGCCAGCTGCATCTTTAAACAGGCTTTTTTGTGAAAACTCAATTGACTGTTTTACTACATCATTGGAGGATTTGCTCAACAACTGTTTCAATAAAACTGCAACGGTTGATTTGACATAACCGGCCAGTTTTTCAGCAGTATCACGTTTATCACTGGCTGGGAAACGACGCACAAGCTCGGTCAAAATAGCATCAATGATTTCTTCATTAATCAGCAATGCAGTCTTGTCACGTAAAGGGTATAGCGGTTCGCTGGAATTTTTCTTTTCCTGACCTGTTTGAATACTTGTTAATAATTCTGCAGAAGGAATAAAACCAAAAAATGGCATGTTAAACAACCTCAATATTCTTCATTTTATTGTCGCGCCAAACGAATGGGGCGAGGCATCCATGTCGCATCGGATACACGGCAAGGGTTGATGTCTAATCCACCACGACGTGTATAAGTTGCATATACCATCAGTTTTTCCGGCGCAAGGTTTTGCCAGATGTCGGCAAACATCTGTTCCGCGCATTGTTCGTGGAAACCATTATGCTGACGGTAAGAAATAATATAAGCTAAAATGCTGCGATAACAAGGTTTTTTGCCTTTAAAGCGTATAAAAACTGTGCCCCAGTCTGGCTGGCCGGTGACTGGACAGTTACTGCGTAATAAATGTGAATAAAGTTGCACTTCAACTGCTTCACTATTTTCTGTGTCTAATTTTAATAAACTCGCATCTGGATGGTTTTCCAGGCGTTCAGGGCTTAAATCATCAATACAGATACCTTCAGGCTTGGAAATGTCCAGATCATCTACCTGAAATAAAGTCAGCGTGACCGGTGCACCTGCCGCAGCAGATAAATCTTTTTCGACCGTCGCAATAAAATCTTCTTTTGAATCGAATTTAGTAAAGTTCATACTATTAAAGTAAAGCTTGAGCGATTTCGATTCGATCAGGTTAGGTGAGGATGCCGGCAGCGTGATACGACCAATCGCCACCTGAGGAATACCAGCCGCATTTAACCAGGAAATTTCAAAAACATGCCACCAGTCTTGACCTTGCTGAATACCTTCAACATGGGCGTATTTTTCACGCGCAGTGGCACGTGAAATTGGAAACAGAATATCGGGTTGATATTCTGTTGGATAATTGGTGTCTTTACCTAATAGAGAATGTTCTACACTCATTATTCACGCATTCCTGAACCACGAGAAAGTAAATAGTAAGCTATACCGTAAAGTACGGCACAACATAAGGTAATAACAGTCAATGAAATGGACACATTGACATCACTATGACCTAAAATGCCGAAACGGAAGGCATTGACCATATATACGATCGGGTTAATTAAAGAGAGATTTTGCCAAAATGGACTTAAAGCACTAATGGCATAGAATACACCACCTAAATAAGTCAGTGGAGTCAGTACAAAAGTGGGGATAATCGAAATATCATCAAATGATTTTGCATAAACAGCATTAATAAAACCGCCTAATGAAAATAAAAATGACGTAATCAGCACGGTATATATGGTGACGAACCAGTTGGTAATATATAAGTCAGTAAAGAACAGGCTCATTGCAGTGACAATGATACCAACCAAGGCACCACGGCAAACACCACCAATTACATAGCCCCACAAAATCATGTGCAGAGGCACAGGACTCATAATCAGTTCTTCAATGCTTTTCTGGAATTTGGCACTAAAGAAACTGGAGGAGACATTAGCATAACTGTTAGTGATCACCGCCATCATAATCAGGCCGGGTACAATAAACTGCATGTAGCTAAAACCACCCATTGTGCCAATCCGTGAACCGACCAAATTGCCAAAAATCACGAAATACAAACTCATGGTAATGGCGGGCGGCAATAAGGTTTGCGGCCAGATCCGCATAAAACGGCGTACTTCTTTGTGAACGAGAGTATAGAGTGCAACACTAAGTTGATTAAAGTTCATTGCGCAGCTCCATCAAGGTTTTTTTCTACCATTTTGACAAATAGTTCTTCCAGACGGTTTGACTTGTTACGCATGCTGCGTACTTTAATGCCTTGAGCTTCCAGCAACTGGAACAGTTCATTCAAGGTATGCGCTTTGTCCATGGTCACTTCTAAAGTCACGGGATCGATTAAATTGAAACGCACACCAATAATGTCCAGATGAATAGGCTGAATTGGTGAGACCAAATCAAAAATAAAGGATTCTTCACTGAGCTGATTCAGGAAAGATTTCATGCTGGTATCTTCTTTAATCACACCGCGGTCAATAATGGCAATCCGACGACATAGTACTTCAGCTTCTTCCAAATAATGTGTGGTCAGAATAATGGAGGTGCCTTTTTCATTCATTTCGGTGAGAAAATCCCACATGGAACGACGCAGTTCGATATCTACACCTGCAGTCGGTTCGTCCAAAATTAGAAGTTTTGGCTCATGCATCATGGCGCGAGCGATCATCAAACGGCGTTTCATCCCGCCAGAAAGCATACGCGCCTGAACACCACGTTTTTCCCATAAACCTAATTTTTCTAAATATTCTTCGGCACGTTTTTCGGCTATTTTTTTAGGGATACCGTAATAGCCGGCTTGAGTGACCAAAATATCAAAGGTTTTTTCAAATTGGCCAAAGTTGAATTCTTGCGGTACCACGCCTAAGCATTGTTTGGCTTCTGAAGGGTGAGTGTCGAGATTGTGACCAAAAATTTCCACCGTACCGGAAGTTTTTTTGGTCAGTGAGCTGATGATGCTGATGGTGGTAGATTTACCTGCACCATTGGGACCGAGGAGGGCATAAAACTCACCTTCAGGTACAGTCAGATTAATACCTTTGAGTGCTTGAAAACCATTACGGTAAGTTTTGGATAAATCCCTCAAGGTCAGTGCATCAGTCATGAAATTCTCACAGGGTGAATAGTGGGAGTATTGTGAGTGATCTTGGAAAATAAACCAAGTAAATAAGCAGGAATTCTCTGTTGCGATTTTGGAACATTGATTAAAGTATAAGCACAAAAATTGATGACTTATATATAGTTGCTTTACCTTACGGTTTTTTTTGTTATGATGTGCATCGCGCGCTCATAGCTCAACTGGATAGAGTACAGGTCTCCGAAGCCTGTGGCGTGGGTTCGAGTCCCGCTGAGCGCACCATATTATCTTATTAAATCATTGTAATTAAAATAATCTATTAAAAAATTATCTTGTGTACTCATAATGGTTTTGTTGCACAAACCTATCGAATAAAGGCTTATTCAGCAATATAATTCTCAAATGAATAAGCCTACACCTTAGCTTTATCGTACAATACAACGAATTGGTCTTCTTACAATCGTGTCCTTAACTATTTGGTTTGATCCTAACACCAAGTCGTGCCTTAAATTTGATAGAACTAGGTGAAATAGGCCTTTGACATATCCAGTACGGTTCATTACGTTAAAACAAATACCACCGTTTGGTGGTATTTTTAATTTTATTAGGCGCTCCTCACAGCAAGTAATTTTTGAACATGACTGCAATCATTGACTTCATCGTACACAGCATAAACCGTTAGATATTGATCCAAAAATTTTCCAATACGGTTAACAGTGTTTCTATCCTTAATAAAAAGCTAATAGGCATAACAACGATGCTGCACGGATGTCATAACTTTAATATCGTTTTATAGAACACCCTTCAACTCTGGTGCTATGACTAAATTTTAATTGAGAAGTGTTTGTTTTGGTATCGCTGCTGCAATCTCACAAACCTGATTTATAATCCGTTCAAGATTAAAACTAAAAAATATAAATTTATGATTTTAATATTTTTATTAAAAATAGATAAATTTATCCTAAATTTTCATTTATAAAAACACAGCCTCTTAAAATTAAAAAATAAAACCTTCAATTTTTATATTAAATAAAATTAAATAGAAATTTTTTTTGAATAAAAATTAGTCAAAATAAATCAAAACTAATCCATTTAATTCATAAAAACAAAATGGAATATTAAAACCATTTTTTAGTATTTATTTGTAATGATTTTTTAAATATAGAATCGGCACAGGAGTTAATTATTCTCGCTTAGGAAAATCAATGTCAAAAAATAAATACTTCCAGTTATCGCAGTTATCAATCGCAATCGCTTTAGCATTACCTTTAACAACTATTTATGCTCAAGAGAACTCCAATTCAAATGATGTTCAAGTATTAAGTGCAGTTGTTGTTACAGGGGGGAAACGAGATACAGCTCAAACCGCTAAAACAAAACTCAATAAAATTCCAGGGACCACAAGTGTGGTCGCTGCTGCTGAAGTTGAAAAGGGGCGTGCTGCAAATTTAGAAGACGTTTTGAGCTATCAGGCTGGGGTCTTTGCAGCGGCAACTGGAGGAAATGGTGCGAACTTTGTTTCGATTCGTGGTTCAGGCATAAATACCTTTTATGGTGGTTATGCACGGGGAATTAAATATCTTTACGATGGGACTTCTATTACAGGGCCGGGTGGAACACAAGAAACATTGTTGACGCCTACAGCCGTAAATTATACCGAAGTCATTAATGGCTCTAATGCATTTGCTTATGGCGCGACGGCATTAGGCGGTGCAATTCAATTTACCACGCATACAGGACGATCGTCTCCGGGTACATATATTGGACTTGAGGGCGGGAGCTTTGATTATCGTAAATATTTTTTAAGTCATGGTGGTGTGAGTGACGATCGTAAAACAGATTATTATATTGCGGTATCTAAAAATGAACGCGAAGGGTTTCAAGAACAGACACCTGTAGATGGTAAAGATATCGTTTTTAATATTGGTCATAACTTTAGTGACGATGTGAAAGGGCGATTTATTGTTCGTTATCGAGAAGAAGAATTCTATAACGGCGGTTATTTAACATTAGCAAAGATTAAAGAAGATCCCACGCAAAAAGGTTCAACAGTCTATGGACGTGATCACTGGTCAGGTTTGGCTGTGGGTAAGCTAGACTATTTTATTGATGACCACTCAAAATTAGAATTGTCTTTGGGCTACAACAAATTTGATCTTGATAATGGCCTCAGTTCAAGTTGGTATAATGATTGGCCTTCGACCTATATCACACCGACAATTCGTTACTTACGTGATAATGACAAATTATTTGGGCTGCCAAGTGACACTTCAGTGGTATTGACTCAAACCTATTTGAGTGGTGGAACAGATGGTCGAAATCGCGTTGGAAACCAAAAATTCCAAACTTATCATGCAGACTACACGGGTTCCCGAGATACAGCATTCGCAATCACCAATGATTTACATCTGAATGATAAAACGACTTTAACTACGGGTTTATCTGCTGTAGAAGCTTTGCGAAATATTAAAATTGATCAAGCAGAAGTACCCAATACCAGTGGAAATCCAAGTCATGTTTCTTATGATGAGTGGTATTTAGCACCACGACTTGGCTTAAGTTATAAGTTAACTCCGGAAGTACAATTTTTCACCAGCTTAGGTCGATCCATTGACGCACCTGTTACATGGGGAATAGGACCCTCAGTAGGTGCCAATGGTGCGTATTTACGCGATGTTCGTCCCCAAGAAGGTACAACCGGTGAACTTGGTGTCCGTATCAATAGCGAAAAATTGGATGGTACGCTTGCCGTATATCGTACTTGGTTAGAAGATGAAATTCATAACATTGTTGTGACACCAGCAACGACCACTGCACCGGCGGTCACTGCGAATTTTAATGCCAGTAAAACTATCCACCAAGGTGTAGAAGCTTCGCTTGCAGCCAAACTTTGGGAAAGCCAAAAAGGTTCAACGGTAAATCTACGTCAATCTTATACCTTCAATGACTTTTTCTTCAAAGGTGATTCTGACCTCGGTAAAAATGAATTACCAGGTTTGCCACGACATAGTTATCAGGCAGAGCTTGAGTGGAAAAATACTCAAGGGTACTACGTTGGCGTAGATTTACGTGCAGTCTCTAGCTATTACGTTGACTATAAAAATACTTTTAAAGCCCCATCCTATGAAATTTTGGGCTTACGCGCAGGTTATGAAGAGCCTAATCAAAAGTGGAAAGTCTATGTCGATTTAAAAAACTTAACGGATGAACATTACGTTGCAACAGCTTCATCAAGTTACAACTATAGAGGCAGTGATGCAGCGGTGTTCTGGCCGGGTGATGGTCGAAGTGTATTTATCGGTACCGGATTTAGATTTTAAACAATAAGAATAGGAGAAATTTATTATGCCAAAACAACTTCATGTCAATTTATTCGAAATGAACTGTGTGAGTCACATTATTCATGGTCTATGGGTGCATCCTGATAATAATCGTCATCGCTTTAATGACCTGGAGTATTGGACTGAACTTGCGAAGTTACTCGAACAAGGCACTTTTGATGGCATTTTTATTGCCGATGTCATTGGGGCTTATGATGAGTTTCGTGGTGGTCCTGAAACGGCTTTGCGTGAAGGAATGCAAATTCCATCAAATGATCCGCTCTTGATTATTCCAGCCATGGCAGCAGTCACTAAAAATCTTGGTTTTGGTGTGACATTTTCAACTACTTATGAACCCCCATTTGCTTTTGCACGTCGTATGAGCACCTTGGATCATTTAACCAAGGGGCGTGTTGGTTGGAATATTGTGACCTCATATTTACCCAACGCTGCACGTAACTTTGGCCTGGAAAAAGAGATTTCTCATGACCAGCGTTATCAAATTGCAGATGAATATCTAGACGTACTGTATAAACTTTGGGAAGGTTCTTGGGGTGACAATGCAGTTGTGGTTGATAGAGAAAACAGGGTTTATACAGATCCGAGTAAAGTCCGTTATATCAACCATGTCGGTGAAAATTATAAAGTTGCCGGTCCTCATTTGTGCCAACCCTCACTGCAACGTACACCTTTATTGTTCCAAGCTACGGGCTCGGCTGCGGGAATTGAATTTGCTGGTCGTCATGCAGAGGCAATATTTACAGGTGGATCCAGTCTTGTAGAAGTACAAACGAATATTCAGGCAATTCGTGACAAAGCTCAGGAACATGGCCGTGATCCATCGAGTGTAAAATTCTTTGTTCCAGCAAGTGTCATCGTTGGTCGTACGGATGAAGAAGTAGAAGCGAAATTAAAAGAATACCGAGAACTGCATAGCATTGATGCATCACTTGCACACATGCAGTCACCAATAGACTTTACGCAGTATCCACGAGAAACCAAGTTACGTGATTTGGTGGCAAAAGGCGATCAGTCCTGGGGATTATTACGTTGGGTAAATTCAGATGAAACCGTGGGTGAGTTGATTGATAAAATTAGCTTTCGTCAAGATCGTTTCTTTGTCGCAGGTACACCTGAACATGTCGCAGATACAATAGAACGATGGCTTGATGAAGATGGTATAGATGGGATTAATCTCATCCAATACTTATCTTACGGAACGGCAAAAGATTTCATTGAATTGGTGGTGCCAGAATTACGCCGTCGTGGACGCTATCGTGAACAGTATACGGAAGGTGAAACCTTACGTGAGCGTTTCTTCGGTCAAGGGCAGGCTCGCTTACCTGACAATCATTTTGGTGCACGCTACCGCAATCCTGAAAATCTCAAGCAACCTGCGGAAGCTTTGAACTTGTCTCCTCAAAAACAGGAGGCAGTAGCCTGATGAAATTTTTAAAAAACATTGCTGTTCCAATTGGTGCAGTGATGTTATTGGGAATCAGTGGATGTGGTAACCGAGGTGGCGATAAAACGACGGTTTATACTGGGCAGCCGGTGTCTGGTGGAACCTTAATTTATGCAACTGATCGTGAACCGACTTGCCTTGATCCGCATTCACAAGGCGATATGCCTCAGGTCTTTATTGCACAGCAATTTTTAGACTCACTGGTGTCTATGGATGAGCAGGGCAAAATTGGTCCTTGGTTAGCAAAAAGCTGGGATGTGTCTAAAGATGGTTTAGTCTATACCTTCCATTTGCGTCAAGATGTCCATTTTACCGATGGAGAGCATTTTAATGCACAGGCCTTAAAAGCCAATTTAGACCATATGGTGGACCCAAAAACCCAATCCAGCACTGCAGCAAGTTATATTGCACAGTATGTCAAAACAGACATTATTGATGAGTACACTGCCGCAGTTCATTTATCTGAAGCTTATGCCCCTTTCTTGGAAGTTTTGGCACAAGGCTTTTTGGGGATTCAATCACCTAAAGCCTTACAGCGCACTCGTGAAGAAAATTGTGAAAGCCCAGTGGGTTCAGGCCCATTTAAGGTCAAGCGTTGGGATCGACAAAGCCAAATTACTTTAGAACGTAATCCTGATTATGCGTGGGCACCGCCTACGGCAAAACATCAAGGCCCTGCATATTTAGATCAAATTATTTGGAAAATTATTCCTGAACCTTCGGTACGTTTTGCTTCTGTTCAAGCGGGTGATGTGGATGTCATTGATGCCTTGCCGCCTGAATCACATAGCCAGGCAAGACAAAACCCTGACATTAGCTTGTTAATCAAAGATCGTCCTGGAAATCCAACCAAAGGTGATTTTAATACTACGCGTGTCCCTTTTAATGATATCCGTGTATGTGAAGCTTTTGTACGTGCATCCAATGTTGAAGGTGCTTTAAAAAGTATCTTCTTTGGTGAGTTTAAACGTGCAGGTGGCCCCTTAAGTCCTGTCACCCGATTCTATAGTGATCAGTTCGAACATGCGCAAGACTATAATCCTAAACGTGCACAACAACTTCTGGATGAGGCGGGTTGGAATCAACGGGATAAAGCAGGATATCGCGTTAAAAATGGACAACGTCTGAGGGTGCAAGTTCCTGTTGCAGAACGTGTTTCAAATGCAGAACGTGCATTATGGGAGCAAATCCAGGCATCGACTAAACGAGAAGGTTTTGAAGTCAATCTAGAACCCATGGATACAAGTAGCATTACCAAATGCTGTATTACTGGATGGGACTATGATATTCGATTGGGTTACTGGAATACCAATACACCAGATGTACTCCGCATTATTTTCAGCAGTGCTTTTATCAGTCGCCCGGGTGCAATTTATCACACCAATGGCACAGGGTTTAGTCATGCTGAATTTGATAAAACCATTAACAGTGCGTTACAGACACAGGATACAGACCTTCGACGTCAGTTATATCTCAAGGCTCAGAAAATTATTTCAGAGAACTATTTACAGATTACCACCATGCCGCAAAGCAGCCGATTAGCCATTTATAAAACGGCAAAAGGGGTGCGTCTTGAACCGTCACTCACTGTTCCTTATTTTTATGATGCATGGGTAGAAAAATGAAAATAATAAAACCGAATTCAGAAAGCGATTCTATTTATAACGAAAGGCTGATTTCTACGCTCAGATACTTAGCAGTCTGTTTGGGAAGTGGTGCCCTTGTACTTTTGATCATTGCAACTGTAACTTTTTTTGCGATGCAGCAAATGCCCGGTGATCCAGCAATTTCGATTTTGGGTGGGTTAAATCCGACCGCGGAAGCGATTGCTGAAGTGAAACGTGAATATGGGCTTGATCAACCTTTATACGTGCAATATTGGATTTATCTTTCTCATCTTTTACAGGGTGATTTAGGTATTTCTTATTCTCAGCGATTACCCGTTGTCCACGTGATTGCACAACAAGCTGGAGCGACGTTTGAACTCATTGTTGCTGCTTTAGTCATGACATGGGCATTGGTGTTGGCATGGACATTAACGACAGCTGGACGACGTCGCTGGATTTCTCATTTAGGTTCTACCGTTGAAACTATTTTGGCAGCACTACCGCCATTCTGGTTGGCAATTTTGTTGTTGGCAGTCTTTGCATTTAACTTGCGTCTATTTCCTGTCGCAGGAAGTGACAGTCTACACAGCTTAATTTTACCGGCATTGGCATTGGCATTGCCTTTAGCTGGGTTTGTGGGGCAAGTGACACGCCAATCTTTAGAAATTACGCTAGAGCAACCTTTTATCTTGTCAGCACGATTACGTGGCTTAAGTGATTGGTCTGTGAGATGGCGACATGCATTACGTCATTCATTATTGCCGGGAATTTCACTTTCAGGCTGGGCAATAGGTGCTTTAGCCAGTGGTAGTGTAGTGATTGAAGTTATTTTTTCTCGTCAAGGATTAGGACGCCAGCTCTTTCAGGCCGTACAAAGTCAAGATATGCCACTTGTTGTGGGTATTACCTTGGTGGTTGCTTTGACATATGTACTGGTCAATATTCTCGTGGATCTGCTTTATCACTTGGTTGATCCAAGATTGAAAGGAGAAACTGCATGAGTGAACTTATTTTAAAAAATAAACTCAATCTTCAGTCTTTGATTATTCAGTCCTTGCCGTGGGGCACCATCTTAGCGGGGCTCTTTCTTGTTGCGATCATTTTGGCATCCATTTTCCCTTATTTATTTGCATCCACAGATCCTTTAGCCATTAATCCTGAAGCAGCATTTCAGGCACCAAGTTGGGCACATTGGTTCGGTACAGATCAATCGGGTCGTGATATTTATGCTCGAGTCATTCATGGCAGTCAGCAGTCCTTGACCATTGGAGTTTTAGCAATTGGCTTGGCATTTTTGATTGCAATTCCCCTGGGGGTTATTGCCGGCTTAAGTGGTGGATGGATTGATCGTGTGATTGGTTGGGTGATTGAAGTTTTGTTTGCCTTTCCTAGCCTAATTCTTGCGCTGTTATTTGTTGCTGTGTTTGGTGCAGGAATCACGCAACTCATTATTGCAACGGGCATTGGTATTGCGCCGGGATATGCGCGCATGATTCGAGGCCAAGTCTTGGCAGCACGACATGCAGGCTATGTTGAATCGGCACGTGCTTTAGGTCATAGCCCTTGGCGTATTATTCGACGCCAACTGTTACCCAATGCGATGCGACCTTTGGTGGTCGTGGTCACAATGGGTATTGGACAGTCAATAGTTTGGGCTTCGGCACTAAGTTTTTTAGGGTTGGGGGCTAAGCCACCTGCGCCAGAGTGGGGAACCATGATGTCTGCAGGGCGTGATTTTATTGCCAATGCATGGTGGCTGACCTTTTTCCCTGGTTTCTTTATTTTACTGACAACATTATCAACCACGGTACTTGGGCGCTACTTACAAAACCGTTTGGAGGGTCGTAGCCATGCATAACAAAACATTAGTGATAGACGGTCTGAATATTCAATTTGCCCATCAAACTGTAGTGAATGATTTATCACTGACTTTATCACCGGGCAAATGTGTGGCATTGGTGGGTGAATCAGGCTCGGGTAAAAGTGTAACCGCACGAAGTATTGTAGGCCTTGCAGGACAAGGGGCTCAAATTCAAGCACGACAATTTAGTTATGCAGGTCAAAATCTTTTAGACAATACTGAAAAAGATTGGCGTTTGATTCGTGGTCAAGAAATTGGCTTTGTATTACAGGATGCATTGGTGTCACTTGATCCCTTACGTCCAGTCGGAAAAGAAATTTTAGAATCTTTAACGGCTCATGGTTGGGGAACATTTGCAACACGTAAAGAAAAAGTCATTTCATTATTGGAACAAGTGGGGATTCCTTATCCTGAACTTCGTGCAAATCAACGTGCTGATCAGCTTTCAGGTGGCTTACGTCAACGAGCATTGATTGCTAGCGCACTGGCATTGAATCCGAGTCTGGTGATTGCAGATGAGCCAACGACTGCTTTAGATGCGACTGTACAATCCCGAATTTTAGAGTTATTAAAACAAATTAAAAATAACGGGAATTCGCTCTTATTAATTAGTCATGATCTTGCAGTGGTTTCTCAATTAGCTGATGAAGTCTTAGTGCTACACCATGGGAAAGTACTTGAGCAAGGCCCGATTGAACAAATTTTACATCAGCCACAGCATCCCTATACTCGAAGCTTGTTAGATGCTTTACCTGCATCACGTCCTCGAGGGCAGCGCTTGTCGTCCCATGCACAGACCCAACCTCGCGTAAGAAAAGAGCAAAATATACAAATAATTCCGTTGCTTGAGGCTAAACAAATTGCTAAACGATATCGTGGTCCAGATCAGCAATGGCGACAAATTGTTGAAGATATCAATATTCAACTATATGAAGGTCGTACGCTTGGCATTGTGGGTGAATCCGGTTCCGGAAAAAGTACGGTAGCACGTATTCTTCTAGGGTTGATTGAACCAGAGGAAGGCGCAGTATCCTTTGCTGGAAAGGCATGGAATGGAGCCGCGAATCATCGGATTCCTGAACGTGAAAGACGTTTGAGACGTCGTGACATTAGTGTGATTTATCAAGATCCACTGAGTTCTTTTGATCCACGTTGGAATGTGGAGCAAATATTAGAAGACGCCTTACAAGTGGGTGGAGTGAAGTCGACTGAATTAAAACATGAAGTCGCAGCCTTGCTGAAAAAAGTGCGGTTATCCTTTGACGTAACACGTCGTCATCCTTTGCAACTTTCAGGTGGTCAGCGTCAACGTGTAGCGATTGCAAGAGCGATTGCCAGCCATCCACGTGTCATCATCTGTGATGAACCCGTATCGGCATTAGATGTTTCAGTACAAGCACAAGTTCTAGATTTACTTGATGATTTACAAGAAGAACTGGGTCTAACTTATCTGTTCATTTCACATGATTTAGGCGTGATCCGTCACATTAGTGATGATGTGGTGGTGATGTCACAAGGTCAGATTGTGGAACAAGGGGAGACCGAGCAGATATTTAATGACCCTCAACATGCCTATACCAAGCAACTGTTAGGTGCCGTGCCTGATTTATCGCTGACATTAGATGAAAACCCAAAACCGATAAGCAACTTGAATTTTAGTTTTGCTTAATTTCAATTTAAAAACTCAACAGAAGATTAAAACAGGATTATTATGAATAACTTAGTTTCAAATACACAATTCACATCATTACAGCAAACATTGAATGTTGCTGAATTACAAAAGCGTGCGGAATCATTACTCCCAAAACTTGGACACGGAAGTGCAGAGCGCGAAAGCCAACGGCAACTACCTTTTGAGCAGATTAGACAACTGGCTGAAGCACATTTATTAACCTTTCGTATTCCAGAAATTTATGGAGGTAGTCAGGCATCCGTACGTGAAGTGATTCAATTTATTATTGACGTGGCCGCTTATGACTCCAACATTGCACAGGCGCTTCGTCCTTCATTTCTTTTTATAGATGCATTATTGGCAAGAGGAACAGAGCAAGAAAAAGCATTATGGTTCTCACGTTATTTAGATGGCAAAGTGATTGGAAATGCAGGCTGGGAAACGGGTGGGGCAAATGGTGAAGTCAGTTCACGTATTGTGAAAGAAGGCGATCATTATCGTGTCACAGGGCAAAAATATTACAGTACTGGTGGTCTCTATTCAGATTGGATTTCAGCTGTTGCTTTAGATGAACAAGATAAACCGGTATATTTTATTTTACCGATTGACCGTGAAGGTTTGGAATTAGTTGATGATTTTGACGCTATGGGGCAAAGACTCACTGCGAGTGGTACAACGAATTTCAATAATGTCATTGTTTATGAAGATGAGATTCAAATTCGTGATTTTGATTCAGGCAAACGATCAATTGTTACACCATTTGCACAAATTTATTTGGCAGCTGTTGAGGCGGGTATTGCACGAAATGTATTAAATGATGCTGTGTGGTTTACTCAAAATAAAGCGCGTCCTATTAAACATAGTAGCGCCAAAAATTCGGTTGATGATCCTTATGTTGAATTTGCTGTCGGTGAGATTGCTGCACGTGCATTTGCCGCTGAAGCAGCTGTACTCAATGCAGCTGATAGTATTGATGCTGCATGGGCGGCTAATCTTGATGATGCAGCAGTAGATCATGCAGCCTTAATCGTTTCCAAAGCACAATTTATTGCTATTGAGTCGACTTTGAAGGCTGCAGAGCGTTTATTTGACGTGGGTGGTGCATCAACAACAGGACGAAAACATAATTTTGACCGACATTGGCGTAATGCGAGAACTGTTGCCAACCATAATCCACGTGATTGGAAAGCCGCAGCGGTTGGAGCTTATTATTTAAAAAATGAGCAATTGCCATTGTCAGGCTTATTTTAATATAAATTATTGATAATATTTTCTTTAAAATTAAAACTTTTACTGCCTATAGGTTTATTCAGCAATTTCACTCTGAGTTGAATAAGCCTATAGCTAAAATTTTTTGAAACTTCACTGCCTCTAAAATTATATAATTCTAGCCTCTAAAGCCGAAATACATTTTGCTTCCATACCTACCTGAGCCAAAGTGGCACAATGGACTATTCTTCAAGCACTCAGGACGCAAATATCAGCGTTAGGTTCTATTAGGTGAAGGTTTTCCAAACATCATATTGCACACAGACTGGCACTTGCCCCTCGACGATTTGTAGAAAGATCAAACTCAATCGAAACAGAAGTGGTTATTTTGCTCTGCAATGTAGCCTTGAACAGGTGACCTCATATGTCGCTGTCAGCACGCATTTGATCTATCACGATATCCAACAGGATATAATGAAGGAAGGACATCTTTATCAGTATTTGCGTTTTAGCAATCAGCACAAGAGAAAGTATGGACATCCAGAAATTCAAGGGAAATTGAACAACTGAAGGAGTATGTAGGAAAGACCTCAAATCATTGATCAGCAGTCAAGTTATGGTGATCTGTAAATAGACACCCGTTGGCAAAAATCATCAGCAATTTTTAGTTTCGATTATGGGCAGAAAACAGATTATCGCGGGCTAAAAAAAGAGCACTACTTGTAAGAGTCTAAAGCTTAGTGAAGCGATTGTTAATTTAATCCATCCGGTAAAAGTACACTTGAAAACCATCCCTGCTGATAACTGCAAAAAAGTTTAGTCTGTATGAACAAATCCTGTATGAGTTAGGAATTGAATTCTACTTCTCAGATTCTTATCGCGTATGGCAGAGAGATCAATGAAAATATCCATGGGCTAATACGACAACAGATTAGAAAAGGAAGCGATTGAAAGGATTATTCAGATGATTTAATTGCTGAGATCACAAACTGATTGAATCATCGCCCAAGAAAAAGACTCGGATTGAAAAGTCCGAGCCAGATATTATTGTGAGACATGGCGTTGTACTTCAAATGCTGATCTAAGCCTATTTAAAATAAATAGGCCTCTGAGCATGTATATCAACGTATGTTATTTAGGTTCGGTAATCACGGATAATTTTTCCACACCGACTCTCTCTATACTCGCTAAAAGTTTAGCAACAGTGCCATAAGGAACTGTTTCATCAGCATTTAAGTTTAATGCTAGCTTGTGATTGGCATTTTTACGCTGTGTGATTTCTTGCTCAAAGTTGTCTAGATTGACAGGGGTTTTATCTAAATAGATTGCACCATCGGGCTTTACGCTAATCACCAGCGCTTTGTTTTGATCTGTAGATTGTGTGGGTGCAGCTTTAGGTAAGTTGACTTTCACACTGTTGGTTAACAAAGGTGCCGTGACAATAAACACGATCAATAGTACCAACATGACATCGACTAAGGGGGTAATATTGATATCACTGACAATATCGTCATCTTGAGAAGTTGAAATAGCCATTTAAGCCAAAGCCTCCTTTTCTTGAGATGTTAACTGATGCGTTGTGACTGGCTTGGCTGCAATATGTGCAGTTTGAGTTTTACTTGGGAGTTGGAAACCTACTTTTTGGGTTAGGCTGACAAAGTCTGTTGCAAAGTCGTCTAAATCTGCACCAATACCTTTCACTTTACGAACAAAATAGTTATAGGCAAGTACAGCAGGTACAGCGACAGCAATACCAATTCCTGTTGCAACAAGTGCCTGACCAATGGGACCTGCGACCACATCCATGCTGGCACTGCCTGATTGGGCAATTGCTTGTAAGGCATGAATAATTCCAAATACAGTACCAAATAAGCCAATAAACGGGGCATTGTTTCCAATCGATGCGAGAACGGCTGAGCCTTTTTCCAGTTGACGACGTTCAGTGAGAATTTGTTTACGTAAGTGGCGCTCTAACAAATCCTGACGACTCCACGTTTGTTGTAAATCCTGATGGGTTTTTTCATTGGCTTCAGTTAATGTTTTAAAACCTGTTTGAGCAATACGTGCTGTAGGACCATATGCATCTTCAGCTTTACTAATGGCATCTGCCAAGTTTTGTGCTGACCAAAAGGTGTCGACAAAAACTTTACTTTGTTTAGTGGCTTTTGAAGTTTGAACTGCTTTCACCACAATTAAAACCCAAGTTACGATCGAAAAACCGATCAATAACCAAATGGTTGCATCATGAATAATCGTATTAATATCAGACATATCGAATTTTCCTAAGATAAAATTTTACAGTTTAATTGGGTAATTTGAAGTGAATCGGAACATCGACCCAACCTTCTATTGGTGTGTTGCCACGTATTGCAGGTGAAAATTTCCAGCGCTTCACAGTCTTTATAGCTGCTTCATCGAGTGCTTTTTTTCCACTGCTCGTTTTAAGGTTGATTTCTAAAGGATTACCTGTTGGTGAGACTTTCACACGTAACATAACAACGCCTTCCCAACCACGGTCTAATGCCACCTCAGGGTATTCAGGGGCGGGATTACTGAGATAACCTGCATAACCTTTGGCTTCTGTTACAGGTAAATTTTCTTGTGCGGGCTTACTCACAGTTTCTGCAACTTTTGGGGTTGGTACGATGCTTTCTGTAGCTTCAGCCTGCTGTACAGGTTGAGGCACTGACTTAGCAACAGGTCTTGGTTGTTCTATCTGCTTTTGCACTACGGGTTTTTGAACTACTTGTTTTTGCACAGGTTGAGGCTTTGCAGAAACAGGAGGAATGATGGGCTTTTGTACTTCCTCTTTGAGTTTAGGTTCAATTACCTTAGGAGGTTCTTCCTTTGGTTTTTCAATTTCAATCGCAATAGGTGCTGGTTTTTTCACAATCAGTGGTGGTGTTGGAAGATGTTCTGCGACATAAAAAATGCCGTAATGTAACGCCAGAACAGCACCAATCGCCAAAAAGATATTACTGGTCTGAACTTTTTTTTCTGCGGCTATTGGGCTTGTAAAATGAGAACCAAATGGATCTGCAGCTGCAAATATATTGGACTGAACATTTTGAAGTTGTTCAAACAAAATTGCCTTTTTATAAGGACTTCGATTAACTTCAGTCATATCAGTAATACACCATTCAATAAGATTTAATTTTCATTGCAGAATATTTTTTATTTCGTAAATTAAATCGTCTTAATTTGAATAAGAAAATACTCTTTTAATTTTAAATTTTTAATTAATTTACAGATGGGTAAATTAATGTAGCTAAAAAACATTAAAAATATAATGAGGGAATTTCAAATAATATAGAAAGAATTTTTTTAGATTAGTATTTTTATAAAAGTTGATAAACGAGTGATTTTATTAACATCTTACAATTATTAAAGATAATTTATTTTATATTTATGATATTTACATTCATCCAGATGTTATTTTAGATTATTTTTTGCTTTTATTTTAATATATTTTCTAAATAAATCTATTAATATGCAATAAGGCTGTCGATATGGGGCAGTCTTGAAAGCCTAATCAAAATAATATCTAACCCGAATCCTGCTTAAGCTAATGATTTCATAATTTGAATTGTTGGCTTATTTCGATGGGTTAATTGGTATGCACATAAAGAAGCATAAATTCCACTTAGAAATCCATGAATACTACGAGCTTTAC
>NZ_CADDTS010000025.1 GCF_902753875.1 Acinetobacter bouvetii | reverse complement strand
TCGGATGCTTATATTTCAGAAATCACTCAACGTTTGAATCATCGCCCAAGAAAAAGACTCGGATTTAGAAGCCCGAGTCAGGTATTATTCCAAGAACATGGTGTTGCACTTCAAATGCTAATCTAAGAACATAAAATGTCCGATCCATGCACTGGCATAGCCCGACAACAAGCCATACACAAAATATTTCGGCTTTTTTTGCAAAATGGCCCGACTAAAAAAAACCAGCCCGACACTACTGCCCAATACATGCAGACGGCGGCTGGTGATATTGCGATGCTCGGTTAAATAAAATTTATAAAATTCATGATAGTTTCGGATAGGCAGCTGAAATTCGGGTTTTGGATGATGCTCGAAGTTAAGCTTGATGGTGGCGTTCATTTGTTCATCGTCCTGACTATTTTGCTTTAAATTAGCGCATATTTTATGCAAATAAAAGTACCATCTATCTCACTATTGTCTCATCGTTTGGTTTAAGCAAACTTTAGAAACGTGAGTGTGGCACGGATGCCACACGTTACCCATCCCTTGCGCTGCGTTTTAAAGCAGTGCTTAAAACTGGCTCAGGACGTTGTGTGTGGGTAACCAAGGCTTTTCTTGCGAACTCAACATATATTTTGAGGTTCTCATTTTAGCCTCTCAAAAGTGAGAGTTTGCCTACACAAATACCTTTCGACGTTATTGAAAAGTTGCGGCAGTAAAAGCTTCTTCTAACTGAAACAAGATAATTTTAAAGCTTCGTATAAGTAAAGAATCACAGAATATAACTGCTATTTTATTAACAAACCAATACCTAAAAGCCAACTTCATTAAAATACAAACATACGTTTTAAATTAAAATTATATTTTTTTAGTAGATAAAAGTGCTTAGCAAAACTATGGAGTAGTAGTGCCCTCTACCCCCATTCCATTGATCATTTCAAAAGCAATTACTTAAGAATTTGCGCGTCAAGTCTTACATCAAAAATCATTTTCGTTACAATCGTGGACTTAAAATTAAGAATACAATTTAAGCGCTATAAAAGAATAGATTTCGTAACGCATTTGTACCGCACGCATGACAGAGTTTCTTTGATGAATCATGTCGCAAATTAGGATGAAAGATCATGGTCGAAGTTGAATTAAAATTTCAGATTCCGGAAGCAAGACGTAATGCTTTATTAAAAGCCTTAGATCCTAAAAAATCAGAAATCATTCAACTAAAAGCAAAATACTATGATACTGAAGATCGCCTGCTTTCCAGTCATGGTGTAGCACTGCGCCAACGTTTAGAAGGTACGCGCTGGATTCAAACCCTCAAAGCGGCGGGTAAAAGCCATCTACATCGTTTTGAGCATAATCATGATCTTGGTGAACTTGAACAGGCACCAGCGCTGAACCTCAGCATTTATCAAGACCAGCCCGAAGCCCAGCAAATTCTGAATAATGCCTTGGGCGATTCACATAATCAGCTGAAACTGCAATTTGAGACGGATATTCAACGTACGTTTCGGGTCATTCAATTTGAAGACACCGATATTGAAGTCAGTCTGGATGTCGGTGAAGTGCGTACGCTGACTGCGCAAAGTGAAGTCCATGAAGTCGAATTTGAACTTAAAGCCGGTTCAGTCCAATCACTACTCGCCTTTAGCTTTGAATGGGTGAAAAAGTATCACCTTTGGCTGGATGTGCGCAGTAAAGCGGAAATAGGCAATCTTTTAGCTTTAGATTTGAAGGTAAGTCCAGCAAACGAAGCCAGAGAATTTCAACTGAGCAAGAAAGAATCCGCAGCGAAAAATTTACGCAGTTTGATTGCACAGCAATTGCAGCATTTGCTGCCGAATATTGCTGCCATTTCTGCGGGTGTCGCTGAAGCAGAACATATTATCCAGGCCCAACGTGCGCTGGATCATTTGCAAATTTCTATCTCATTGTTTAAAGACTGGAACAGCGACATTGTTGAAAAATGGGCCATGCAATTGGGTGCGTTTAAACAACAGTTTGAACAGCTTCATCATTTTCAACACATGCAAGATACCTTAGGTGGCTTTTTACAAAATCCAACCACATCTGAGAGCCTTGCAAAAGATATCCTGTACGCCAAAGAAAAACTGGGGAACCTGGTTAAATCAACCCAGAACGTACACCATTATCTTGAACTTTTGATGTTCAGCTTAAATACGCAAGATGCTGCACAACAGCATGACTTTAAATGGTTTGCACAAAATACCCTGCAAAATCAATATAAAGCATTGCAAGAAGCACTCAACGATGCCGACATTAGTCATTTTGAAAGTTTGGATACCCTATCAGGGCGCATACAGGAACTCAAATTCAGCTTCCCGATCTTAACTTCAATTTATGATGTCAAAAACCTGCAGAAATATAGCAAGGCACTCAATGATGCCGCGCTTGCAGCAAGTGAATACCGCATTCTGGCCTCTTCTGCTGAATATATTCAGCACACCGAACTGGAAGCCAGTGACTGGTTTGTGTTGGGCTGGCTGACAGCGAAACAGGAAGTCTATGCACAAAATTTACTTGAAGCGACAGAACAATTTTTAGTGAGTCGTAAATTTATTAAATAACAAAAATGATTAAAATCAAAGCGTATGGCACGAATTTTAAATATAAATCATTATTCGTTCATCATACGCTTTATTTACTTTCCAACAAAACCCTACTCTTTTTTTGACACTGGCTTACAATCAATGTCATGACCCGATCGATGGTGAAGTGTCAGGAGTTTTAACATGCTAGAAGTAGAATTAAAATTTCAGATCCCTGCATCACATCAAGACAAGCTCTATCAGCTCTTCTTGAACAAGAATGCTCGCTTGATTTCTTTATACGCAAAATACTACGACACGCCCGAACGGCATTTGGCTAAAAAAAATATTTCTTTACGGCAACGTCTTGAAGACGATCACTGGATACAAACTTTAAAAGCACCCAGCGATCAATCCTTTCAACGTTTTGAACTAGAGAGTGATTTAGGCAAGTCCAAAGACCCAACTTTGGACCTTAAGGTTTATGAGTCCAATTCGAAAGCAAAACAATTGCTGCAAAATGCTTTGGGCAAACAGGCTAAAACCTTGATTGTACAATATGAAACGGTCGTTCAACGTCTGGTACATGTGGTTCATTTTAACTGTTCAGAAATTGAAGTGAGTCTGGATCGCGGTGAAATTCGTCATAATGATCAAAGCTTGCCGATTTATGAAATTGAATTCGAGCTTAAACAAGGTTCTATCCAAGACCTGATTAAATTTATTCACCCTTGGGTACAGCGATATCATTTATGGCTAGATGTGCGCAGTAAAGCCGAGCGCGGAGATTTACTGGCACAAAATTTAACAATCCCTCCCGCTCAATTTGCAAGCCCACTCAAACTGAATCAACAGGACTCAACAGATAACACATTAAAACAGATCATCAATAATGCCTTGCAACATTTATTGCCCAATGTATCAGCTATCGCTTCTGGACAGTATGATAGTGAACACGTTCATCAAACGCGGGTGGCTATTCGCCGTTTAAGAAGTACCTTGCGTGTTTTTGGTGACTGGTCAAAAGATGTCAATCCAAATTGGCAAGACCAACTGACTGGCCTTTTCCGCCAACTGGGTTCAACCCGCGACCGTGATGCCTTAAGTGAAGGATTGTTGCCCCAGCTCGAACAGGCCGGAGCACCTTATGTTCAGTTGCCGAATATCGCTGAAGAATCCAGCATTCCGATTGATGAATCTTTACGTGCTTCAGACTTTGTTGAGTTGATGCTGGCTTTATTACAATTTGTGAATCAGCCAGCAAAAAAGAAAAAAAAGACGGTTTTAAAAAAAGATATCGCCAAAAAACTACAAAAAATGCATCAACAAATTTGCAAGGATGCTGATCAATTTCAACAACTGGATATTCCATCTCGGCATCGTACCCGCAAGCGGGTGAAACGGCTACGTTATTGCATCGAATTTATTGCTTCACTCTATCCGGATAAAATGGTCAAAACATACTTAAAGGATTTAAAACCTGCGCAAGAAAGTCTGGGGCAATATAACGACTTGATTGTGGCTGAAGCCCTGTTTCAAGATATGGTTAAACGCAAACAAAAACTGTGGTTTGCTTTGGGATGGATTGCCAATGAAAAAAAATTCGTCTTGCAACAAGCTCAAGCGCATTTAGAACATTATGCAAAAACCAACACTTTTTGGTGATACCGAAAGTTCTATTTTTAATATCACCTTCGATTAGCGATATTTACCAAAAATTTTCCAGGTGCCATTGTCCGCCAGCGGGTCGCTATAACTGTCATTACGTTGTTTGCGCGGTTTATCACGCGCGTCCACCAGTTCAAAATGCGGTTCTGTACTGAGTACGATACCATTCACATAAAATCGGGTTCGAGTATATTCACTTTGCCCATGCTGGAACACATAGGTGCGCAAATCCACAAATTCACGGTGAGCCACCAAGGCAGCCGTGTCATCACTGTCTAACCAGCGTTTCATGGCTTGAATCTGTTCAGGTTCATATTGCCCACATTTTTCAATTAAGCTGGCAATGCCACGAAAAGTCTTTGATTCTTTGGCTCGGGTTTTGTTAATCCGGATACGATCTACATGGAAGTAAAACAGCGGTAAATTCAAATGACTGGGTAAATGCACGGCGTCCAGTTTTTCATCTTCCATAAAGGGCTGAAACAGGTCTTGTGCCCTTTCAATTAAACCTGTCCATTGCCGATAGTATTCATCGACTTCAACTTTTGAGCCATAGTAAATGGGCAGACCTTCCACATTGGCCAGATTAGCCGGTGGCCAGATATTTTGACGCAATAAGGCAATGTCACTTTTGAGACTTTGTACCGCAATGGCATCTTGCATAGGATCATCCATTTTATGCTTAGGCTATTTTTAGCTTAAGCCAAAGGTTTAGTTTCTGCAAGGCTTTGCCTATAATAGGCTATTAGATCGTTTTTGCAGGAAAAGTTCATGGTTCAAAAAATTGAAGCAACAGATGTAACCGAAGAAGAAGCGTTAAATGCTGCTTTTTTTGAACGTGCTGACGAATTTATTAAACAGGCGAATGAATTTTGCCGCCTTGAACAAGGTTCAACAGTAAAACCTGCTGAAATACGCGGACAAGTCAGTGCTGCTATGCTGTTTGGTACTGCCCGTTTTAATACCTGGGTCGCTGCCAACAATTTTAAAGATGGCAACGAAATGCGCGATGCTAAAGATCAGGTTATGTCTTACATTATGCAGCAGTTCCAGATGATGCTGGAAGACAACTATGATGAATATTGCGAACAGTTTGAAAACTATCTTCGCTTCCGTCATAACGAAGAATTTCATGCCAATAAGCATGATCATGACCATCAGCACTGATGAATAAATTAAAAGCCCGCAAGGGCTTTTTTTAGCACCCTATTTTTTGGATGAAAGGTGATTTCAAGCTCTAGCACTTTGCAGTATGTTTAATAGCAGAAATATGCTGAATTAGGGATAACGATGCAAAAACTGGACTTTGCAATTATTGATGCACATATTCACCAATGGGATCCATATAATACGCCCCATGCAGCCGCTCTGGCTGTCAAATTGCTGGGAAAACATCCCTACCTGCTCGATAAAGTCATGCGTATGGTCAAACCTGATGATCTCATAGAAACATTAGGCTTGACCAATCATGTGACTTCACCCTATTTACCGGAAAATTATGTACAGGATCTTGGCCATTATCAGGTCGAACAAGTGGTACATGTAGAAGCCAGCTGGCATAAAGATAAAGGCAAAGGCGTGATCGGTGAAACCCGTTTTATTGAATCGCTCCCCTTCCATGCTGAAACCGTTAAACTAGGTGGTATTGTTGCAACAGCCGATCCACGTGATAGCAATTTCAAGAAGATATTACAGCTACATAAAAAAGCCTCATCGCGTTTCAAAGGCATCCGAAAAATGGCAGCGGTGCATGAAGATAGTAAAATTCATGCCTGGGCGGATGAGCCGCACTTATACCGCAATAAAAAATTTCTTAAAGGCTTCGAAGCCTTGGCACAGTACAATTTAAGTTTTGATGCCTGGGTCTATTCAACCCAACTCAGCGATATGATCGCTCTAGCCAAACAATTCCCGGAAACCTCCATTGTACTGGATCATTTTGGCACACCCGCAGGATTGTTTGGTCAAGTCGGGGCACAAACCGGGTTGACTAAAATTGCTCGTGAAAATATTTTAATACGCTGGCAGGAAGATATTGCTGAACTGGCTAGCTGCGCCAATGTGTATACCAAAATGTCAGGTCTGCTTATGCCTGTATTAGGTCATCAGTTTCACAAGCAGAATCGTTTGGCGACGAAGCAGGAAGTCTATGATTTGACGCTACCGCTGATCAGTCATGTACTGAAAAACTTCGGCCCCTACAGGGTGATGTTTGCCTCGAATTTTCCGATGGATCGGGTTAGTACATCCCTTGTAAATATCATTGATGCCTTTAGTGATGCCGTGTTGGCCTATGACCCGAATGCTTTGCAGCAAGTGTTTCACCATACTGCCAAACAGTTTTACCGGCTTTAAAAAAATCAGCGCTAACCCATTCTAAAGGAAAGGATTAGCGCAATACAGAGATTAATAGGATAAGAAAAAATCAGCTGTAAAAATTAAGACTTATTTTGCGGTTTACCATACTGATCCGCCATCACCTCAACCAGTTGATCCAGTTTGATGTATTTCTTGATCACGGCGTCTACATCTGCCTTGGTCAATTTTGCAAAAGCAACATCACGTTTTTCACGGAACAATAAATCCCGATTTTGTTCCAGCTGAGGCGTAAGCATGCGGTGAATGTTGCGCTCATCCTCCAAAGCTGTTACACGTTTTTTCAGGATGCTGGCTTTGGCTGCTTCCAGTTCTTGTTCGGTAACACCTTGAGTAAGCAAGTCATTCAGGACTTTATGTACGCCTTGTGAAACCTGTGCTGACTTACCTGCGGTATAATTGGCTTCAATGGTCAATGCGCCTGAATCAAGCCAGTCATCTAATTGTACATCACTACCAAAACCATAGACCAAGGCATTTTTTTCACGTAATTCTTGCGCTAAACGCGAAGACAGTTGCGAATCACCTAAAATATAGCTAAATACCATCAGTGCCGGAGCATCAACATGATTCACCCCTGCCGGTATGGTTAAAATGGCTTGATAATTACCAAATTCACGTTGTTCAGATAAGGCATGGATTTTTTTCGCCTGATAAGCCTTAAAATCTGAGTCTAGTCGTTGATAAGGTAGTTGGGATTTCCAGCTGCCAAATTCTTTTTGTAGCAGCTGTAGCATTGGTTTAGCCTGATAATCCCCAGTCAACGAGATTTGGGCATGATTGCTAACAAAGAAATCATGATACAGCTTCTTCACTTGCTCAACAGTAACTGCTTGAAGCTGCTGCTTGGAAAGTTCCGGCTCGAAATGGTAACGCAAATCACCCGGTTGATAGGTTTCCAGCAAGCGCGTCATAGTCAATGCAGCCACCGTTTCTGGCTCGGTATAAGGACGATTTAATGCTGATAAACTTTGCGACTTGATCAAATCAAATTGCGTCTGTTCAAACTTCGGATTTTTCAACACTTCCATCATAAATTTAAAGAAATCTGCAAATTTTTCTTTTTTCGCCACGATCTGAATGGTAATGCTATTTCCCGATGCAGTCGCGGTTGCACCACCACCCGCTTCAATGGATTTATCTGCAATATCTTGCAGGCTATGCTGATCCGAACCACGCAATAACAGATAGGCCATCAAATCCAGCGTTTCACCTTTGTTAAACAAGGACTGATCTGTACCAAAATCAAGTGCAATGGTGGCATAAGTTTTGTCATCGCGCGTTGAGGTCGGATACAAGGCATATGCAATCCCGTTTTTTAACGTGCCGCGTTGAATTTTCTTCTCTGTATTCACCAAATACTGTTTTGATGTTTTGAGATATTCAGCAACTTCTTGCTTGTAAACACTGCTGTCTTTAAGCGGCTCTTCTTTCACATCAGTTTTATCTAATGTTTTAGGCTGCTCGGAAGCCTGCTGCTGCAAAGCCTTTTTCTGATCTTCCGGTGTCGGTTTGATGTCGCCAGAAATACGATGTTCGGGAACTAAAAACTGGGTCAGGGTCTGATTAACATCAGCCAGTTTCAATTGCTTCACATTATTCAGATCCGTAAAGTACTGAGACCAGTTTCCCTGATAAGCCACATAGTAATCACTTAAACGCCCACCCAGTGCCGCCGCATTGGTCTGGATGTTATCAGCCTGATTCTGAATCAGATTTTTCACCCGGTTCAATTCTGTTTCATTAAAGGCCTTATTTTTTTCGACCCCAGTTACCAGTTCCGATTGCACTTTTTTCGCATCATGATTGGGTGCATAAATAGCGCCCATAAACACCAGATTGAAGTCTTGATCCAGCCAGGTTGTGGATTGAACTCCAGTACTTAAGCCTGTTTCCACCACACTCTGATACAGATGGCCACTCGGCTGCATGGTATATAAATAAGGCGCCAATGCCAAAGCAGATTTAATCTGTTCATTTTTTCCATTCAGGTAAATATTGAATTTAGCCAGATCACTGCCTTTTTGCACCAGATAGTTGCGGTTCTGAATCTTGCTTGCATCCAGCACAGGAACCTTGGTTTGTGCAGGTACTTGACGGGCAGCAATTGGACTGAAGTTCTTATCAATCTGTTTTAAAACTTCAGCCTTATCAAACTTGCCAGAAATCACCATCACCGCATTATTGGGTGCATACCAGGTACGGTAAAATTTATTCAGCTCATCCATTTTTATGGATTGCAATTCGTTTAAATCGCCAATTGGCAAACGGCCTAAATAGCGATTGCCATACGCCGATTTCCACATTTGATCCATCATCACTGCGAAGGGCTGATCCAGACGGATTTCACGTTCGCGCTTCACAATGGCAATTTCCGAGGGAACAAATTTTTCCTGTAACACCAGCTTATCCATTCGCTCAGCTTCCAGATGAATCACTTCATTCAAGGTCTGCTGTTCCGGACGAATAATATTGGTGTACTTGGTCGAATAATAATCGGTGCTGGCGTTAGTCATTAAGGTGTATTGATCCAGACGGCGCTGGAATTCTTCACCTTTAATATTCTGGGTGCCTTTAAATGCCAAATGTTCCAGCAAATGCGCCAGCCCACCCTTTCCCTGCGGGTCGTTCAATGAGCCGGTCAGATAGACCGTGTTCATAAACACTTTATTTTCTTTATCATTTGGCGCCAGAATCACGCGAAAACCATTGTCTAGTTTATATTCTTCAATCTTCTGTTCTGATTTGACTAAAATCGGTTGTGCCCAAACGGTCGTACCAAAGCCAACCAAGAGTAATGAAATGGAGAGTTGTTTAAACCGCATTTGCATAATTATTCCAATTTATTCAATGATATGAATTTTAAACCGCACCTATCTTAGAAAATGTCACTAGGCTTGAGTAGTGGCTTTTTGCAAAAATTGCTGCTTATTTCCACAGCTTTGTACCGTGTTTATAGCGAAATGTTAAAGATATAACTCTGCCTGCATATACAACTGGGCATAGCCGGAAATTTCAATACGTTCATTTTCAAGCAATTCACAATATAATTTTCCCCCACGCGTGGATGCCTGATAAGCCAAAATCTCTTTTTTGCCCAGTTTATCGGCCCACAGCGGTACAATTGCGGTATAAATTGAGCCGGTGACTGGATCTTCATCAATCCCATTGGCTGGTGCGAAATAACGTGACATACAATCATACGTAGTTGCTTGCGCCGTGATCGCCAGATCTAAGGCTGTTTCCTTTGTTTCTAGTGACTGCATCTTCGACCACTGTTTTAATAAGGCCAAATCCGGCTTTTCATCCAGCACATCTTGTGAATTTTCATATTCCACAATATAGGCTTGGCGGTTTAAGTACACATTTTTAAATGGTTTGCTTAAAATTTGCTTTAAAATTTCAGGATATTGTTGAATTTTTTCTGCACGGCGGACTGGAAAATTCATTTTGATTTTGCCATCAGCGTCCTGACTGACCACAAAAATACCCAGATCTTTCACATGAAACTGAAGGGTGAGTGCTGCGGTATAATCTTTAAACAGTACGAAACTGCTGGCCAATGTGGCATGTCCACAAAAGCTGACTTCGGTGGTCGGGGTAAACCAGCGGATTTCATAATTTTCTGCATCGATGACTTTCACAAATGCAGTTTCAGCCAGATTATTTTCCAGAGCGATATTTTGCATAAGGGCCTCATCCAGCCACTGTTCAGTCACAATCACTGCTGCCGGATTTCCTTTAAACAGTTCCGTTGTAAAGGCGTCTACCTGATACATTTTCATATTTATCCCCCCTATTTTAAGACTCATCCTGCGCAGATGGCCAAATTTCAAGACTGCATTAAAAAGTGACACGCAGTCAATTCATATCATTCATTTAAAATTAAATCGTTATCTACATTATTGTGGGTTTAGATCATTTGAAATATCAACTATTTTTTTGATGCATATTGCAGATCAAGTTGCGATCTGCCACTAGAAAAAACTTGGCTTTAAGGCTAGCTTATTCATATCTTTCTGATTGATCTGTGTCTTATGAATTTTCAAATCCATATGATTGATGTCAAAAATCAATTACAAAACTATATCTGGTTATTAGAGCATATCCCCAGCAAGGAAGTGGTTGCAGTTGACCCGACTCAAGCAGACCTGGTTGAAGCCTATTGTGCTAAGAATGGCTTAACACTAAGTCAAATCTGGCTGACACATTGGCATAAAGATCATACTGGCGGTGTTCCAGACCTGCTGCTTAATCGGCATATCCCGGTCTATGGCCCACGTGAAGAATTAACTAAAGTTCCGTTTATTAGCCATCCACTGCAGCATGAAGCAGAAATCAGCTTTCACGGTTTAAAGGTTGAGATTATTGCCGTACCCGGTCATACCCTGGGGCATATTGTGTATTTTATTGATGAACTTGATGTGCTGTTCTGTGGCGATACCCTGTTTGCCATGGGTTGTGGTCGCGTGTTTGAAGGCACTTATGATCAAATGTATCACTCGCTCAATCGTTTGGCCGCCCTCCCTACCCAAACCAAAGTTTACTGCACCCATGAATACACGCTGGCCAATGCCAAGTTTGCACTACACGTTGAACCGGACAATCTGGCGATACAGCAGCGCTTTGAACAGGTGGAAGCACAGCGAATGCTCGGTCAGACGACCTTGCCGAGCAGCATTGAACTGGAACTGGAAACCAATCCGTTTTTAAGAGCCGACAGCGTCGAAGAATTCCAGCGCCTGCGGCAGTTAAAAGATCAGTTTTAATGGTTGTCTGCTATGAAGTGCTTATAAAATCTGATGGGTTTGCGCATAGGCATCCAGCTCAACTTGTGTGACCACTTTGGTAATATGCATTTCATCGACACGGACCAGCAGCAAACCGCCCAAAGCCGGCTGATAACGACGCGCACTGCCAAAAGGCGTATAGGCCACTTGGGATTGTTCCGTGAAAATTAACCAATCTTCATGGCCCAGCATCACAGCAACAGGAATCAGCTCTTGTTGCTGCATGTTTTGAATCTGATTCAACACCTGCTGTTCAATGGTTTCTGTGCTCATTTCAATTCCATCATCGTCATTATCATCGTAAGCATAAAAAGTTGGCATATAGCTAAGCTTAAAAACATGCCGCTAAACACCGCCCTGCACTGTAACGTGTTTTCATCGAGCAGGCATCTATTGCGCCTATTTTTATTTTTTGAATGAACTCTGTGAAGATTTAAATGAAGAATTAAGTCATGATGCAGTTGAATAATTGTACTCAAAGATATTTAAACCGCAGATTTAAGCTCAAAACCTTTTAAACTTGACTGTAAATTGTATATAAATATTACTAACTCTAAAACCCTATATTAGTTCAATGAAAATCAATCAAAATCAATGAACTAAAAAACCATGCAATTCAGCTCATTGCTTATTTTTAAATCATTCTTGAATGAAGAGTTAGCCTATTTTTGAATAAAAAAACCACAAAATACTTATTTTTTAAAAAACAGCACATAACTCCCCTTTAAAAAAAAACCTATATCCCTATTAATTATTAAATACTACTCAACAAGTATCCCCTATACACAAGGAGTTCTCTCGTGAAGAAAGTTGTTAAAGCAAAAAATTTAATTGCATTTCGTATCTGGTTAGAAAAATTAGGCTACTCAGTGAAATCTTTAACCGATAATCGTGGATTTACCTTTAGCTTTAAAAAAGAATATGGTCTGGTGACTTATGATTTAGCCGGCAATCAACTGGCGATGAAACTTGGTGAAGAATTCGAAGATCACTTGAAAGCTTAAAAGGCTATTTTTCACTTTTGGATCGAGACAAAAACAATAATAATTTCAAATCTATTTTAAAAAGCCCATTTTGGGCTTTTTATTTATGTTCATTTTTTACTGACAATAAAAAAGCAAGGTATTTACCTTGCTTTAATATGGTGGGGATGGAGAGACTCGAACTCTCATGCCCAGAGGGCGCTGCGACCTGAACACAGTGCGTCTACCAATTTCGCCACATCCCCATTAGGGTACCAACTCAGTAGCTGGATTTTTTTACAACAAAAAAGCAAGGTTATTTACCTTGCTTTAATATGATGGTGGGGACGGAGAGACTCGAACTCTCACACCTTGCGGCGCTGGAACCTAAATCCAGTGCGTCTACCAATTTCGCCACGTCCCCATCAGGATACCAACAAAGTAGTTGGATTTTTAAAACTTGGCAGAGGATCAAGGATTCGAACCTTGACGAACGGTTTTGGAGACCGTCATGCTACCATTACACCAATCCTCTGTAACCTAACTATCATACCATGATGATATTTAAGTGGTGGGGGCGAAGAGACTCGAACTCTTACACCTTGCGGCGCTGGAACCTAAATCCAGTGCGTCTACCAATTTCGCCACGCCCCCGATGGCTGTGTATATTATAGAGATCGATTCCTCATGACAAGACCTTTTTATGAAAAATCCACTTGTTTGTTTAAATAAAAAACAAAAACCGTTTTTCTGTATTTTTCTTAAGCAATTTCAGTGATTAAGCACTGTTTTATACTGTAAATATCGGTAAAACGCTGGGCTTTTTGTTTGGCCAGCATGCCCGAAAGCAGTTTCTCAAAAATTGAAAATTGCTGTGGAAGTTCAATACTTAAGCACTGACAGTGTAAATATGCCCATTCCTGATAATTTTTTGCACGTAAACGTTGCCCGCTCAGCCATTCATACAAAATAATGCCTAAAGCATAAATATCAGTTTGCACGGTTTTTGCTTCACCATGAAAAAGTTCTGGTGCCATATAACGCGGTGTTGCCGTCAGATTTTGCAGATTTGTGGGTGAATCAATTTTTTGTACCTGCTCAAAATCGATCAAACAAAGCTGTTGCTGATAGGCAACTACATGCTCTCGTTTTAAATCACCGTGAATCCAACCAGATTGGTGCAATTGATCCACAGCATCCAGCAACTGGCCGATACGCTGCTTAATCGCATGGACTGAACGTTCAGCATGCTCAATCCATAGCGCCTCACCATGCGGCAAAATCAGCGCTGTAGCATCCTGCTGTTCTAGATCTTCGATATTGAACTCAGAAAGCATTTGAAAAGGTAATAAAAATTCAGGCTGCTTTGGCGTATCTATCCATTGTTGATAAAATGCCCATTCATTTAAGAATCCTACTTCAATTGTAGCATTGACATTTAAAGCTTGAGTTTTTAACCAGTAGTGCTGCTGCTGATATGCAAAGGCATAAAGATAACGCCCAAAAGTCAAACTTCTGGGCTTGGTTTTCAGTATTAAATTGATATCGGAAAAATCCGCAGCCTTAAACTGCAATAAATTCTGCGGATTTTTGCTCTGGATCATGTTGATAACTTAACAGCTCTAAACAGTGTTGGATGGTTTTACCAACCCGGGCATGGGTTTCGATGGAGGATATTTTCGGCCATGTTGCCCGCTCACCTTCTCTTTGCAACAACTTGAACAAATATGGACGTGGATTTTGCAACATATAGCTATAGTGACGTAAGCTATAATCCCCGACAATGTTCAAATCTCCATAATAGCCTTGATCAATCACTCCATAACCATGATCCAGCAGACGGCGTACAGATGGGATCCCTCCGACGCGACCGCGAGTAAAATCCATAATGCCTTTGGTAATCACTTTACCCTGACGGCGAATAATCCGTTCTGGCCAGCTCATCATATCTTGACGGTAACGCTCGGCGTCACTTTGCATAAATGGCACAATATGCGGATTAACCTGACTGGCAATGGTATAATTTAGATTATACAGTCGGGCCATTTTCTCTTGCGGGAAATCACTTCTGACACTGCCATCTACCCAGCGCGTATCTGACATATAAGGGGTTAATTGCCCGTCATGGCGCTTACTGGTCAGTTTAACCGGTGGAAATAGGATCGGCACTGCACAAGATGCCAGCACAGCACTCCAGACTAATAGATCTGGTGAAGTATAGGTGTTCATAATGCGGGCTTGTTGCGAAGTATCATAAGGTGCAACAGCGACATTGATATGCAAACCTGATGTTTTAAAGGCTTCCTCAAAAGTGACATCACCCAAATTTTCAACCAGAAACTTTTTCAGGTATTTCACATCGGCAAAACCACCATTGCCTTTTAAAATTTCGCTAAATTTACGAAAATGAAAAGCTTCAGTAAAAAAGTTTTCCCCATTTAACAGACTGTTAATATCGGAAGGTTTTGACGTCCCCAACATGGTCGTCATAATAGCTCCGGCACTGGAACCCGATAGCACTTTTGGCATTAAATCCTGTTCCAACAAGGCTTTACATACGCCAGTATGAAACAGACCTAATGTTGCACCACCTGAAAACATAATCGCAGGCTGGCCATAGGCCTTTTTACAATGCTGGAAAAATTCAATTTTTTCCGCCATAGATAGGCAAGTACAGTTACTCGAAGCAACGTAGGCCAAACTTTCGCTAACTTCCTCTACATAGTCTTCAATGATTTTTTTAGTACCCACATAAGTCGTGGTAAACAGCATGGGATGTGCAATATTGGCAATATCGTAGGTTAAACCTTCACGTAAAATGTACATGAGATCTTCAGTACGTTTTTGAAAACGGTAGCGCTTCAACCGGTTTAAGCGTTGAGAAATAATTTCAGCATCAAAATACGGCGAACAGTTATCAAATTTCCACTCTTGTGCACCTGATTCTTCATCTATTTTTAAGGCAATGCTTTTCCATTCTTCATAAGTTTCAGCTGCGGCAAGTTGGCTTTTTAATTTTTTTAGACGATACGCTTGATGTGGATTAATATCTTTTGTGAAATCATTAAATAACATATCTATCCCTCAAACACTTTCATTGTTATTTGCTATCCCTAATCAGGTATCGAACATCATATTTGCATTTGCACAATACACAAGTGATTAATCAACCATGATACCCGCTATTCAATTGGCAAACTATGACTATTTGATATACAGTTCCCCTGTAAAAATCTTTCTTTTCACTTCGTACGTATAAGCTGAACAATCATGGCAACAATTGATTTACCTGACAATATCTTACAAGTTCTTTCTACTGTACTCCATCAACTACAGCAAAACTTACCTGAACTGAAACAAGAAACCAACTTTGAGGCGTCTGCTTATAAGTGGCAAGATAAACAGCTAAAAGCCATCCAGCAGCCCAAAAAAATTGATTTGGATGATTTAAAAGGCATTGAGCGTCAAAAAGAGAAAGTGATTCAAAATACACTGCAGTTTTTAAAAGGCTTACCTGCCAACGATGTGTTATTGACTGGCTCACGCGGTACAGGAAAATCTTCAATTGTTCGTGCCCTGTTAACAGAGTACGAAGCTGAAGGTTTACGTTTAATTGAAATTGAACGTGACGATTTAGCTGATTTACCTATTATTCAGCAATTGATTGAAGCTCGACCTGAAAAATTCATTGTCTACTGTGATGATCTGGCTTTTAACGCTGAAGATGAAAACTATCGCAGCCTAAAAAGCGTCCTCGATGGTTCATTACAATCAGGTTCAAGTAATTTTATTATTTATGCCACCAGTAACCGTCGTCATTTGCTACCTGAATTCATGCATGAAAACACACCTGTCACCCGGGTGGATGTTCCGCAATATACAGAATTGCATCCGCAAGAAGCCATTGAAGAAAAAATTTCTTTATCTGACCGTTTTGGCATGTGGCTGTCGTTTTATCCAATGGATCAAAATCTGTACCTGGAAATCGTGCAGCACTATTTAGCAAAAGCCAATATGCCGATGACAGAAGAAACTCGTGCTGAAGCATTAAGATGGTGTCAGGGTCGCGGTCAGCGCTCTGGTCGTGCAGCCTATCAGTTCTCCAAACACTGGATTGGTTCACAGCAGTTGAAAGCGCTTTAAGATTGATTCACCAAAACTTTGCAACAACCTTGCAGACCTAACAACTAAAGCTCAAAGCCTTATAAAAAAGCCCAGCACAAGCTGGGCTTTTTGTTGTTCTTTTTAGATTGCTATTTTCATGTAATGGTCTTCATGATCTGATGCTGACCTTGTTATGGGATCGGATTTAAATCTAGCCCATCAATAACATATAAGGTATTGGTATCAATCTGTTTTTTATCCGCATCTAGATACTTTTGTTCCAGCACCCCATTGGTGACCCAAAGCGCAAAATCGTCATCATTAATTAGACCTAAGTGCTTGTTGTCAATCAGCCAAAGCCCTTCCATCTTGTCATGCGGAAATTTAACTTTTGCAATCATATCCAGTACCAAGGTTTTGACTGGCGGCACAATACCCAATGCTTTTAAACCATCCCAGCCTTGCGCCAAAACATACTGCTCTAGGGTTTGCCCATCAATCGTTAAACCCAATTTTGCATCCTGTTTCAGATTGCTATTTTCAGCAATCGACTCTAAATCTGTTGCAGAACGCAAATCGATTTTATACACGCGCTTAAATGCCGCAGGATTATCCCGATAAAAGTCACCATCACGCTCCAACACTAAAAATGATGTACTGCTTAAAGCTGTAATAGCTGAATTTGAATAGGCCTTTGCCCCACCTTCTTGCTTATACAAATACTGCTTCACCTTTTTACTGGACAAATCAATAGTCACAATACGGGTTAAATCAGACTTATTTACCGCGGTGCTTGGATTGTCCATAGTGGACTGCATGATGCCAACCAATGTTTTCCCGTCAGGCGTGATGGTCAAACCTTCCATGCCACGGTTAGGACGGCGGTTAGCAAATTCTGCCGGCAGCAAATAACCGCCCACTCTGCGAGTATCTTGTTCAAAAGCATTGATACGATCAATTTCGACTCCGTTCGCATCATAATGCACAATATGCGGTCCATATTCATCACTGACCCAAAAACTACCGTCGGCCATCGCCACCAAACCTTCAGGATCTAAGCCATACTCATTAGTTTGCTGTGCCAGCAATTTACCTTGAATGTCATAGGCAGCTTCTTTGGTAGCACCATAATTAGCATTTGGTAAGCCTGAAATCGCTGTGCCGTTCCGATCTTTTAACAAAATTTCCTTCAGCTTCTTCACAGTTCCATTTGTTTGTACTTCAAATAAGCCAATGCGCGGCACATAGCTTGGGTCTGGAAACATTTTGCCGTTGTCTTTATTTAAGTTGTAATCGGCATTAGGCCCGCGGTCGGTAATCGCATAATACTGATTTTTATTCGTTGGATGTGCCACCAAATCGGAACCAAAACCACCGCGGCGGAACTCAATCGTATTGCCCGGCTTAGCGCCATCTGCGATGCCTTTTAAATTTTCCATCACTTCATAGCTGAGCGGTACACCCAGCGCAAATTTATTTTCGGTAATACAGCTTGGCGTTGTCTGCTCGATTTCCGCATTGTCCAAAATACCATTGGCGTTTTTATCCTGACCCGATACTTTTGCGCTACCCCCCAACCAGCAAGTGCTGTCGCCAAAACTTAAGTTTTTTTCAGCCGTTAAAGTTTTTATGCTTGAACTTTGCTGATCATTATCATTATCACTGCCGCACCCCACCAAAGCCACTGCACTTAATACCCCAATTACCAATAGGTTCTGTTTCATTTTATTTTTACTCCCTAATTTGCACAGAATCTTATGCATGGCGCATGTAAATTAAATGACACTGAGATGACAATTTATTGAATAGATGTGCAGCAATATTTTGATCACTACGAGAATTCTATTTTTTATTTTTCGATAAATAGTTAAAAACAACGACATCAAAAAACAGACATTAAAAAAGAGGCTAAGTCGCCTCTTTTTTATCACATGAATGATCAAGCTTGATTTGGATTGGTCAGCTCGGTCATCGGCCAGCGCGGTGTGGTGGTCACAGACAAACCATCATGCTGACCTGCTTTTAAACGCTGATAACCAGCAAAAGCAATCATGGCGCCATTATCGGTACATAAAGCAGGTTCTGCATAATAGACTTGCGCCTGAATCTTGGCCAAATCCGCTTCCAAACGCTCACGTAAACGCTTGTTGGCGCTTACACCACCTGCAATCACCAAACGTTTTAAACCAGTCTGTTTTAAAGTTTTGACCGATTTTTTCACCAGAGTATCCACCAAGGCTTCCTGAAAAGATGCAGCAACGTCTGCTTCACGCCCTTGGCCTTCGACTTTTTTCAACTGAATGGAAACCGCAGTTTTCAAACCACTGAATGAAAAGTCCAAACCTTGATGCAACATCGGACGCGGGAAATCAAAAGCTTTGGCATCACCCTGTTCCGCCAGACGCGAAATATTCGGACCACCCGGATAAGGCAAACCCATCATTTTTGCGACTTTATCGAAAGCTTCCCCAGCGGCATCATCAATCGATTCACCCAGTAATTCATACTGACCAATGCCATGTGCTGCCATGAGCTGGGTATGACCGCCAGAGACCAATAAAGCAACAAACGGAAACTCTGGAGGAGTTTTTGACAACAAAGGCGCCAACATATGACCTTCCATATGATGCACACCAATTGCCGGTTTATTTAATGCAAAAGCCAAAGTCCGGCCAAACAAGGCACCGGTCATCAGCGCGCCCATTAAGCCCGGGCCACGTGTATAGGCCACTGCATCAATCTCTGATTTTTTTACCTTGCTTTGTTCAAGCAATTGATTAATCAATGGAATTAACTTACGCACATGATCACGCGAAGCCAATTCAGGGACCACGCCACCATATTCTGCATGCAGTTTAATCTGACTATATAACACCTGTCCTATTAAGCCGACTTCACTGTCATAGAGTGCTAACCCGGTTTCATCACAAGAAGTTTCCAAGCCCAGAACGATCATTAAACTGCCTTTTACCCGTATCTAAATATTGCTAAAGCTATTATAGACTTGTGATATGAGATGTAAATGAGTAAAATACTGTCCTTCACTTGTGATCTAAGGCAATCGTGCCATAGATCTTATCCATAACTTATGAGGATTCTTCATGCCACAAGTTAAATTGAAAGAAGGCGAACCAGTAGACGTAGCTATCCGTCGTTTCAAACGTTCATGCGAAAAAGCGGGTGTTTTAGCTGACGTTCGTAAACGTGAATTCTACGAAAAACCAACTCAAGAACGTAAACGTAAAAAAGCTGCTGCTGTTAAACGTTACCAAAAGAAATTGGCTCGCGAATCAGTTCGTACTACACGCCTTTACTAAGATTAATTTGTGATTGACTGCTTGGACAAGATAAATGACTACTTTAAAAACCCAAATAACTGACCTTTTGAAAGCAACTATGCGTGCTAAAGAAATGGACAAGTTGACGGTAATACGTAGTCTGCAGGCAGCAATTAAGCAAATCGAAGTCGATGAGCGCAAAGAGCTTGACGACGCTCAAGTTCTTGCGGTCATTGAAAAACAAATTAAACAACGTAAAGAATCGGTTAAAGCCTTTGCAGGCGCTGGCCGAGATGATTTAGCTAGTAAAGAACAAGCCGAAATTGAGCTTCTGTCTCAATTTCTACCAGAAGCTATGACTGAGGAAGAGCTTGATTCTATCATTGCGCAGACGATTACTGCTCAAGAAGCTACTAGCATGAAAGATATGGGTAAGGTGATGAATTCTCTGCGTCCGCTCATAGCCGGGCGCGCCGATCCTGCACAAGTTTCAGCAAAAATTAAAGCGAAACTTGGCTAATCCCCCACTGCTAAAATCATTCTTTATCGTTGAACTGCCTTTAAGTAAAGACAGTTCAAATATTCCTTTCTACTATCAATAAACATTTCTTATTATTTCAGATCACACTGAATATTATATTTTTTCAAAATCAGCATTTCTTTTGATGACATCACCTGATTAATCACATCCTGTTTGCTCATCTGTCTATATTGGCGATCCAAAGATTCCCTATTCTGATCCACCGCCTGATATAGCTGCGCAACATAATTTCCCACAATGCCACAAAATTGAGTCTGCTGCTGTACGCTAAAGCTAGTTTGCTGTGAGTTCAGACCATTAAAAAAGTTCCGGGTATCCTGCTTGTACTGCGCAGAAATGTTCTCTACTGCAGCCACATATTGCTCCACACTGGCAAATGCCGCATTGGAAGCCACACAGCTCAGCACCCCAAAAACAAAGAATATTTTTTTCATAAATCGCTATTGTTCATTTGAAATCTACATCACCCGCAAGATTATCACAGGCACCTTCATTTTCGTTGCAGATTTTATTCATCAATATGCAGAAAATCTGGTTTGTATTGCAGATAAGCCTGCTCGCTAGGCGCAGGTATATGCCCCTGTGTCACCGTCCCTAAACGCAAACGGATAACATCAGGTAAATCTATCCGGTAAGAATAGATCGGACTACCACATTCCTGACAAAAAACACGTGCTTTATTCGGACTATGAAAATATTCTTTGAGCAGCTTAATGCCACTGCTAATTTCAAATTTGGATTTTTCCAGTGGACTGTTCCAGCCACATAACGCTCCCTGAGCCATTTGACAGTCTTTACAATAACAGAGGATGGTTTTTTCAATTTCACCGTGATAGCGATATTTCACCATTCCACATAAGCATTGCCCTACAATCATTTTTCACTCCTTGTTTTTATTATGACTGCAAATTATCAGCTAAGATTAAATTTTTAACTGACGCTCTTTTTGCATTTCATTGATCCGCGTTTTTAATTTTCCAGCCAGGACTTCATTATCCTTAACCAGACGTTGGGCATGCAATAATGACTTGATTGCATTTTCTTCCAGCCCTGACCAGTATTCCACTTCAGCCCGATAGCGCAATACATTCACCGTCCTAAATGGCGATTGCTGATCAATATTGGCAGCCTGCTGCATCAAACGCCATGCTTGAATATCACGCGGGTTCTTGTTGGAAAAACGCTGAACCACCTGAGAAGCCTGCGCAGCATCTTTCTGGCGAATCAACACTTCTGCCAATTTAAAAGCCAAAGCCCGATTTTCAGGCATAATCCGGGCCGCGGACTGAATGGCCTTATAGGCCGCATCTACCTTGTTTTGTCCCAAATAAATATCGGTTTGCATGAGTACCAACAGATTATTCAATTGCTGGTGACTTTTGGCCTGATCTAAAACCTGCTGCGCTAAAACGTAGTCGCCCTGTTTAAGATAGAAGGCAGCCAAGGCCAACTGTCCGGCAAAATTTTTACGATTGGCCAAAATCTGCAATTGTTGTTCTGTGGCCTGATTGGATACCACCCGACTATACCATTTCAGGATTTCAAAATCTTCGTCATGCAAACTGGATTTAACTTTAGGGAATTGATTAGCCCTTAAACGCGCTTCGCTCATCCGCTCCGTACTCAGCGGATGCGTCAGCCAGAAATCCGGTAAAAAACTGACCTTACTGGTGGCCCGATCCATGACCTCAAAAAAATCTGCCATACTTTGCGGGTTATAGCCTGCACTATACATATACTGCATGCCAATCCGGTCAGCTTCACGTTCCTGGTTACGGCTATAATTCAGCTGCTTATCCATTAAGGCTGCTTGTGTGCCCATCATGACTGCCGTTCCGACATCACCATCGGCTTGTGAGGCCACCAATGCACCTACCAGCAGTCCTGCCAAAGTGAGCAAACCCTGACCCTTAAATGCTTCTTGCGAGCGACTGTAATGACGCTGTGATACATGGGCTACTTCATGCGCCATTACCCCTGCGACTTCATCCATATTGCGCGCAGAAGTGATCATCCCGGTATTGATAGCAAACAGTCCACCCGGTACAGCAAAAGCATTGATTTGAGGATCGTTGATAATCACCAGACCGATTGGTTGCCCAATTTGGGTTTGGCTTAAAATATGAAAAAAAACATTAGCCAGCTGATCTTCCAGCCATGGATTTTGCAGGACAGGCATTTGATGCTGCACTTCACGAAAAACTTTTTCACCAATCATTTTTTCTTTTTGTTGATCAATGAAACCCACACCACCGCCAATTTCAGGCACATTTAACTGTGGAGTAGTATTCACATTCGCAGCATAAACTCCCCCTGTCATGGAAATCCAGGCAATGTTGCAAGCCAATAAAAACCGTTTCAATATGCTGTTCTCAAACTGCTTTTTTTTGATTTATCCGACTATAACATTGAAAGTTGAAGGCATTTGCAATGAAGTGTTATCAAATTTTAAGAAAATGAAGGATTGACCAAACTCGGGGGTGTACGACCTGCCAGTGCGTCCACCAGATTACGATAAGCCAGTTCAGCCATTTTTTTCCGTGTTTCTGCTGTTGCAGAACCGACATGGGGTAAAGTCACCACATTGTCCAGACCAAACAGCTCCGACTCCTGCAAAGGCTCTTTTAAATATACATCCAACCCGGCAGCAAAGATTTTACCTGCTTTCAAGGTGTTAATCAGCGCCTGCTCATCCACCACGGAACCGCGTGCAATATTGACAAAAACCGCATGTGATTGCATCTGATCGAATTCCTGCTGACCGATCAGTGCCGCAGATTCTGTATTTAAATCGACAGCCACCACAACAAAATCTGACTGCTGCAACAGTTCATGCAAGCCGCAATAGCGTGCATTTAAAGGCTGTGCCAGCTCCAGTTTTTCACGACGGTTATGATAAAGAATATTCATATTAAAGCCATGAAAAGCACGCCGTGCAATCGCCGCCCCAATATTACCCAAACCGATAATACCCAAGGTTTTCCCAAAAACATCCTGCCCGAATTGAGCTTCACCTACAGTCCGCTTCCACTGCCCTTGCTTGGTCCAGTGATCCAGATACGGCGCTTTACGCGCAGCACTCATCAGCAAGGTAAAAGCCAAATCAGCTGTGGTTTCAGTCAGTACATGCGGGGTATTGGATAACCAGATTTTTTGCTGATTCAGATAAGCCAGATCATAGTTATCATAACCGACACTGACACTAGAGATAATTTTGAGTTGCTGTGCGTTGGCTAAATTGCTTTGATTCAGTAGACGACCGGCGCCAATCATACCATCGGCATCTTTAACCTGTTCACGGATCTGTTGATTCACATCCCCCTGTTTGGGATCGATCATCACGACATGATATTGTTGTTGTAAACGTTGAAGTACTTCTGGATCTAACTGACTAAAAACCACAACTTTCTTGTTCATGTTCCTTCCGTGTCTGGATGTCTTTTTTGCATAAACTGCCACAAGCGTTTTTTTAATAAGGGTTGATCCAGCATGTCTTGCAGACCAGCCAGACTAATGCTTTTCGCATGAGTAAAATAAGCACTTTGCCCTAGAAAAATAATATTTTTATCAATACTGATGGCATCTAAAAAGCCTTGCACATAACTTTCCGCACCACGGCCATCCTGAAAATTCATCAAGGCAAAAGGCCATTGCAATTCATAATATTCAGCCTGAAGCGCCTGTTGAATATTGTTCCATAATTGCTGTTGTTCAGCACTGATTTCGGTTGCATCCACCACAATGACACAATGTGGCAGGCCAAAAGCCTGAAGTTGAAATGCGGGAATTTGTAGCGCAGGACGCTGTTCAATCACTTCAGCAACAGCTTCAATTTGTTCTTCGGTAGTAGAAATAACAACCGTTGGTGGCTGTATTGAATTTAGTGCTGGCTGTTCATGTTTTACTTCTACTGGCAATGGCGTATTCACAACCACAATTTCAGTCGGATATTCAGGTGCCGATTGATCACGCCAAATCGATGACGACGGCATTTTTTGACATGCAGCATCCTTAGGAACCCAGATATCGATTCCCAATGCTGTAAATATGTCACGTTGATGCCCGATCATCTTTTTTTCATCACCCATTGAATGTTTGCTATTCTAACGAGATTAGTGAGTTTTTGCTGCGCTTTTATTGCAGATTAGTTTAATCAGCACACATCTATATTTTTTCGTACTTCATTTAGACGATCATCAAACTATTTTTTTTCTGCATCAGTTCAATAATTTCATCGGTCTCAAACCCAAAACGCCAATACAGCAATTCCAAGACATCTAACTCATCTTGAGTAATGATGCGATCATTCCATAAGCACAGTTCCGCAATTCCTAAAATACTCAAACGATCACGTAACAATAAGCCCGCTATGTCGTTTAAGATTTCTGCCAAATCAATCGGCTCATCTGAAATTTCGGTATACATTTCAATTTCTTGGGCAGTGAGTACCCGCTTGAGAATTTTTTCACGTACATCCAGCTGGTTCTGGCTATTAATCTGCTGCACATGTAACAAGGCATCGATTAGGCGCACGATATTCGGTTTCACATCTTCCAGCGAGGTAGGTGTATGAATTGGAAGAAGATTCAATTCATATTTCGCACATTCCAAAAGTAAGGCATCCAACAAACCGATTTCACCATCTTCCTGAATAATACGTGCCAGTTTCATTAAAAATTGCCGCGCGATCGTGGCCGGCATATTGCCAATATTTTTACAGGCATCATGAAAGATCGAGATGTGTACCCGACCATCCAAATTCAGTAGTGAGTCGACAATTGCACGGCTGACTTCAGCTTCAGCAGGAATAAACTCACGGTACTGCCGAATCATTAAAATGGCTACCATGACTTCGCGCGAGCCAGTTGCAGTTTGCAAGGCACGCTGAATCAACTCAGGGCGCTGTATATTATTTCGAATTTCCGGGTTTAATGGCTTAATGGCGTCATTAATAGCAAAACTAATGGGCGATAAACGCAGCAATGGCAGCGGCTGTGGTGAACTCCAAGGCGAATAGACCTCACTATTCATTTCATCCAGAGATCGAAACAGGCTAAATAACGGTTGATTGCGTAATTTTTTTAAATTTTCAAGCTGCAAATCCTGAACCAGCCCCGGATTTAACTCATAAATTCGCTGTTCAATGCGAGGATGAATATTCATCCAGTTTTGCGGACTTAATGAATTGGCAAAACACATATGTGAAATGGATTCTGCATATTCACTATGAATTTGCGAACCCGAATGATGCACATAAATTCGAAGCAAAGTTTGTACATTGGCATCATTCTGAATAAGTCGGCGGGTTTTTATGTCATTTTTAAACGTTCGACTGCCCAATGAAATATATTTAATAAACCGGGTAATCAAAACTCCCAGACTACCAATCAGCCAAATGACGCCCCCCATAGCCACAAAAGAAGTGGCAAATTTATGGGTATGTGCCTGCCCATGCTTGGTAAAGCCAAGTTTGGCAATTTTGCTACCCCACTGACTAAAGGTCGTTAAACTACTATAGAGAATTTTCAGGCGGGTGTTTTCAGCCGTTTCACCAGATAATATTTTATTAAACTCATGACTAAGCAGGCCATAAAGTTCCAATTCATCCAGATTTTGCAATGCCCCCCAAGTCAAGATAATTACAATATCCCGCGGATAAAATCCGGCGGTCAATGCATTAACCCCCACTTCATCCGGCAGCACATACACAGCAGGTGCTTCAATTAAAAAAGTATCTGCCAGTTGTTCGGTTATTTTTAAGGCCGTACTTTCTTCAGGAATACTTTCAATCAAGCTTAAACGGCGTGCGCCCAGCTGTTTGGCCAGAGAATGCCCACCTGAACGAAATACATAAAACTCATATAAAACCGAAACAGCCATGACGCTCAGTAACAGCACAATCAAATAAGGGCTTAACATATGCCAAAATATTGACTGACTTTGATCGAGGTAAAAAACTAGCAGCCCGGTAATGGTATTTAAAATAAATAGTGTCAGCAGTACCGCCAGCATGCACACACTAGCAGACCACACCATATTTTTATTTTTAATGAAAGAGTAACCCACATGCCTCAATGTAAAGTTCCTTTATTACATTGTACTTATTTAGCCATCATAAATTAAAAAAGCGGGAAATTCCCGCTTTTTCATTACCTAAAACAAGAATTTTATTCTTCTTTCAAGCCAGTCAGATCGACTGATGCTGCATCAATATTGACATCGATATAACCATCTTTTGACTTTTTCGCGCTTTCGCTACGTTTTTGTTGCAGGTCATCCAGATATTCAGCATTAATACCACCAGCCACATACACACCATCAAACACGGAACAATCAAATTCCTGCAATGCCGGTACTTTGCTGGTACGAACTGCCCCTTTTAAATCTTCCAGATCCTGGAAAATCAAACGGTCTGCACCAATAATTTCACGAATCTCTTCAACACTTCGACCTGAAGCAATCAGTTCAGATTTTGCTGGCATATCAATACCATACACGTTTGGATATTTCACCATTGGTGCTGCTGAAGCAAAGAATACTTTCTTCGCACCGGCATCACGTGCCATCTGAATAATTTCGTTACAGGTAGTACCGCGTACAATCGAGTCATCGACCAGCAATACGTTCTTGTCCTGAAATTCCAGTTCCACAGGGTTCAACTTTTGACGTACCGATTTTTTACGTTGCTGTTGACCCGGCATAATGAAGGTACGACCAATATAGCGGTTCTTCATAAAGCCTTCGCGGAATTTAACACCTAAAGTATTAGCAAGCTCTAAAGCTGAAGTCCGTGAGGTATCCGGAATTGGAATAACCACGTCAATATCATGCTCATCACTCCATTCACGCAGGATTTTTTGTGCCAGTTTTTCACCCATTTTTAAACGGGCTTTATATACTGAAATCCCATCAATGGTAGCATCAGGACGAGCAAAATATACATATTCAAAAATACAGGGACGATATTCAGGATTAGCCGCACATTGATGAGTAAATAAATTACCTTTTGAATCAATGAATACCGCCTCACCCGGTGCAACATCACGCTCTACTTTAAAACCTAGTGCAGTAATCGCCACGGATTCTGAAGCCAAGATATATTCTTTACCTGCTTCAGTTTCGCGTGAACCGTAAATGAGTGGACGAATACCGTTTGGATCACGAAAACCCACCAGACCATGACCGGTAATCATGGCTACAACTGCATAACCACCTTTACAACGCTCATGCACACGTGAAACCACATGGAAAACATCCTCCGCTGTCGGATTTAATTTGCCACGTTTTTGCAATTCATGCGCAAATACGTTAAGCAGAACTTCTGAATCCGAATCGGTATTCATGTGACGAAGATCAGTTTTGAACAAATCATCGTGAATTTCTTCAGCGTTGGTCAAGTTACCATTGTGCGCCAGCGTGATCCCATAAGGCGAGTTCACATAAAATGGCTGTGCTTCTGCACTACTTGAAGAACCTGCTGTTGGATAACGTACATGACCAATACCGTAATTACCTAGCAATGCACGCATGTGACGCGTATGAAAGACGTCTCGCACCATACCGTTGTCTTTACGTAGGAACAACCGCCCTTCATGACAAGTTACTATTCCGGCTGCATCTTGACCACGATGTTGTAACATCGTCAATGCATCAAACAACATTTGGTTAACAGGTGACTTACCAGCTATACCAACTACTCCACACATAGCAACCTCGCAAACAAGCTAGGATTAATAAAAAGGATTATTCGTTGATTCATCTGTACGCGCTGCATGCTTCTGCGTTTGAACAGACGATGAGTCGGAAGATGTCGGCGCACCTTCATCGGACTTGATATGATTCAGCGCGCCATGCGCGGCTTCTTTGGAAAGCTCGGCTGCCCATGGTGCATAAGGGATCAGGAGTTGTACGAATTTAGATTGTTTCCAATGCGGAGAACTTTCCACCCAGGGACCAACACCCTGCATGGTAATGAGTACAATCAATAAACCCTTTAAAGAGCCAAAGGCACCACCCGCCAGACGGTTGAGTGGACCAAGTTTTAGGCTCTTTAATATTTTGTTGAGTAATGAGGTAATAATCCAGGTTAAAACCACCATCACCAATACAATAAATGCAAAAGCTGCAATTTTTTGTACCACTGGATCTGCACTGAGTGAGATCATCGAAGGTGCTAGAATGGCTGCATATTTTGCGCCCACAATCAGCGCAAAAATCCATCCTACCAAGTTCGCAAAGGCTGAAACCAATCCTTGTCGCAAACCGTTGAGCCCTCCAATGAGCAAAATAATCAGTATGACAATATCCAGTGTATTCATGGTGTATTTAAAGCATCAACGCAATCTTTGACTAGAGTTGGGCCTGTATATATGAGGCCACTATAAATTTGTACAAGGCTGGCACCGGCCTGTTGTTTTGCAACGGCCTGCTCACCTGACAAAATACCACCCACACCAATCAATGGAATTTGACCTTTTAACACTTTGGAAAATGCCGCCAGACACGCGGTACTTTTCTCAAATACCGGCGCACCGGACAAACCGCCTGCTTCATTGCCGTGTTTGAGATTTTCCACGCCTTCACGTGATAATGTGGTATTGGTAACAATCAAACCATCAATTTTAAACTGAAGCAATTGTTTGGCAATAAATTCGATATCTTCGGCCGTGAGATCCGGCGCAACCTTAAGCACCAAAGGGACATAATGCTGATGTTCTTCAGCCAGTTCAAGCTGACGCTTTCTTAAAGTTTGCAACAATTCGGTTAGCGCATCACCACTTTGCAGACTACGCAAATTTTTGGTGTTGGGTGAGGAAATATTGACGGTAATATAAGAGGCGTAATTGTAGACTTTTTCCAGACAAATCAGATAATCATCAACGGCATTTTCAACCGGCGTATCGGCATTTTTACCAATATTAATGCCTAAAATGCCTTTGAATTTTGCCGCTTTGACATTTTCAATGAGTTTGTCTACCCCATCATTATTGAATCCCATACGGTTAATAATGGCTTTGGCTTCAGGTAAACGGAATAAACGGGGATGCGGATTGCCGGACTGCGGGCGTGGGGTAATGGTTCCGATTTCAATAAAACCAAAGCCCAGACCTGCCAGGGCATCAATATAAGCGCCATTTTTGTCCAAACCAGCGGCCAAACCTACCGGATTGGGAAATTCAATCCCCATACAGGTCACAGGTTTATTAGACGCTACGTTTTGACGCATCATGCCCATGCGATGAGCTGATTTCAATAACGATAGTGTGAGCTCATGTGCACGCTCTGGTGCTAAGGAAAACAACAAAGGGCGGGCAAGAGAATACAACATATCTATAAAAGTCTACTGCTTTTTAAGTCGCCATATTATAGGCATAGCCCATAGAAAACACCATGCTTAGCAGATCTTTATTTTTACCCTTTATTGTACTGTCGCTGTTAATTTGATCTGACCTGCATCTGAAATTAATTCTATTTTTTCAAGACTTAGCCCCATTTGCACCATTTGGGTTAAAAAATTGGCCAAAACCGCATAATTTTCATGCGCTGCCACAATCTGAATTTGTTCACCAGATTGCTGGGAAGCCACCGATAAACCCTGTTGTTGAGCCACACGCTGAACTTTTTCCGCAGCCGTTAACTGCAAATCATCCGCCGGTTTCATGGTTACGGCATTGCTTTGCATCCAGACCATCATATCTTTTAAATCATTGACACGATTCTGCTGCTTATTGGCTGCAGCATGCATATACCAAAGTGCCGAACCCAGAGCCGCAACCACAACAAAAATTGTGGTAAAGATCACCATATAACGTTCACGAACAGAAAGCCGATCCAGATAATCTGTAACACTTTCCAGCCATTGATCGATCGAGTTTTGCAGTTTTTCGGTTGTATTCATTATTGTATTTTCACCAATCCAATTGCACCCGTACCATTTGGCTGAATATTACCTAATTCAACTTTGAAGCCTTGCTGATTGAGTTGCTGGGTTAAATTTTGCAAAGCTGCGGCAGAATTGGCTTTCAATTCCATATTTAAGATAGAAGCATCATAAGCGATACGATTGGCCACAATCTGATTTTGCATCAGTACTGGACCAATACGGCTAAGTAACTGCAAAGCCTGTGTATTAGCACTTTTATTTAATCGTAGATGACTTTCAAACTGGCTTTTCAAATTCTGTTCAGTCACACGACTATTGGGACCAAACCAGTATTTATATTGATCCACGGCTTGTACCGCAGTCTGATCAGCCACCTGTTTATACTTATACCAACGCGTAGCATCATAACTAAACTGAACCATTAATGCCGCGACCAGCACCGCTGCACAGGCCTTCCAATAGCCAAATATACCCTGACTATTTTTAGCTTTGGGCAAAATGTTAAAGGGATGATTATGGGCTTTTTTGAGTGCCGGTAGTTCATAATGAAAAGATTCAATCTGCTCCTGCGTCAGCATGGCTTCAAGGCTTTGCATTTGCTCCGCGGTAAAATTACAAATTTTATAGCGTTGCCCTTCAGGCTGATAATCAAGAAACAGCGCCAGATCATCCACCGAATTGCCCATAAATTCATTTTCACGCACCAGTAAACGACCGGATACATTGGCAATTACAGTTTGCCCAGCTTCCGGAACTGGTAAAATCAGAAAATCAGGCAATAAGGAAATGATTTTCACCGGAATCAGGCTTAAGGCATGTTGCAAGGTTTCAACCGTACTATTAGCCATACCCAAAATAAACAATTGATCCGGATTTTGAAAATGATGTAAGACTTTCATGGAATCTATGGGCAGAACCACAAATTCTTCCAGCAGGTACTTTACCCCTTCCGCACCCAGTTTCTTATATTGTGCTTTGGCTAAAGTTTGCTGCAGCATTTGCACATCACGGCTTGGAAAAAAAACCACCGCTTCCCGCCCATGATAGGCCTGAGTTTCCTGAATCAAATGCTCAAGACTAGAGGCCTGAGACCAGTGCTCTCCAGTTGACCATTGCCAAACCCCATTGGCTTCAGGCATCCATAAATACAACATTAATATTGTTCTGCCGTTTTAATTAATATGTTATGCGTTTGGAATAAAGCTTTTTAACTGTGTAGACAATCCAGTTGCAATTACTGCCTGTTCATAAATTCGTGCTTCTGCCAAAGCATACGGATGAAAAGGCTCTGATGTCAATAACGATGCAATATGTGCCACCACATTCATGTGGCACACTACAACCACCGACTCATACGGCAACTGTGATAGCCAGTCCACTGCCTGTCCTGCATCATCATCTGGCTTAATCTTATTACAGACCATTACAGGCACATCTTTAAAATAGTGTTGCAGATGCGCCAAAGTTTCCTGTGCACGAACCAACGGACTGACCACAAAAACATCCGGTCGGATCAAATCCTTTAAATATTCAGCTGTTTGTTGCGCCTGCATATGCCCTCGCTCGGTTAAGGGACGTGTTTCATCCTTTCCATGCACCGCAGGAGAAGCTTCACCATGACGGATTAAAGTGAGTTGCATAAAATTTCCTTATTTCCAGTATGCAGTCATTATAAGCACGCATTATGACCGTGATATTTTATTGTTTTCGAAATTAGACTTCATGATGTGGCAAAACAAATTCTACATCACTACGATGCCCGTTTTTCATCAGGGAAAGTGCAATACTTAAAGGCGGAGCACCTTCAAAAATCACGTCATAGAGTGCGCTGGTAATTGGCATGTACACATCCAGTTCTTCAGAACGGCTACGTACCTGCACAATGGTATTAATCCCTTCCGCAGTTTGACCCAGTTCTTTGGTGGCCTGCTCCAAGGTCTTACCTGAACCCAAAGCAAAACCCACCTGATAGTTACGGCTGAGCGGACTATTACAGGTCGCAAATAAATCACCAACACCTGACAAACCTAGGAAAGTCAAAGGATTAGCACCGAGTTTTACTGCAAAACGACTCATTTCCGCCAAGGCACGGGTTAGAATCATACTCTTGGTATTTTCACCCACTTTATAGGCAGCCGCCATGCCCATGGCCACGGCATAGATATTTTTCAATGCCCCACCCAATTCCACACCATGCACATCATCACTGGCAAATACGCGGAACAATGCACTGTGCAAGGCTTGTTGCACCGCATAACGCACCAGTTCTGACTGGCTTGCAATGACTGTACCTGCCGGCTGACCAGCCATAATTTCTTTGGCTAAATTTGGTCCAGACAGTACACCATAAGGCACTTCAGGTAATTCTTCACGAATAATATCACTCATGAAGTGAAAGGTTTTAGCTTCAATCCCTTTGGTTAAAGACACAACTGCTTGCGAAGTAATAAAAGGCTTGATTTGTTTGAGCACATCACGAAAAGAATGGCTCGGAATCGCCACCAAAATAATGTCACGATGCGTAACTGCAATTTCCAAGTCCGTCACTGCCTTTAAACCCGGTTCTAAAATAAAATCCGGTAAATAACGTTTATTGACATGGTTTTGATTGATTTCTGCAGCTGCAGCTTCATCACGAATCCAGATCATGGTGTCACAGCCATTACGCACAGCGGTATTGGCCATGGCCGTACCAAAACTACCACCACCTAAAATCGTCACCCTTAAGGCCGTTTTTTGATCAACCACAACCGGTTCAACAAGATCTGAAAATTTCAACTCTGACATTATTTTTATATCTCAACTCATGATGCTAAACAGTTATTTGTTCCAATAACTGACATAATTTTGTGTATCCAGGGGTTCACGCGCTGGAATCGCTTTGATTGCGGTTCCAATATAAATAATCCCAGAAATTAAATCATCCTTTGCCAGCCCTAAACTTTGCTTAAATAAAACTGACTCAACTACAGCCCCACTTCGCCACATGGTAGAAAACCCTTGCGCTTGCAAAGACAATAAAAAGTTTTGGATGGCCGCGCCCGTACTCAAGGTTTGTTCAAAATTCGGTACTTTGGGATGGGGCTGAAATTTGGTCAGCGCTAAAACCAGAAGTGGCGCACGAAATGGGTGGTTTTTCACCCGATCCAGCTGAGCCTGATCTGTTTCGCCCAAATCTGCCAGCGCTTTAGATAACAATTCACCAAAAGCTTCGCACTGATCCGTAGGAATCACCACAAAACGGGTGGGCTTTAAACGGTGATGATCGGGTGCTGTCAGTGCCGCCTGGAAGGCTTTTTCCAGCTGCGCTGCATTGGGTGCAGGCTCCACCAAATGCCCAATGGACTGACGTTGATGAATATTCTGATGAACCGTATCTACCGCTAAATCCGTCATTGATTCTATATCTATGTACTCAAATATGGCATTAAGATTAGCATATTCTGCTTCTGATACTCTAGAGCATTGAGTCAATGTTGCCCTTGCATCTGAGCCTTAAAAGCAGGTTCATCACAGAGCAACCATATAAATGCAGCATATTTTATACAAGTCCTTCAAAAATCATTCAAAAAATCATGTTTCAATAACCTTAATTCATTTAAAAACTACCCAGGGGAAAAAGATGAATCAAGCCTTTGCACTCACTTCCACCATTGCTGCAGCTGTTGCCTTAACGGCCTGTGCCTCTAATCCAACCACTTCTTTAGCCGTTCAAAAAGAAAATAACCAGTACGAAGTGACCGGTATCGGGAAAAGCAGCTTAATTTCTAAAAACAACGCGATTGCTGCTGCAAACAACACCTGTGGCAAGAAAGCAACACCAGTCGTCGTGAATGAAAAGACTGATTACAATGGCGCTTTAAAAGGTGTTGTGGATGAAAAAACCGGACAAATGATTCAAGCGGCCACCAGTGTGCTGGGAACTTTAGCTGGTAAAAGTGGCAGCCTAGCACGTGATGAAGACTATCAAACCGTACTGACCTTTAGCTGCAGAGCCAACTAAGCCTAAGCTAATCTTCAATCAATACAGCAATCTATATTTAATAGATGCTAATAAAGAAGCCGCTGATTTCAGCGGCTTTTTTAAATTTACATTTTCAAATTAACAATAACCTTCCAATCGGGTCAGTGGCAATTTCTGACCAATCGCCTTTTCAATTTCCGGAAGATAGAACGCGTCATCTTCAGACAAGAAACTGATACTCACACCACGCGTACCCGCACGACCGGTACGACCAATCCGGTGTACATAATCATCCGACTGTTCTGGCAAGGTAAAGTTGATGACATGAGATACACCATCCACATGAATACCACGGCCCGCGACATCGGTGGCAATCATAATATTATGTTGACCATGTTTAAATTGATCGAGCATTTTCAAGCGTTTGTCTTGTGCAATTTCACCAGACAGCATCACGACTTTATAACCGTCTTTTTTCAAATGATCATACAGCTTACGTACCTGATCACGACGATTGGCAAAGATCATAACTTTTTCAATCGGCTCATCGCGTAAAATTTCTTGCAGCAACTTGTATTTATCAGTTTTTGCAACCATATAAACACGTTGTTCAACATCTGCATTGGTTTTCTTCTCTGGCTCAATTTCAACAGTGACGGGTTCAAATAACCACTGCTGTGCCAGATTCAACACATCATAACTAAAAGTTGCAGAGAACATTAAGGTTTGACGTTGTTCTTTACGCGGTGAGAAACGCACAATACGTTTTACCGATGGAATAAAACCCATGTCTAGCAAACGGTCAGCTTCATCAATCACCAAAAATTCGATCTGGTCCAGCCAAACTTCTTTTTGTTCTACAAAATCAATTAGACGGCCTGGTGTCGCAACAATAATATCGACTGGCTGTTTATCCAACTGTGCTTTTTGTTTATCAAAATCTACACCACCTAGCAAAGTTACCAGATGCAAATCGGTGAATTTGGTCAAGGCTTTGGCATCACTTTCAATTTGCAAGGCCAATTCACGGGTTGGCGCAAGAATCAGGGCACGCGGTTCACCACGATAGCGCTGTTCCTTGATTGGATTATTCAGTAAATCGTTAATCACACTGACCAGAAAAGCCGCAGTTTTGCCCGTACCGGTTTGAGCACGACCAATGGCATCATGACCTGCCAAAGTGAATTTTAAAACCTTTTCCTGAATAGGTGTCATTTCTTTGAAACCTAAAGCATCAATCGCTTGTTTCAGTTTGGGATGTAAATTTAAGGTTTCAAAACCAGATGACATATAAATGTGCTCTAACTAAATAATCACGAAAATAGGTTCCCATTATAAACAAAAACGCCCCAAATTACATTGGGGCGTTCTCATGAATAATCAGGCGATTAGTCTAAAGGTTGTACTTCTTCAGCTTGGAAGCCTTTTTGACCTTTAACTACGCTGAATTCAACACGTTGACCGTCACGAAGTGAACGATGGCCTTCGCCTTGGATAGCACGGAAATGAACGAATACGTCGTCGCCGCCATTACGTTGAATAAAGCCGAAGCCTTTAGTGTCGTTGAACCATTTAACTACGCCTTGTTCACGAGCTGTCATAAGTTAATCCTCATTGTATTTAATTAAAGGACCACCCGGTGTTGCAAACAGCAGAGTAAACAAGGTTTAAAAATAATTATTATTTCTAAGCTTGTAATCATTCTGTATTACTATTAACAAAATCCCGGTTACATCCATTGCGATATTCTATTTTAAGACTTTTTAGATAAGTCATTAATTTTGAATACGCGACGAGCTTAACACGGGTTTATGACAATTCATACTGTTTTTTTCGATTAATCTTCTTTTTGATTCAGCTTCTTTTTTACTAATTATTTCCTTATTTTAGATAAGTACCTTTATGTTTAAATTGTATAATTTTATTTGGTTATGGCACTAAATTTGCTAATATTTATATCAAGTTAGTTATATATCGAATGAGATGGATAATCTTGCCAGTTCAGTAGTAATCATTGATGCTATGGGTAAGCCCTGCCCGATGCCATTATTGATGCTTAAGAGAACACTTAAAAACCAGCTAGAGCATGTATTTTTGCTCAAGTCTTCTGATCCGCACAGTCAGCAAGATGTAATACGCTATTGTCAGATGCACCAGCTCAAATGCAATATGACTAAAATTTCCGATTCTGAGTATCACTACTTAATTGAATCTTAATTATTTTCAATTAAACTAGAACGTTTCAAATGTGTATAAAAAATTACATTTCTATACCCAATTTTCCTTAATTCAGGAAAATATTGGATTAAGATAAAATTTAAGATGGTTATGTCATCCACTTCTAAGGAGAACACATGAGTGACAGCAGCAATCAATTGATGCCCCTGTCATTATCGGCACCAGGGGTTAATCTCGGTGCTTATATAAGTACTGTCAATCAGATTCCTATTTTAACGGCTGAACAAGAAAAAGAGTTAGCCGAACGCTACTATTACGACCAAGATTTAGATGCCGCAAAAATGCTGGTGATGTCACATCTGCGTTTTGTGGTTCATATTGCCCGTAGTTATGCAGGCTATGGTTTACCGCAAGGCGACCTGATACAAGAAGGCAACCTTGGTTTAATGAAGGCCGTTAAACGCTTTGACCCGAATATGGGCGTGCGTCTAGTGTCTTTTGCCGTACACTGGATTAAAGCTGAAATCCATGAATACGTGATTCGTAACTGGCGTATTGTGAAAATTGCCACCACCAAAGCACAACGCAAATTATTCTTTAATCTGCGCAGCTTAAAAAAATCCAGTAAAAAACTGACTCTGGATGAAGCACAATCTATTGCCAATGACTTAAATGTGACCCCTGAACAAGTCCTGGAAATGGAAGGTCGCTTAACGGCTTATGATGCTGCATTTGAGGCGCAAGGCGATGACGATGATGAGGGTTCAACGCATGTTGCCCCGGCTCTGTATTTAGAAGATAACCGTTATGACCCTGCACGTTTAGCTGAAGAAGAAGACTACGAAGAACAGAGTACTTCTGCCTTGCATGATGCGATGGATCAGCTGGATGACCGTTCGCGCAATATTTTACAGCGCCGCTGGCTGGATGATGAAAAATCTACCCTGCATGAATTGGCAGCTGAATATAATGTCTCTGCAGAACGTATTCGTCAGCTTGAAAAAAATGCCATGGAAAAAATTAAAGTGGCCATGTCTTCCAACTAGGTGAAGAGGCAGATTTAATTTCATTTTAAAGAAAGGGCGAAATGCCCTTTTTTCATATTTAGCGATCCGGATTGTTGCTTTTAGCCTTTCTCGGAAGCCTGAAAATATGCTAAGTTATGCGCAAATTTACTCAGGTGGTCATTGCTTATGTGGATTGCAATTTCAGCCCTTAACCTCGCCTTTGCTGTGATGCTCGGTGCATTTGGCGCCCATGGCTTAAAAGCACATGCAACCGAAGCCCAACTCGCTTGGTGGCAAACTGCAACTGACTATTTTTTCTATCATGCACTTGGACTTTTAGCACTCGCTATTATAGCCCGAGTGATTCCAGAGCTTCCGATTAAAATCAGCTTTATCCTGATTCAAATCGGCATTTTCTTTTTCTGTGGCTCGCTTTATGTGATGGCCTTGGGCCTACCCCGTATTTTAGGAGCCATTACCCCGATTGGCGGCGCTTTGATGATTGCTGGATGGTTGGTTTTAGCCTGGAATGCATTTAAATACGTGAAATAAATTCAGCATACAGGGAAATGATGATGCATATATATTTGAACGGCGAATCTAAAAATACCTCATGCAACACTTTATTAGAATTGATTCAAGAACTTGAGCTTGAAGGTAAGCGTTTTGCTGTAGAACAGAATGAAATGATTATTTCCAAAAGCAGATTGGCACAGACTCTAATCTGCGCAGAAGATCATATCGAAATTATTCATGCCGTCGGTGGCGGTTAATTGGAGCTCCCATGGAAGACACCCCGCTTATAATTGGTTCGCGTACATTTAATTCACGTTTATTGGTGGGTACAGGTAAATATAAAGATTTAACTGAAACTGATTTAGCCATTCAGGCCAGTGGCGCAGAGATCGTCACGGTTGCAATCCGCCGGGTCAATATTGGTCAGCATCCGGATCAGCCGAATTTGCTTTCTGTGATTCCTCCAGAAAAATACACCATCCTGCCCAATACCGCCGGCTGCTTTGATGCCAACAGCGCAGTCCGTACCTGTATGTTGGCACGTGAGCTTTTAGATGGTCACAATCTGGTTAAATTGGAAGTTTTAGGCGATGAAAAAACCCTTTATCCTAATGTGACAGAAACCTTAAAAGCTGCCCGCACCTTAATTGATGATGGTTTCGAGATCATGGTTTACACATCAGATGATCCAATTATCGCTCAGGAATTAGAAAGCATGGGCTGTGTGGCGATTATGCCATTGGGCAGCCTGATTGGTTCTGGTTTAGGGATTTTAAATCCACATACCATTTCGATCATTAAAGAAAACGCCAAAGTTCCAGTCTTGGTCGATGCTGGCGTTGGTACGGCCAGTGATGCTGCGATTGCCATGGAACTGGGTTGTGATGGTGTACTCATGAACACTGCCATTGCGGCAGCACAAAACCCAATTTTAATGGCCTCTGCCATGAAAAAAGCAGTTGAGGCAGGTCATGAAGCTTTCCTTGCTGGTCGTATGCCGCGCAAACGCATGGCCAATGCCAGCTCACCTGAAACCGGATATTTCTTTAAATAAAAGTCAAAATACTAAAAAGGACTCACAGGAGTCCTTTTTTAATGCTTTAAGAAAAAGGTCCTTAACTACTTAAACCCTTTTGCAGAATCCGGATTTTCACATCCAGCACATCATCTTTCACTTGTTGCTGATAGGCATACATATGGGGTGTCTGCAAATGCGCATTTAAATGGTCAATACTTTCCCAATGTTCCAGCATGGTAATAACATCAGCTGATTTAGTCTGATAATCAACATTCGATTCTTGATCGATCAGTAACTCATAGCCGTAACAACCCTCTTCCTGCAACACCACAGGGATTATTTTTCTAAATGCATTGAACACATTCTGACGATGTTGAGCACCTGAGCGAATCTGAATATCTGCAATTACAATTAGCATAATTTACTCCTTACCCCACCCATCTATCAGGCGAAAACATCCATCAGATGTTGACGATATTTATGTTCATATTCAGCAACATTTGGCATTTTAATCACATCATTCACAATGAACGTATTTAAACTTTTCATACCTAAAAATTGATTGGCTTTATGAAATGGGAGATAAACCCCATCCACCCCGACCCCATGGAAAAATTGATCCGCGTCATTAAAAGCTTCGATGGGTGCATTCCAGGTTAAGGACAACATATATTTTTTATCGTGAATCAGACCACCTGAACCATATTTTTTCGATGTATCGGAACGGGATCGGCCATCGCTGGCATATAAAGTCCCATGTCCTTCTGTAAAAATATCATCAATATATTTTTTTACTGTCCACGGCGCACCCATCCACCATCCTGGCATTTGATAAATAATGACGTCTGCCCATACATATTTTTTAATTTCTTCCTGAATTTCATAGTCACTGTCTGCACGCGAGATTTTGACGTCATGACCCAATTCACCAAGCACCACATTTGCCAACTCAGTTAAAGTGTCATTTAATTCGCCATTCGAATGTGCAAATTGCTTGGCACCATTCACAATCAGGATATTACTCATTGATTTGCCTTTGATCATTTGTTTTCAGCGACCAATATATCCAAATATTTTATTGATAAAAATTCATGTATTTGCAAAATACTATTGATAATAAATCAACAATATATATTTTTTTATTCAAGGTTTAAAAACTTTTAAAAGAAAAAAGCACTTCAGCTGATTGATGTCCCATAATTTTACTAATTTTTTAGATAAAATATTTTTCAATTCAAAATTATATAGATAAGTTTTTATAAAGCTAAATTTTAAGGGATTAATTCATTAATCAAATAGGAGTTTATTCTTTGAATATAGGCTCAAAATCATCCTAGTTAAGCTAGAGAATCTTTCACAGCCGCAATATTTCAATAAAAATCGAATGAGATTCGTGTAGGCGAGATCTTACTTTTGAAAGGCCAAAAGTAAGCAAAAGCCTATGTTACCCATACACAACATCCTTGTTGTGATGGGTAACGTGTGGCATCCCTGCCACACTCGTGTATCGAAAACTGGCTTAAATCAAATTACAGAACAGTAGCACCCTCAGGTGCTTTTTCAAATTAATGCAGAGATTAAGGAATCAAACCTTCGTCACGCATTGCAATTTGTACGGACTGGCGTGCTGCTACTTTATTACGCAAGGCAATAATATTGCTATACGGCGTTAAATCATGGCCAATACCATTAGACCAGTTGGTTAAAACAAATAGATAGGCATCTGCCGGACCAAAATTATCATCCACTAAATAGTCGTTATCTGACTCGCCAATGGCTTTTTCGATATAGGCAAGTAAACGGTCTATTTCCGCATAAGCTTTTTCTTTCGCTTCTGCTTCTAAAGCGGCTCCAAAGAAAACGGCATAAGCATCATGTAATTCTGAATTTAAATAACCTAGCCATTCCAGAACTTTAGCGCGTCCCAACCCTGAAGGCGGAATAAGATCCTGTTTAGGGTCATGCTGGGCAAGGAAAGGTAAGATGGCAACATTTTCAGTAAGAATCAAACCTGGATTAATTTCTAAAGCCGGAACATAGCCTTTAGGATTAATCTCGTAATAATCTGCACCTTTTTCGGTTTTATGTGTTTTTAAATTAACTCGCTCCAAGTCAAAATCTACATTAATTTCATTCAATATAATGTGTGATGCCAAAGAGCACGCACCTGGAGAATAATAAAGCTTCATACCTGATCCTTGTTATATATCTATTCACTGTTTTAAATTGCTTCTAACGAACTTTCAAGTGATCGAACCTGTAAATTGCAAAAAAGCGTAAATGTATAAACATCACTTACTCTTCGAATATTGTCTAAATCACGCATATTTTCAAGTCAAAGCTGTATGCTTTTTTGCTTCAACTTGTTTTAACATACGCAGCTTTAAAGTTTGATGAAAGCAGCTATGCTGATAAGCCTGAAAAAAGAACAATGGTTTTCCAATATCCGCACCGATGTATTGGCGGGCCTAGTGGTTGGCTTGGCGCTTATTCCAGAATCGATTGCCTTTTCTGCAATCGCTGGCGTCGACCCGCAAGTCGGTTTATATGCTTCATTCTGTATTGCGGTCAGCATTGCCTTTTTCGGTGGTCGCCCTGCCATGATTTCGGCAGCCACAGGTGCCATGGCGTTATTGATGATTACACTGGTCAAAGATCACGGTTTACAGTATTTATTGGCCGCCACGGTACTAACCGGCATCATTCAGGTTATTGCGGGTTATTTTAAAGTCGCCAAACTGATGCGTTTTGTCTCGCAGTCTGTGGTCTACGGCTTTTTAAATGCCTTGGCGATTTTAATTTTCATGGCCCAGCTTCCCGAGATCAGCAAGATGGATAGCTTAGGCTATTTATTTATAGCGATGGGTTTGGGGATTATTTATCTGTTTCCTTATTTGCCAAAAATTGGACGAACCATTCCCTCACCCCTCATCTGTATTGTGGTATTGAGCTGCTTGGCCACATTTTTGGGTGCAGATATGCGTACCGTCAGTGATTTGGGACAATTCCCCGATACCTTGCCGATTTTCCTGATTCCAGAAATTCCGCTGAATATTGAAACCCTCAAGATTATCTTTCCTTATTCCATAACCTTAGCCACCGTCGGTTTGCTTGAAACCATGATGACCACAACCGTGATCAATGAAATCACTGGAACCGAGGGCGACCGCCATCAGGAATGTCGTGGACAAGGTCTTGCTAATATCGTCAGCGGTTTTATGGGCGGGATGGCCGGCTGTGCCATGATTGGACAATCCATCATTAATGTCAGCTCTGGAGCGCGTACCCGCCTATCGACTTTGGTTGCCGGGGTATTTTTACTCTGCTTGGTGGTATTTTTAAAAGACTGGCTCGCTTATGTACCTATGGCCGCTTTGGTCGCTATTATGCTGATGGTCTCTTTCACTACCTTTCAATGGGGCTCGGTCAAACAGTTTGCCAAACACCCCACTTCTTTTAATGTAGTGATGCTTGCGGTAGTGATTATTGTACTGGCCACGCACAATCTCGCTTTAGGGGTGTTTGTAGGTGTACTGCTTTCGGCTTTGTTTATGATTAATAAACTGGAAAGCTCGGTCAAGGTGCAATCCAGTTTACACAAGCAGCAACGTCTATATGTGATTAGTGGTCAAATCTTCTTTAGCAGTGCAGACAAGTTCTTTCAATTTTTTGACTTCAACGAAGCGATTCAAGAAGTAGAAATTGACCTGACACATGCGCATATTTGGGATATTACTTCAGTCAATATGCTCAATTCCGTGGTACAAAAATTTGAAGCCAAAGGTGTTAAAACGTCTTTAATTGGTTTAAATGAAGCCAGTAATACTTTAATTGATCGTATGAATGCTTAATCCAGATTATTTTCATGGAAAGGTCGTCTAAATTTGGACGACTTCTGTGTAATGCTTAAATTTCATTTTCCATGAAATCTTGGATAAAATTTAGCTGTAAATGCGATTGATAAAAAAATATACTGAACAAAATTTTAAAATTTAATTTTTAGTTTTAATTCATCTTTTTAAATATTTAAAATCGCAGGGGAAAGGCAAAAAAATGAGACAGGGATTCATGTCTAATCCAGCCCATAACAATAAATCCATGCTGATTTATTTCGGGATTCTTCTCATTATTGTGCTGTATATATTTCAGCCTACCTCTACCCATGCAAGCGAATCTATCAATTGTACCGCTGCGATCCAATCTATCCAGGTAGCAAAAGGCAATACACACAATGAAAGTGCTCACCCAACTCAGGGATGGATCAGCCTTAAAAAGCTACCAGATCAATGGAATACGCGTTGGCCCGATTACCACCAAAACGTCTGGTACAAAATTCAATTTAATTATCACTGTGCCAATCAACCCAAAACACCCTTAACTCTGGTTATCGAAAAGATTACCCAAAGCGGACGTGTCTATATCAATGATGAATTGCTATGGAGCGATTTGTCGGTGCAAGAGCCTGCTTCTCGTAGCCAATACATGCCCCGCCAATGGAACATTGCTGCCTCGAGTTTAAAAGAAGGGCAAAATATTTTATGGGTACAGGTTTTTGGCAGTATCACCCAAAAATCAGGATTAGGGTATTTAGAATTGGGAAATTACCAAAACGTTTATCCCATCTATAAAAAGTGGTTATTAGAAAAACGTACCTTAATCGAATTTAACGCCATGATTAGCTTTGTGGTGGGTATCTTCTATTTTTTAGCATGGCTCAGCAACCGTAAAGAAAAAAGTTTTCTATGGTTTGCCATCACCAACCTGTGTTGGATTCTGTATAGCTCCTGCTTTTTATTAACAGATCCTTTACCCTTTACAACCACAGTATTGGATCGAATCCAGAATATTATTTTCTGTTTTTATACCCTAGTCGGCTGTTTAGCTGTATGGTCATTTGTGCATCGAAGTTTTCCAAAGCTTGAAAAGGCATTATGGCTGTTTTTCTCAATCGCCTTACTCTGTCTAAGCTTAGCCCCACTATCTCATCTCAATACCGTCATCCAAATATTTTTCGGTATTGCCATGGTGATATTTTTAGCTAAATGTATCAGCTTTCTATTTTTGGCTTATCAATCAAAACAGCCTGAAAGTTATTTAATGGCTGCTGTATATCTACTATTTATACCTATTGCCTTGCACGATGCACATTTTGTTATTTCCATGGAAGGTCATCCACTTTCACCTTATACAGGCCCTTTCACTACATTGTCTTTAGGTGCAATTTTAGGCGTACGTTTAGCACGAAACGCTCGTCAAATTGAACGCTTTAATAAAACCCTATCGGAAAAAGTTTCGCGTGCAAAAGCCGAATTAACCGAATCACTAGACAATCAACATCAACTTGCACTAGAAAATGCACGCTTACAAGAACGGATTCATCTCTCCCACGATTTACACGATGGCCTAGGTGGATCGATTGTGCGATCAATTTTATTACTCGAACAAAATGACAAGATCGAAAAGCCTCAAGTTATGTCCATTTTAAAACTGCTACGTAACGATTTACGACAGGTGATCGACTCGGGATCAAGCATAAGCGCGCCAGTTCCTCATAGCCCGATTGATTGGGTCGCGCCGATTCGTTATCGTTTTGTGCGTCTATTTGAAGAAATGGAAATTCAATCAACATGGAGTTTTGGACAACAATGGCAAACAGTCCCTTCATCCAAACAATGCTTGACCTTAACCCGTGTGGTAGAAGAAGCACTGACCAATATTTTAAAACACAGTCAAGCCAATAAGGTTTCTCTACAGTTAAATGAATCTGAAGATAAAACCCTAATTTTGCAGATTCAGGACAATGGTATCGGCTTTGAACCTGCAACGGTATATACCGGCTTACATGTCGGATTACATAGTATGCAAGCACGAATTAGCCGTATGAGTGGTCAATTTAAAATTGATTCAAAACCGGGACAAACTATCATTCAGGTCATTTTACCTTTAACGGAAACCACACAGAAGGCTGAAACCATTCTTTAACACATATCTGCTTAATTAATGATTGTATGTGAAACCATTGAATTGCTTGGTCGCTAAAATAAATACTCTAGTTGGTTAGATTCTTTAAAATCTTTCAGTACTCGTGATTGAGCTGAGACACTTGCATATTTGAACTATAACCTGCTGTCATTTTTGATTAAAATAGAACTGCAATTATCGCTGCTACGCCACAAACTCTTCACACTCTGGCAGCTCAAAACTAAAAACCATAATAGGCCTAAACAATGAACACAAATCACTGGTTTATATGGGCAATACTCTCAGCCTGCTTCGCAGCTCTCACTGCCATTTTTGCTAAAGTGGGTTTACGTCAGGTCGATTCCGACTTAGCCACCCTCATTCGTACCGTGATTATTGTAGTGGTATTAGGTTTAATGGTTTGGGCTTTAGGCAAATGGCAAAATCCCCTATTACTGTCAGGCAAAACATGGCTGTTTCTAACCTTGTCTGCTTTAGCCACTGGTGCATCCTGGCTGTGTTATTTTCGGGCCTTACAACTCGGTCAAGCATCGCAAGTTGCACCCATTGATAAACTTAGCATGGTTCTGGTGACAGTATTTGCTGTTATTTTTTTAGGTGAGCGACCAAGCGTACAAGAATATCTAGGGATTGTACTGATTGCGCTTGGCGTACTCACCATTGCATTAAAATAACCTAGCTTCTTAGATTCCCTATGTTCTTAGACGAGATTCCTCTGCAATAACTGCATGCTGCTCAGGTCTGAGCGCTATCTAAAAAATGAAAAGGTTTGACTTGTTAGGCTCAGGACTTAAAATACCGCATTCGAATTTTTTACATTTGCCAAAGTTATGTCGAACGATCAATTAGACCAGCAAGTCGTAGAGCTGGACAACTTGAATGAACATCGCGAAATTGTCACTTTTATGCGTCGTTCATCACCGCTGAATACCTCTCAACGTACTGCGCTTGAACAATATGGTCACCTAATTTTGGAATATCCGGTGGGTGATTTACGTCAGCAGTTTGAACATCCAGAACGTCCGCTAACTGTGGAAATTGGTTTTGGCATGGGCCGTTCACTGGTACTAATGGCAAAAGCCAATCCTGAACGTAATTATGTGGGTATCGAAGTCCATGTTCCGGGTATTGCGCAATGTGTGTATGAAGCAGGAATGGCTGGTTTAACTAACTTACGATTACTGGATGCCGATGCCATTCAGGTGCTTCGTGAAATGCCGGATAACAGTATCAATGCGGTACAACTATATTTCCCTGATCCATGGCAAAAGAAACGTCATTTCAAACGTCGCTTTGTTTCACATGACCGTATGCCACTGGTGGAACAGAAACTAGAAATGGGCGGTACATTCCACTCGGCGACTGACTGGGAACCGTATGCAGAATGGATGCTGGATGTTTTAGATAACCGTCCGAATCTGGAAAATATGGCAGGTAAAGGCAATAGCTACCCTCGTCCGGACTGGCGTCCGCAAACCAAATTTGAACGTCGTGGTTTAGAGGAAGGTCATAAGATTAACGACTTCCTGTTCAAAAAAATCAAATAAAGCTGAAAAATAAGTTAAAAAATGGCTCATTTCTATGAGCCATTTTTTATTCCAGATTGTCATCTTTCAATATTTTTATCTTTAAATGCTATGTAGCCTTGATAAGCTAAAATCTGGCTAAAGCGTTGCACCATATTAAACCCACAGTGTTGAAGCAACTGTAGTGTTTCCTGTTCTGATAGCGGATAAAAGTCTTCATCCAAGCGATCTGCCATGGCTGCAGCTTGTGCCGTGGTTAATCCATTGGCCTCACAGACAAATTTCAGCACTTCTAATTCCTGAGCCGAGTTGATTTTGGTCAAATCAAACGTAATGAATAGTCCCTGAGTTTTTAGCCGTGAATAAATGCCTTTCAAGAAATGCGGCTTATCGGCATAGTTCACAAAATGGGTGACCAATACAGAAAGTACAGCATCATAGCTTTGTCCTGCTTGCAACTGATCTACATTTCCTAATACAAACTCAACCCGCTGCGACGCATTTAAGCTGTGTATATGCTGTTTAGACTTTTCCAACATGGTTTCCGATAGTTCGGTTGCAGTAAAGGTCCAGTTCGGAAATAACTCCAATAAATAACCCAGTTCATGACCCGTCCCACAGCCAATAATCAACACATGCGCATACTCATCGACATAGGTTTTTAACAAGGCTTTAATTTGCTGATGCACAAGGTCATAACCCGGTATGAGCTTGCGTATATGCAAATCATAGCCATCCACCACATAGACACTCTCAAAATCTTTTGCCATCTTTATATCCTTGTATTTTAATCACTGAGATTGAGGATGATGCGACTGGAAAATCTGTTGGCTCATCAAGTGGTAAATCTCTTTTAAATCTTCTCGCTGTGCATCATCCAGCATTTGCTGGTGCATATTCAGAATATTTTGATCCCCGCGCATCGCCGGCCCCGTCTGCATCTGCTTGGGATCATGCTGGACGGCCTTATTGGCCGTTTCCACAATGAGAGGATACAGCAGCGAAAAATCGACCTGCTGCGCATCTACAATCTGTTTCGCCATGTCATAACAATAATTGCTAAAGTTGCAGGCAAATACAGCGGCCAAATGCAGACTGAGACGCTGCGCTGATGAATATGAATAAACTCGGTGACTGAGCTGATGGGCAAGTTCGGTTAATAGCGCCAAATCCTGTTCAGACTTGGCTTCAACAAATAACGGCGTTTCCACCCATGCAATCTCGCGATCCAGACTGAAGGTCTGCAAAGGATAAAAAACACCGGCACGGGCATGCACCTGCGTCAGGATTTCAATATCGGTACTTCCTGAGGTATGTACAACCAGCACTTCGGGTAATTGTTGATGTAGCTCAGCAATGACTGAGGCAATCGCCTGATCGCTGACCGCAATAATGACCAAATCAATGTCAGGATGAAGCTCCATCATCTTCGAGATTGCTGTTGCACCCGTCTGCTGGGCCAAAGTTTGTGCATGCGCCAAAGTACGGCTATAAATTTGCACAATCTGATGCTGCTGGCTTAAAACCGCAGCCAAATGATGTGCAACTCGCCCTGCACCGATAAAACTAATACGCATAATCACTTCACATTTTTTCATTCAGCACAGCATGCCAATAAAAAAAGTGTGAATCAATTCGTGCTTGTATTTAATGGTGATATAGGAACAACTCCCATAAAAAAATCCCCGTGTAACTCGGGGATTTTTTTATGAAAACCATGAAAACTATAAATTTACTGTCTCTTGACTCCTTCTTCATTTACCTCACGAACCACACCCGTCTCCGTATTCAATACTTCAAATTCAATACGGCGATTCTTAAACTGGCCTTCAGCCGTCGCATTGTCTGCAACCGGTTGTTCCTGTCCAAAACCTACAGCCTGTAACTGCGCCGGATCAACACCCTGTTTCACCAGATAATCAACAATGGCTTGGGCACGTTTTTGTGACAATGCCTTATTAGCTTCGGCATTGCCTACAGCATCGGTATGCCCCTTGATGGTCAAGTGGACTTGTGGTGCACGCTTAATCAGCGCAGCTGCTTGATCTAGAATTGATTTATTGGCATCCGGAATTTCAGTACTGGCACTGGCAAAATTAATAATTTGCATATTCAGTGCCGTGGCAATATCCAGGGCACGGATCTGATCCGGATTGATTTCTGCTAGTGCTTTTTCTGCACTGGTATTGCCTGCACTAATTGCCGCACTGGTATCAACAGCCGTTGAACTCGCAGTCACCGCTTGGGTCATCACCGTCATATTTTTAACCAGTGGCTTAATTTTCGCAGCCAGCTGTTCTGCATCTGCCGGATTTGCAGTCTGAATGGAGAGCTGATCGCCCATCCAGATTAAAGACGCATTTGGCACACCTTTGACTAACTTCAGCACACTGGGAATTGAATCTTGATCAATAAATTCTGAATGATAAGACGCATTGTTTTCCACACCACAACCTGTGTTGTGATTAAAAATTTGTTTTATCTCGTTTTGTAAAATATCAATATAACCAGCATTGCCAGAATATAACTGGCAGGTTGTTAGATCTCCTGTTGAACCGGTGCTCAGTTGTAACTTTGCCGGTTGCGTACTTGCAGTTTGAGCCGGGACACCACTTGATGGTGGGGTGTCTTTTTTTTCTGAACATGATTTAAAGATAAGGCCTAATAGTGCAGCTAAAATGATAAAAGCTATTAATGGGAGTAAAACACCTGTTTTCTTTTTTTCCTCAACCGCGACATAAGGTTCTGCAGAAGGTGCCTGATGCAAACTTTGTTCCGATGCAGTACTGACACCCAATGCACTTAAAAGTACAGGGGCCCAGTGTGGCAATGCTGCCGACACAGCAGGCCAATATGTTTCTATGAGATGTGAAATGGCGCTAGGCTCAGCAGAACCCGCTTCGGTTTCCAAAAAACCCAAGGTAGGTGCAATAGAACGGTTTAAGGTAGATTCAATGTTTTCAGTAGGTACTGTACCGGAGAGCTGTTGCAAAAACTCCTGCTTCAATGCAGGATTTATACTAAAAATGTCTCCCAATCTCGGGTTTAATTGACTTTGTAAATTTGCAACTAAATCGGGTTTGGATTTAAAGATAGCCAATAGAATAGGGAAAAAACTGCTCAGCGCCTGACTCTTTTCACTCAAATGTGCTGTTTCACCTTCAAGAACCATTGCAGATACTTTCTGCTTTAATAGATCAATCAAATTAATATTCATTCTTTCATCCTTTTATTGTGCTTTTTATCATGTATTTTTTAGTTTATATGGTGATTTTTTATACAGTGTAATTAATTGTATTATTTGAATACTATTATTTTTCAGCCACAAAAAAAGCCAGCCGAAGCTGACTTTTTTACTATTCAGAAAAATTATTCTTCTAAATAATAGATTTTTTGACGTAACTCTGTCGTGCGCTGAGTGGTCATATTCGTTTCACAATTTAGTCGATAAACTTCAGGATTATCAGCATTCGAACTGTCTAATTTGCATTCTAGCTCACGTTTTTTCAGCCAAATTCTTTGTTCATCCAAAAGTTGGCTACGTACTTCTTTCGTAGTCGAGTTCCAGACTAAGTTTAAGTTCTTATTGGCTTTATCGTAATTCGTTTGAGCTTCAGAAATTAAAACCGCTTGATACTCTTTTGCGGCTGCATCTTCTTCTGCCACACGCTTCATCTCTTCTTGTTTCGCCACTTCAGCTGCATTTTGTCGTGCTGTTTTAACCAAAGAATCTACTGCTATATCTCGCACGAAATATGCTAGAGCATCTGGATTTTCTAAAGTTACATAAACTTTTTTGCCATCATCTGTAGGTTGAACTAAATATTCAATTTCCTTTTTTAACTGATTAGCTTCAAATGATAAGTCTGATAATACAGCAGCTTGAGCAATATTATTTTCATCATAAACAGCACGTGAAGCGTCCGCATCCTTTATCATTTGAGCTGGAATTTTAACGACAAATTCCGTTGCACAATACTGTTTATTACTATTTGGGTCTGAATTATTGGTACGCACATCATTGACATTAAATGTGATTTGTTGAAGCGTGCTACGTAACTTCCCCATATCAATAGTCACGTTTTCAGTATCAATTAACTCTTTAACACGTTCTGCAGAAATATCACTGACTGTCTTACTAAAACTTTCAACAACTAACTGTTTTGCAGTCTCATTATCACATTTTACCGTGCTACCAGTGATAGATTGCATCTTGTCACAGCCAGACATAAACAACATACAACCGATTAATCCTAATAATTTAAGTTTCATAACTACCCTATTTTTCAATTCGTCTTTGTTTTTCAAAAAATAAATTATTAATAATCTTCGTAATACGCTTCTGAGGCTGCAGTAGTTGCTGCATCAGTTGCTTCTATAGCTTCATTACTTGCCGAGTAATCAATATTTTCGGCATTATTTCTTTGCACAGCTGCTTTATTAGCTTCCAGATTTCTAATTTGATTTTTTTCAATCTGAGGCTTTAAAAATGCATAGGTTAAAGTTTCTGAAAGTAATGTTTGCATATTAGCCGTATTTTTAAGTAGTGCTAAAACTTTATCGCCTTTATCGGTAGGTTGCAGTACATACTCGAGTGTTAAATGCACCTTATGATTTTCATAATCTACGTCTAAATTATTTGCATGTTGCTCTACACTTACAGCATCCACTTTAGCTCTTGCTTCATCAGATTTTTTGACCAGATCAGAAGGAATAGTCGCAGTTAAATCTACTGAACATGATGTTTTTGGACTATTGGGATCAATAAAATCTGTTCTGCTATCTGCCAAAGCAAATTGGATATTTTTTGCTGAAAGTTTAAGCTTTGTCGGATCTAAATCTTTAATTGCACCATTTTTAATTAAGGTTTTAAGTTCATGCTCCAAAGATTGAGCCAAGTCATCTTGTAACACTTGTGTAACCAGTGATGTTGCCGATTCATCATCACATTTCACATGTTTAGAAAAAGGATTATTACAGCCAGCTAAAGCTAATGTTGAAATAAGCACAAAAAATGATTTATTGTTAAGTTTCATTAAAACACCCTCTTTTATTTACATAATTATAAACAAAATATTCAAAAAATAACAATTTAGTCACAAAAAAAGCCAGCCGAAGCTGACTTTTCAAATTTTAAGACGGCGTTAAATCAATTAAACCGCAAAGGTTTGCAGCACTTTACCCACCACTTTTTGGTTAATCAGCGGGGTATTTTTACCCTGAGAGATAATACTCTCTTTAGTAATTATCCATTCCAGTTTAGGGTCAAGCAAAGCCCAACCTGCTTCTTCAGTCCAGCGCTCAAACATGTTTGCCACTTTAGCCGGAGCAACCGTCACTTTTTCCACCCATTCCAAAGGTTCGAACAAGCCTTCATTAATCAGTTGAATACCAAAGGGTACAAATGTATCAAAAGCGGTGAAACCCGGTTGCGTTTCCGCAAAAGGCGCCATTTTTGCAGAACTGCTGAGTGGTTCATGATGAGTTGTAATCGCATCAATCACGCCCTCTTTCACGCCTTGGCGAAGCAATGCCTTGTCCTGTTCAGAACGTAAAGGTGGACGCACATGCGCCAGTGAATTAAAACCATCAATCAAGTTATCAGTTAAATGCAACTGATGCATGGCAACATCGCAAGTCACTGGTAGGCCTTTAGCTTTGGCATTTTTAATCAGTTCTACCGAAGCACCACAAGACAATAAACCAAAGTGGGCACGTACCCCGGTCGCTTCAATCATGAGCAAGTATTTGGCAATGGCTACAGTTTCTGCCAAAGCAGGAATCATCGGCAAGCCCTGACGTGAAGCAATAAAGCCTTCGTGCACACAACCATCTTTGGCAATTTGCGGCTCTTCTGCATAGAACACCACGGTCATGTTTAAACCAGCTGCATATTCAAGAGTACGAATCACCACATCATCATCAGCAAATGGCGCACTGGCATTCGATACTGCCGTACAGCCACCTTTTTTTAGGCCCGCCATATTGGCCGGTTGATTGCCTTTCAAACCTTGTGTTTGCGCACCAATCACTTGCAAATAGATACCACCATCCAGCATGGCTTTTTCCACCAAACCATGAATTAGAGCACCGTTGTCCTGAACGATCGGTTTAGAGTCTGGTGGGGTAAACACGTGCAGAATACCGTTATCACGCGCAGCCTTCCCTTCAGACTTCAAAGTGCCATGCTGCTGCTGACCGGGTTCACGTAAACGTGCACACAAATCCACCATAGTTGGCATCAACCATTTGCCTTGACCATCAATGGTTTCAGTCACATTGGCCGTTTCAGCAACCAGTTTGCCGTTTTCAATAAATACCGTTTGTACGCGGTCAGTTTTGTTAATTGGGTCTAAGACACGTACATTTTCAATTTTTACACTACTCATGACTTTTCCCTTATCCCGCAACTGCTTCTAACAAACCTTTTTCCTGCAACTGGCCCTGCATCGACAAAGCCAACACCGCCATACGCACTGCAATCCCATTGGTCACCTGATGCAAAATCACAGACTGTTTACCATCGGCAATACTTGAATCAATTTCTACGCCCCGGTTCATTGGGCCTGGATGCATCACGATGCAATCCGGTTTAGCCATGGCCAGACGTTCTTTGTTCAGCCCGTACATTTTGTAAAATTCAGCTTGTGAAGAAAGTGCTGGCGAATCAATGCGTTCGTTTTGAATACGGAGCGTGATGATCACGTCACAATCCTTGATACCAGCTTCCATGTTGTTGAACAGACGAATACCTTCGCCATATTCATCAAAACCGTAAGGTAACAAGGTATTTGGTGCAATCACACGGATATCTTTACAGCCCAAGGTTTGTAAAGCGGCAACATCTGAACGTGCGACACGTGAATGTTTAATGTCACCAATGATGGCGATACTGATGTCTTCAAAATTCTTTTTGGTTTCACGGCGAATGGTCAGCATGTCAAGCATTGCCTGTGTCGGATGGGCATGACGGCCATCACCGGCATTGATAATTGCGACATGCGGACAAACATCTTTGGCAATGAAATGTGGCGCGCCTGAAGATGAATGGCGGACCACAAAAATATCGGTTGCCATCGCTTCCAAGTTCCATAGCGTATCACGCAGGGTTTCACCTTTAGATGTACTGGAACGTGCAATATCAATATTCAAGACATTAGCAGATAAACGCTTTGCCGCAGCTTCAAAAGTGGTTCGGGTACGGGTCGAGTTCTCAAAAAACAGATTCATCACCGTACGACCTTCAAGAAGATTGTTGGTAATGAGCTGATTTTGGTCATTAAAAAAGGACTCCGCAGTGTCCAATATTTTTGTGAGGGTTTGTTTAGAAAGACCTTCGATGGTGAGGAAGTGTTTTAGGTTACCATCTTGGTTGAGTTGAATCTGGCTCGGAGTATGCAATGCCGCCAAGTGCATGAGAGATTCCTTATACGTTAAGTCAACGTATTATACAGATATTCCCTACCTGTGGCAGTTGAAGTTTTCAATAATTGTGCAAAAACCGTCTAGATAATAAAAATGGATATTAAAATTGCTATCCAATATTTCAATGAGATAATTTAAACTCAATTGATCACATTCAAACATTAATCAGCTTTTTATCACTTAATTATCTTTTGTATTCCCATGCATATAATCATTCAAAAATTCAACTGCCTATACTTGCTCTAAATCAATGATTTCATTTAAATAGATCCTAACCAAGTTAGCGTAAGGCACCAATATAATGATGCGAAACTTGAGCACGATAGATTTCTTCTTCTGTCACATCAGAATGATATGTTTCTTCCATAATAGGTTCTGCAATCAATTCTTCAATCTGTTCAACTTCAGGCTCGACAGAAAGGTCCATAACTGAATATAAGCGTGTCACCAAACGCTTTAGTTCGGTATCTTGTGTTGCTGTTGCTAGATCCACTACATGTTGAGCGTAATTTTTATTTTCAACCATATACATCACGTCTATTACTCGTCCGGCAACACGGCGAAGACGAGCATAAATTAAAGTGGAAATTGAAAATACTTCACCTTGAGTTAAAACTTCATTCATCACGATCCCCTGACTTAATGCATATCTATATCTAATTGAAAACATGAAACCTGTAATTGGATGTTTCATCACACATCTAACAAAATGTGCCGTTAAGATTGTGCAAAATATGTACCAATAACGTGAAATATAAAAATTATTTTTTATCACCCTTTCCATGAAGCACCATAATTTGGCTAAAGAATTCATCATCAAAGGCTTAAACATTCTTTATTTCAAGCAAATAATTTATCTAACAACTTCTCAAGATCATCCGCCCAAAGCAGTGAAAATACGTTAAAATATTAGATTGCTTTGTTGCTTTTGGAAATTTACATGAATTCGAAACCACGTCTTTCTACATACTGGGTCACCTGTGCAGATGGACTTGAAACCTTACTCCGCGAGGAAATTGAAGGTTTAGGTGTTCAAAATATTGAACAGTTACCGGGTCGTTTAATTTTCAAAGGCACATTGGAAAATGCATACCGTATTTGCATGTGGTCACGTCTTGCTTCACGTGTCTTAACTCCCATTCATACACATGAATTGGAACATACGCGAGATGCACGAGATGTGGCTGAAGAGCTCTATGAAGGTGCAATTAACTTTGACTGGTCTTTAATTTTTGCACCACAAAGTACATTTGCTGTGCGTTTACATGTAGAACGTGAAATTAAGGTCAACACGCAATTTGCCACTTTACGAGTCAAAGATGGTGTTGTGGATTCCTTTATGGAAGCCGTGGGCAAACGTCCAAGTATCGACATCAAACAGCCTGAAATTACGCTGTACGTCCTAGCAGGCAAGACTGCACATACCTATTGCCTGGATTTATCCGGTGATTCCTTACATAAACGTGGTTATCGTCATTACATGACCGATGCCCCAATTAAAGAAAACCTTGCTGCAGCCATTCTGCAAAAAGCAAAATTAAATCAACGCAAACCAGACATTATTCTAGATCCAATGTGTGGTTCTGGTACCTTTATCATTGAATCATTGATGATGCTTACTGACCGTGCTCCAGGTCTGGTCCGTCGTTTTGGTTTTAACGGCTGGAACGGTCATGACCATGAACTGTGGATGTCAATTAAAGCTGAAGCAGCTGAACGTCATCAAATAGCATTGGAACAGCCTTTACCGCAATTCTATGCCTATGATGCAGACTGGGAAGCTGTGAAAGCAACCAAACAAAACATCATTGCGGCTGGTTTTGAAAAACTACTCGACCATATCAAAATTGAAGAACGCACACTTGCAGACTGGCCAGATTTCAAGGCTGAAGGCAAAACTTCATTTATTGTCACCAACCCACCTTATGGTGAGCGTTTAGGTGATAAAGCCTCTAACCGTGCTTTATACTTAGGTTTATCTGCCCTGTTACAAAAGAACTTCCCAAACCAATATGCAGCAGTCATTGCGGCACAGGTTGAACAGGCTGACGTGCTGGCATTTAATGAACCGCAAATTTTGCGCTTGATGAATGGTAAACTGCCGATTTATGTGCGTTTCGGTATCATCAAACCGGCTGCTGTATCACAACCATTTTTAGCGCATTGGCAACCACAACAGTTTGAGCCAATTGAAGGTGCACAAGACTTTACCAACCGTCTGCAAAAAAACATGCAAGCTTTGAAAAAATGGGCAGTGAAAGAAAATATTTTCTGCTTGCGTTTGTATGATGCAGACTTGCCAGATTTTAATGTTGCAGTTGATTTGTATGGTGATCGTTTACACGTACAAGAATATGCGCCACCAAAAACAATTGATCCTGAAAAGGCTAAAAAACGTTTTAATCTTGCCTTACAGGCCATTCGTTCGGTAACTGGTTTAGGCCGTGATGCGATCTTTATTAAAACACGTGCCCGTCAAGAAGGTAAAAACCAGTACACCAAACAAAGTACCGCGTCTAAACGTTTTATCGTGCAAGAAGGTAAAGCCAAAATTTTGGTCAACCTGACTGATTATCTGGATACCGGCTTGTTCCTTGACCACCGTCAAATGCGTTTACGTATTGCGGCAGAAGCCAAAGGCAAACATTTCCTAAACTTGTATAGCTATACCTCTACTGCCAGCCTGCATGCTGCTTTAGGTGGCGCTGCAAGTACCACCAGTGTCGATTTGTCTAATACTTATCTGAACTGGTCTAAAGAAAACTTTGTTCTAAACGGTTTGACTGTGGATCATGCCGATGAACAGCACCAGTTCTTTGCCAGCGACTGTTTTGAATGGCTCAAAGAAGGTCATGAGCAATATGATCTGATCTTTATTGACCCACCAACGTTCTCGAATTCGAAAAAGTTTCATGGCACATTCGATGTGCAACGTGACCACTTGTCTCTGATCAAGCGTGCAATGAACCGCTTAACCACAGAAGGTACCTTGTATTTCTCTAACAACTATCGTGGTTTTGAAATGGACGAAGAAATTTTAGCGTTCTTTGAGGTTCAGGAAATTACCAATGAAACCATTGGCCTCGACTTTAAACGTAATACTAAAATTCACCGTGCCTGGAAAATTCAACATCCACAAAATTAATCGGTGATAAATCCTAGAGATGAAATGCTGCTTAAGGTTTCATCTCTATACTTATCCCCTCAAAATTATTCAGCCTTGAGCTATCTGCCTGATTGACAATATCAAACAAACGAACCGTCGAATAAGTTAAATCCTGTTTTTCATTGAGATGCAATAATTCCGCTGCTTTCTTCTTTTGCATTTGATCATCAGATAATACTGTTTAATCAATCGTTTGTTGTTGAATTTCCTGACTGTTCTGATTACTCAATGCCTTACTTTCTTGTTGCTGCTGCTCAACCGGTTGTTGAATACTTTTTTGCAACCGCTGAATACTTTGAGTATCCATATGTTTTGCATCACTCTGCTGTTCTGCCAATTTATGATCCGACAAATAAGTCTCAGCATTGCCCCAGGAACACATCAGTAACAGCAAATTCATTGCCATGATTTTTTTAATTTTAAATCGTTGGCTGTCACAGCCATTTTTATCGTGCATCTTCATGATTCACCTGCTCCTTTTTTATTATTGAGTAAGCTAACAATATTTTTTAAATCACAACAATTGAATTTCCGTAGTTCCCGATATTCAGCAATAAAAGAGGCTGACCAAGATGTAACCTCTTACTTCTAAGTGTTTTAATTTAAAAACTTCTTTGTACCACACTTATAATTAGTCCCAACTGTTAAAATGCCGTCTTTTCTTTTAGTTTATGACAAGCCTCATCATGAATTAAAATAAATATAATATTTTCAGATAGCTACATAAACCCAGCCTGATTATATGACTGAGCAATGATGAAGCTCACTTAAATTCGACCAACTTCCAGATAACTAACTTTTCTCCGATCAAAAGTCGTATATGGAGAGGCTTTAAAGCTATGGAAATAGTGTTTGGCTTGAATGACATGTGAAGTAGTCTTATCCATCCAGCTGATTCTTGGGTCATTATTAGCCAAAGTAATACAATATGCCTGTTTCTGGCGTAATTTTGTTTGTTGCTTGGCATGAAAAATCAGGCTGGCAAATACATCGAGTTGTTCAGGATGACATAGTGCACTATGAATCATAAGATATTCAAAGGCATTGTTGACCTTGGGCAAAGCTAAGACACCACGAATTTCAGCATAGACATTATAAAAAGGTTTCAGCATTTTTAATGGCAGTGAATACTTCACTACACGGGTCTGCTTAAAGGTTTTCTGATTCCACAATCCATACAATCCTACCATCTTATGATTTTGGTCATACATCAGATAAAAATCATGAATTTTCATGCCTAGCCAAAATGGATGATTGGATTCCGCCAATCCGGAAAAATCATAATGGGGCAGAAAGTTATAATGCTCTTTCATTGAAAGTATAAAGGCATTCACTTGACTGACATGACTCGCATTCATTTGCTGAAAATTATACTGAGAAAATTGTGCCGGTTTAACTGCCTGGGAAACAGTAAAGGTACGAATATCGTCATAATGAAAAGGGATGGGAAAACCTTTACGCTCGTTATGTAAAATCCCACATGCCACAGTATTGTCTTCTAGAACCACGCTTTCAAAAATAGTCTCACGTGGAATTTCATCATAGACATAATCCATCAACAAGCGCATGACCTTGTTGCCACGATGCTCAGGTAACATGCGTAAATCCGCGACATAGCGCAATACTTCTGACCTGCCATTGATAAAACAGTTGCGCCAACCCAAATTCATCATGGCGACAATTTCTGAGTGATCATCCGCTGGCACGACCAATTTAATATCAGGATGATGATATTGCGCATGGCTGGCACTCAGATAACTCGGATAACGCTCAAAAGCCCAAGTCATACCATTACTCGGCATGGTTTCCGCGATCAACTTTACCAGTTGCGCATCATCTGCTGCTGTAGCTGATCGCACCACAAAATTGGGCTCGTTTGAAGAACGATAAATTTCATTATTATTGTCGTTCAATGCATGTAATACATTCATGTTCATAAAGTTTTACTCAAATTATTTTTGTTTTCATTTTTTTCAATGGTTCAGGCTTAATATTGCCTTCGATCATTCCATTTTTCATAGCCAGGTTTTTGTAATAATCCCAGGCATTTTTTACATGTTTTACTTCGGGCTCATCTAGCTGCCCAAGGTTGCGGGCCAATTCATAATGAAAATTTTCTTTTAATAACTGATCTAAAGCAGCAGCACTCGGTTGTTTATGGATATTTCCTTCACTCAACATCATGTAATGCGGCTTTTTCTCATGGCAATGTTCAATACCCAAAATACTGATCGGTAGATAATCTTCCTGCTTAAATTCTGCCAAAACTTTGACTGCCACACTATGATCCAGTTTCTCACCCACCAGATCGACTGTCATTTTCCGTCCTAGAAAGCGGAAACATGGAATCCGTTGATAAAAATCGATCACTTCCAGTTCATCATCAATCACATAACGAATCAAACCAGAACCAGTGGTAATCACCGGACTGACGATGTCACCTACTTTAAGCTGCCAAGACGGTACGACTCGTTCACTGTCCTGCAGAATAAACTCATAAAAATGTGATTGATAACTGAGCGGAAAACGATCTGAGAACGGAATGGTGACTACACCTTCTGTTGCCCATAAGCCTTTACCTTCAAAGGCAACATTGGCTACCCGATCTTGTAAATTTTTTGCCCAGCGCTCCGCACTGGCCGTGTCCCAACTGGAAATCAGGGTCAATTTCGGCCAAAGCTCTTTCCAGGCCACTGGATTCTGTAAATGGAGTCGCTGCAATTTATAACTTTGTTCGCATGACTTTGGAGCTGGCAAATAATTCAGACCTTGGCGTGACCATCGTCCCGTTTTTAACACCCTGACAATTTCATCCTGAGATTGCTCGATAATATCGAGTAACTGTAATGCAAATGTCGGACTCCAGACTGAAATCATGCCTAAATTTTTATCTGCTACCAAAAATACCGCCGTGGCAAACATGGCATCTTCGGCCGATTCTGCCAGTGCAATGTCGGTCGGCACGGATTGGGTGATTTTGCTCAATACCCGCTTGGAAACATTCAGTAAAGCACTGTCATCGTTTAGATTGCTATTTTCTAAAAGTTTGCGCTGGCTTTCTGGCAACCAGGATACTGACCAATAATGGGTCGAGTTTTTTAATTGAGGATGCTGGCGATATAAATTGCTTAACCACAGTCCAATCGCTTCATCCAGTTCATTGAGGAAATATTGTGTATAAGGAATAAATTTCAGTGCTTCGCTTGAACCACTGGTGGGCTGAAAACGTACAATTTTCTCTGGTCCTAAACCGTTTTTCCCGCTTTGCCGGGATTGTTCAATTTTCTCTTTCCAATCTGCATATCGTGTCAGGGGATATTGTTCTGCAAAGCCCTCATAACTCAGACTTTGTGAGCTATGTTGTTTTAAAAATTGATCCAACTTTTGTCGTTGGATCACTTCTAAATCATTCGCTTGCTGCCGATAGCGGTTGAAAGCTTTGCGGCAGGCAAATTCCAATATTTGATGTGAAGCTGAAAGCAATAAACCCATCGTTATGCCACCTTAGAATTTGAGTCCGAGGCGATCTGCAGAGCGCGGTTTTTATAACGATTTTTACTATCATATTTACTTTCACTGGTGTTTTTACTCAAGAAACGATTTACATAACGGTATAAATCACTCCAACGCAATTCACCAATACAAGCTAGTTCAGTACCATCCACCCAAGTTGGGTTCTTGTCTTCAAAAAATGCAATCTTGAAATTTTTTTCACGTACATCATCGGTAATAGGAGCCACATCTGCTTTTAAAGGCTGATAGTCATCACCAAAATTCAGTAAGCCTGTAGATTTCTCATAATATTCAGAAAAATATTGATGACAATAAGATTCCACAAAATCCTTTAAATGAGGATGTTTTTCATTATAGTGCGGATAATAACTATAAAAATTATTAGCCAACAGTAAATAGGTCTTGAATCCTTTGGAAATCAAGATCCAGTAAATTGGCTTCAATGGATAACGTATTTTAAAGCTCACGATATAACGAAACATCGCACGGGTTAAAGCCCTGTTGCCCCAATATTCTTTTTCAATAATGGTATCACCACTAAAAAAGGCATGATGCGCTTTACCATTAACGACAAAATCACGCTCCATTACGGTAGAAAAACCAACGATTTGTTTATTTTTAGGTTCTAAAATAAGGAAAACACCGGTTTTTTCTAAAAAGTCACGCTCAAAAATTTCATAACGCGTATTGGCATAATATTTTTGATAAATACCATACATACACTTGAGTTCTTGAACCGTGACTTGGCTACATTTTTTATAAGCACTATAAGGCTCGTTTTTGAGCAAACGTACTAACTTAAATTCGATCATGATTACGATTCCATGTAACCTTCTCTTTGTGGAAGGCCATATTGTTTTTGTTTTAACTGCTTTTTATGCAAGTATTAATGCAAAGCGACGCCATCTTAAGGTTTAAAAAGTTGAGAAATCAAATAAAAATAGATGAATTTTACAAAAATACGATAAACGTTAATAATAAAAAAACCCGGCCAAAGCCAGGTTTTTTTCTCTATTTTTATCTTTTAGTTAAATCAAGTGATTAACTTAATTTCATTTTCTCAAATTGCAAGTGACCATTTTCACCTCTCACCAAGATGGTATCGCCTGGTAAAAATTCACCACTCAGAATTTTTTGCGCCAATGTATTTTCAACTTGTTGTTGAATAGCACGTTTCAAAGGACGAGCACCATATACTGGGTCAAAACCGGCTTCAATCAATTGATCAAATGCACTGTCATCAACTGAAAGACGCATGTCTTTTTCACTTAAACGTGCACGTAAACGGTCCAGTTGAATATCGGCAATACCACGAATTTGTGCTTTTTTCAGTGAATGAAACACGACCAGCTCATCAATACGGTTAATGAATTCCGGACGGAAATGTTGAGATACTGCGCTCATCACAACTGCACGAACTTCATCATCAGTTGCATTATCGCCCAATTCACGTACATCTTGTGAACCCAGATTGGAAGTCAACACAATCACCGTATTTTTAAAGTCCACCACACGACCTTGCGAGTCGGTTAAACGACCATCATCCAGTACTTGCAGCAAGATGTTAAATACATCTGGATGCGCTTTCTCGACTTCATCAAACAGCACCACGCTATATGGCTTACGGCGTACAGCTTCCGTTAAAACACCACCCTCTTCATAACCGACATATCCCGGAGGCGCACCCACCAGACGGCTGACCGAATGTTTCTCCATGAACTCACTCATGTCAATACGCACCATAGCATCATCACTGTCGAACAGGAAGTTTGCCAAGGCTTTGGTCAACTCGGTTTTACCTACCCCGGTTGGGCCGAGGAACAGGAACGAACCACTTGGACGGTTCGGGTCAGACAAGCCCGCACGTGAACGACGCACCGCATTGGATACCGCCACCACAGCTTCATCCTGCCCCACAACACGGCTATGCAAGAATTCTTCCATATGCAGTAATTTTTCACGCTCACCTTGCAGCATTTTTGCAACTGGAATACCGGTTGCCGCACTGACTACTTCGGCAATTTCATTTTCAGTGACTTTGGTACGAATGAGTTTCGGTTCCTCACCGTTTTCCTCAGCAACCTCTTCGGCAGCAAGACGTTTTTGCAGTTCTGGAATAACCCCATATTGCAAACGGCTGGCTTCGGCCAGGTCACCTTCACGCTGGGCTTTTTCAAATGCAGTACGCGCCTTGTCCAGTTCCACTTGCGCCTGACTGGTACCTTCAACCAGTCTTTTCTCGGCAATCCACTGTTCTTCCAGATCGCTATATTCTTTCTGCACTTCAGCAATCTGTTTTTCCAGATGTGAAACTTCAGCTTTACTGACCGAATCTGCATCCTGTTTCACGGCTTCCAACTGCATTTTTAATTGAATCAAACGGCGGTCCAGACGGTCGAGTGGCTCAGGTTTGGAATCAATTTCCATTTTAATCCGCGAAGCTGCTTCATCAATCAGGTCAATGGCTTTATCTGGCAATTGGCGGTCAGTAATATAACGATGTGACATTTTCGCAGCAGCGATAATGGCGGAGTCCAGAATCTGCACCCCATGATGGGTCGCATATTTTTCTTTCAAGCCACGTAAAATTGCAATGGTATCTTCAACACTCGGTTCATCGACCAAGACTTTCTGGAAACGACGTTCCAAAGCCGCATCTTTTTCAATGAATTGGCGATATTCATCGAGCGTGGTTGCACCGACACAGCGTAATTCACCACGCGCCAATGCAGGTTTTAACATATTGCCCGCATCCATGGCACCTTCACCTTTACCTGCACCAACAAGTGTATGCAGCTCATCAATGAACAGAATGATTTCGCCTTCATACTTGGCCAAATCTTTGAGGACAGCTTTTAAGCGCTCTTCAAATTCACCGCGATATTTGGCACCTGCCAGCAATGAACCCAAGTCCAAAGACAATACCCTTTTGCCTTTTAGACCTTCGGGTACTTCCCCATTGACAATACGTTGCGCCAAACCTTCCACAATGGCAGTTTTACCAACACCGGGTTCACCAATCAGGACCGGGTTGTTTTTGGTACGACGCGACAAGACCTGAATGGTGCGGCGAATTTCTTCATCACGGCCAATCACAGGATCCAGTTTGCCGGACATGGCACGTTCAGTTAAATCTATGGTGTATTTATTGAGTGAATCACGTTGATCTTCGTGGGTATTACTCATGACTTTTTCGCCGCCTCGAATATTTTCAATTGCTTTGCGTAAACCCTCAGTGGTTACGCCGACATTATTTAATAAAGTTTTGGTTGCACCAGTTTCAGCTAAAGCGAGTAGCACCCAGTCGGTAGATAAAAACTCATCCCCGGCTTTTTGCGCATAACTGTCTGCCAGATTTAAGGCACGAACCGCTTCAGGATTAAGATTAATATCACCGGTCGGATTGGCGATGGTCGGTGCATCATTCAATGCTTGCTGCAACTTGGTTTGAAGATTTCGTAGATTTGCCCCGGCTTGCTGTAACAAGCTGATATTGGCAGGCTCTTCCAATAACACGGATAAAATATGAATACCTTCAATTGAGGTATTATCTTTACCCATTGCCAGAGATTGAGCATCTGATAAAGCTTGCTGCAAGCGATTTGTAAATTTTTCAAAACGCATTCTTATTTTCCTCACAACAAATTTTGTACTTGGATAATAGATGGGAATGGTTTGATATTTTTCAATAAAATTTCTTAAAAAATATTTTAATTTTCAATGACTAATACAATCAACGTAAAATATAAACCCTAGTTATAATATGGGTATTTAAGTTAATTTTTTCAAGTTCATTTTGATCATTTATGTATGAGATTCTATTTAAAATACATTTTTGGATCTTTTCGGGACATATCATCAAGGTTTAAAAAACTTTTTAGACCGTGAGTCAATCAATCTGCTTTATAAACATTATGAAATTGAATTTTCAGGAAAGGATTAAATCAAAAGTGTAATGGGTCATTTTTAAATCAATAACAAGATGAAATGTGACTTTTTTATATGATCAAAATCTTTAAATTTTGCTTTAGATAAAAAAATGGCAACCCACAAATGAATTGCCATTAATAATTGATTATTCTGCTTCAATAATTTCAAAATCGTGGGTAATTTCCACCCCACCATCTGAAAGCATTTTGCTGGCTGAACAGTATTTTTCCGCAGAAAGTTCTACTGCTTTAGCCACCTGTTTTTCTTTCACAGCTTTACCGGTCACCACGAAATGTAAATGGATTTTGGTAAACACGGCTGGAATAGCATCTGCACGCTCAGCTTTGAGCTGACATACGACATCAGTCACATCTTGACGTGATTTCTTTAAAATAGTCACAATATCAAAGGAAGCACACCCACCAAGTCCCATTAATATCAGTTCCATAGGACGTGGTCCACGGTTTTGACCACCATATGCCTCAGCTCCATCCATCACGATTTGGTGACCACTTTCCGATTTTGCTTCAAAAGCAACATTCTCTAGCCAATGAACGCTTGTTTGCATTGCAACTACCTGAAAAAAACTATAAATTTACGATGTACCTGTACACTAACATAAATTGAGTTGATAAGGAATTTCAGCTCTACTGTGTGACAAGTTCACTTTAGGTCTTGTGCGATCTATTGATTATCCATATTCGGAACCGTTAGCATGACTTCAAACTTTTCACAACTAAGCACCGATGCACTGTCTCCAGGTCAACTCCCCGAGTCAGTGAAAGCATTATTAAAACGTGCATATATAAACCGTTATCCAAAACGTACTGCAATTGTAGATGCAGGCTCAGAATCAAAATCACTATATTTGATTTTAAAAGGTTCAGTATCCATTATTTTACGTGAAGATGATGAACGTGAAATTGTAGTTGCTTATTTGAATGCTGGAGACTTTTTTGGGGAAATGGGTCTTTTTGAAGCAAATCCACAACGTACTGCAGAAGTTCGTACACGTGACGTATGTGAAATTGCCGAAATTACCTATGACAACTTCCACGAATTAAGCAAACAGTATCCAGATCTGAGCTATGCTGTATTTGCCCAACTTGTTCGTCGCTTAAAAAATACTACACGTAAAGTGACTGACTTGGCATTTATTGATGTCTCTGGTCGTATTGCACGCTGTCTGATTGATCTTTCTTCTCAACCAGAAGCCATGATTTTACCAAATGGCCGACAAATCCGCATTACCCGTCAAGAAATTGGCCGTATTGTCGGTTGTTCGCGTGAAATGGTCGGTCGTGTCTTAAAGACACTGGAAGAACAAGGCATGATCCAGACTGATGGTAAAGCCATTCTGATTTATGATGTGGTTACTGAAGATACCGATGCATCTTTAGAAGACTACGATGATGAAGAATAATTTTTCTTCAATTCAGACTAAAAGCAAATCTTAAGATTTGCTTTTTTTATACCTGTATTTTTTCAACTTTGCTTTTTTAAATTTTATGACAAGGTTAATACTATTCATGATTTAACGCTGAACAAAAAATCAGTTAGTCTTGTGAACTATTTAAAATTTCATGATAAAAATTAAAGGATCAAGCATTATGCAACTTAAACCTTTGGCCAATACCGGCATTCTGCTCCCTGAAATCTGCTTGGGAACCATGACTTTTGGTGAGCAAAATACGCAGGCAGAATCGTTTCAACAACTTGAATATGCTTTGGATCAGGGATTATTTTTTTGGGATACAGCCGAAATGTACCCTGTTCCGCCCAAACCGGAAACCCAAGGTGCAACAGAAAGCATTTTAGGTAACTGGATTGCAGAGCGCGGTCAGCGTGACAAACTGTTTATTGCCTCAAAAATTGCCGGTCCTTCACAAGGCGGTAGCCATATCCGTGATGGTCAGACTCGCTTTACCGCTTCCGAGATCAGTTCAGCCATTGATGGCTCGCTAAAACGTTTGCAAAGCGATTATATCGACCTCTATCAACTGCATTGGCCACAACGTCCTACCAATTTCTTTGGCAAGTTAGGTTATAGCAATGCAGAAGCTGAAAATAAAAAGGAAATTACAGCTCTGGAAGAAACACTCACTGCACTGAGTGATGAAATCAAAAAGGGCCGTATCCGTTATATTGGACTGTCCAATGAAACGCCATGGGGAACCTTAAAATTCTTACATTTGGCTGAGAAATTAGGTCTGGAAAAATTTGTCAGTGTACAAAATCCGTATAGCTTGTTAAACCGGACTTATGAAATTGGCATGTCGGAAATTGCCCATTATGAAAATGTTGGATTACTTGCTTATTCCCCTCTCGCTTTTGGTTATTTGACTGGTAAATTCCGCCATGGTGCACGCCCAGCCAATGCACGAGTGACTCTATTTTCACGTTTTAGCCGCTATAGCAACCCGCAAAGTGAATGGGCAACTGAACAATATGCTCAACTTGCAGAAAAACATGGTTTAACGCTGACTCAGCTGGCTTTGGCATTTATCAAACAGCAGTTTTTTGTCACCAGCACCATTATTGGCGCCACCAATCTTGATCAACTCAAGGAAAATATCCAGGCTTTTGAAATTGATTTATCGGCAGATATTTTACAGGGTATTGAAGATATTCACCGTCAACAACCAAATCCAGCGCCTTAATTTCATTTTAAGCACTACTTTAAAATGAAATTTGAGCAGTAGAGGAAAAAAATTCTATTTTTGCAGAGAAATAAAAAAGGATGCACCAGGTACACTACTGTCCCATAGTTGAATTCCAGATATTGGATTCGCGAGTGTGGCAAGGATGCCACACATTCCCCATCACGACAGGATGTCGTGTATGGGGAATAAAGACTTTTGCCTACTTTTGGTCTATCAAAAGTAGGGTTCAGCCTACACAAACCCATTTAGACTTTTAAAGAAAAGACAAGGCTGTGAAAAATTTAAGTATAAATAAATATCAAACACTTAAAAATAACAGGTCATCATGTTGATTCAGTACTGAAATAAAATCCAAATTATGGGACAGCACTGACACCAGGCATCCTTTGATGAACTCACCAATACTTAACGTCTGTTATAAATCGCTTGTGCAGCAGGCAAGTTTTTACGCATGGCTTCAATACGTTGACTATTTGAAGGGTGAGTAGACAGGAATGATGAGCCACCTGCACCTTCGAGTTTATTCATTTTTTCCCACAGCGTGATTGCCGCTTGCGGATTATAACCAGCACGCGCCATCAACATTAAACCACCTTGGTCAGCACGGCTTTCCAGACTACGCGAATATGGCAAGCCCACACCTACCTGAGTACCCAACTGAGCTGCTGCAGCACCCAATTGCCCTACGTTATTGCCTGCATAGCCCAGACCAATGTTTAACGCCAAATCTGTTAATGCTTGTGCACCAATTTTTTGTTTAGAGTGTTCCTCCAAAGCATGCACCATCTCATGGCCCATAACGGCTGCAATTTCCGCATCAGTCAGGTTGAGTTTATTGACAATACCAGTATAGAACACCACTTTACCACCAGGCGCTACATAAGCATTCACCTGATCAGATTTAAGTACAGCTAATTGCCAATCAAACTTCTGGCCTGTTTGGTTAATCTGATCACCATAAGGTTTTAAACGTAAAAAAACTGAATTAATACGCTTATAAGTCGTAGATGATGTGTCTAAAGTTTTATTAGCATTCGCTTCTTGAACAGTTTTATTAAATCCTTGTGCAGCAGCCACATTTAATGTAGATGAATCTGCTCCTGCCATATCTGCAACTGTAGTACAACCAGAGAAAGTGATTACACTCGCAACGCACGCACTTAAAACAAGCTTGCTGTTCATTATAATAATCTCCACCTAAAAATACTTGTCTCTATTCTAGTAATTATATGTAATAGTGAATGAGGTTTAAATTAATAATATATCCATAATCATATCATTTATGTAAACGATCCTATTTAAGAACCTGAAAACTAAGCCAATAAATTAGACATAAAACATTGAGTCCCAAATATAGCCGACAAAGGGGTTTAATTTTCTGCTCCAATTCGTCATTTTTTCTCTTTAAAAATAAAAAGGCATTTTGTATCAGCACAACAGGAACCAAAATACATGCAATGATTACACTTAATCCTATAAAGGCTGCATTAATAATAGCAGGGTCTTGGGTTTGTGCCTGAATGATCAGCATGGCAATGGTCGGTGCACCCCCCATTGCAAAAAGTAATGAATAAAACATCGTGGCTGATATGTTTTTATGCATCATGCATAACCTTGTATTTCTTTTGTATTGGTTATTCTAGCAAGTGCCAATTCATTAAACAGTATGACTGAATGCAACTTTAGTCGGGCAAAACCCGAATTTTCGATGCACTTAATATATTCTTCCTCTATTTTCTATGTCTGATAGACATAAAAAAGCCCCGCAATGGCGAGGCTTTTTTGGCATCTAGTTAAAGCTGAAATTAAGCTTGAAATGGATGACGTAAAATCATGGTTTCTTCACGGTCAGGACCAGTCGAAATGATGTCGATTGGACATTCAATTAACTGCTCAATACGTTTGATGTAGTTGATCGCATTTTGTGGCAATTGATCTAAAGATTTTGCACCAAAAGTAGATTCAGACCAGCCTGGCATAGTTTCGTAGATTGGTTTTAAAGTTTCAAATGCAAGCGCATCAGAAGAACCAACACAGCCAGAATCTGCATCTTCATAACCTACACAGATTTTCACTTCTTCCAAACCGTCAAGTACATCAAGCTTAGTCAAGCAAATACCTGAAAGTGAGTTAACATCTACAGAACGACGTAGAATTTCAGCATCGAACCAGCCACAACGACGTTGACGACCAGTAGACGCACCAAATTCAGCACCTACAGTACCCAAGTGTTTACCAATCGCATCACCTGTGTCGTTCGCAGCATCATAAACCAACTCAGTTGGGAATGGACCTGAACCCACACGAGTCGTGTACGCTTTGGTAATACCGAGTACATAGTCTAGGTGTAATGGACCTAGACCTGAACCTGAGCTTACGCCACCAGCAGTGGTGTTTGAAGAAGTCACATACGGATATGTACCGTGGTCTACGTCAAGAAGTGAACCTTGCGCGCCTTCAAACATGATGTTTTGACCGTTTTTACGGTAGTTGTGAAGCTCGGTTGTAACATCAATCACAAGCGGAGCAACAACTTTACGCCATTCGTCACAAAGCGCTAAAACATCTTCAACTTTAACCGCTTCTACACCGAAGAATTGAGTCAACTGGAAGTTATGGTATTCAAGCAGCTCTTCAAGTTGAGCTTTAAGATGTTCACCACCACGAACCAAGTCAGCAACACGGATTGCACGGCGTGCAACTTTATCTTCATACGCAGGGCCAATACCACGACCAGTCGTACCAATTTTTGCATTACCACGTTTTTTCTCACGTGCTTGGTCAAGCGCGATGTGGTGTGGAAGAATCAATGGACAGTTTGGAGAAATACGTAAACGTTCACGTACTGGCACGCCTTCTTTTTCAAGAATGTCCATCTCTTTAATCAGTGCTTCAGGTGAAAGAACGACACCATTACCAATTAAGCACAGTACGTTTTCACGTAAAATACCAGATGGAATGAGGTGTAATACAGTTTTCTTACCACCAACCACAAGAGTATGGCCTGCGTTGTGTCCGCCTTGATAACGAACTACCGCAGCCGCTTGATCTGTGAGCAGGTCAACGATTTTACCTTTACCTTCGTCGCCCCATTGGGTACCGAGTACCACAACATTCTTGCCCATAATAGCCTCATTGCATCATGCTGTTAAAATTGAAAACCTGAATCTGCGACCCGTGAATGGATCCGTATTCAGATCATTAAATCTGTTCGACTTTCCATGCCCCGGCTGCATTCACCAATTGGTGAGTCGCACCTGGAACCGAGTTTAAATCATCATCACCTAACAATTGAATTACACTAAAGCCTTGGCCACGTGTATCTGCAATTGCTGCAAGCAAATCTGCTTGTGTACCTTTAGGTGCAACCACCACAGTCGCTGTTTCAAACTGGCCAGCACTGAGTGCATATAAGTCACAACTGAAACCGGTTGCCGGACGTGCACGACCAAAGTGCTCGCCAATGCCATCATAACGACCACCTTGAGCCAGTGGTGCTGCACGGTTGGGTGCATATACGGCATACATTAAACCAGTGTGGTAGTGATATGAACGCAGTTCTACAACATCAATACCAATATGCAAGTCTGGCCAACGAGCCTGAATTTCAGACTGGGTGGTTTTGACTGCATCAAATGCTTGCTTGAATGCATCATCCGCCAGAATTTCAGCACTTAAATTGGCTTGTAACGCTGCTAAATCACTGGCATAGCGACCGAGCGCGTAAAAATCTGCACCAAATTTTAATTCTTGAGTAAATTCAGCAAGTTCAGGCAGTGCTTTACGTTGATAAAGATCAGACAGTTGACGTTCAACTGCTTTGGTTAATCCCGCATGTTTCACCAGGCTACGGAATAAGCCGACATGACCTAAATCTAAATGGATGCCTTCAGCAAAACCTGCTGTCTTGAGCAAGTTCAGCATCACGTCAATCATTTCGACGTCAGCATCAATACTGTCTGAACCAAACAGTTCTGCACCTAACTGTAACGGTGCACGAGTGGTATTAAACCCTTGAGGTTTGGTATGTAAAACCGTTCCTGCATAGCAGTAACGAGCCACACCTGCTACTGGATGTACATGCGCATCAATACGAGCCACTTGTGGTGTCATATCGGCACGCACACCGAGCAAGCGACCTGAAAGCTGGTCGATCACTTTAAAAGTGGCTAAGTCTAAATCTTGATTCGATTCTGAAAGAGAAGATAGAGATTCGATGTATTCAATAAATGGCGTGTACACCAATTGATAACCTCGAGATGCGAGGAAATCGAGTGCGGCACGACGCAAAGTTTCAATCACTTGCGCCTGTTCTGGTAATACATCAGCTACACCATCAGGTAATAACCATGTCTCTGAAATGGGCATGTTGTAAACCTAAATTCTTGTCAGCGCGGAAGTAATCCGCATAAAAAAATCGGGAGCACACCCGATTTCTCCTAGTCTAGCACGATCACTTTAGCTGTGCACCTGACTTTTTTCAGATTTCTGCTATTTTTCCGAACAATTATAAATGCTGTGGAAAAGCACGTAGCTTGAATTTTAAGCATTGTCTGCAACACATACAAATTCAGGAAAAAGAAGGAAGAAGCTGAAGGTTCAAACTCAAATCACTTAAATCAAAATCTGCCGGATCAAGCGACCTATTCGCAAACAGTCGTCCATTAAATTGCCCTGTCAATCTAAGGGCAATTCCGTGGTCTGTTTAATCTTTTGCAAGGGAATTTCAGTTTTTACATTCTGAATACTGTTAATTTTATTTAAACGCTGAATCTGAAACTGCCGATAGGCATCCAAATCTGCCACCACAATGCGCAGAAAAAAATCACAATCGCCGGCCATCAACTGACACTCAACCACTTCCGGCATATCCTGAATGGCATCAACAAAAGCATTAACCGTTTTTTCATCCTGCCCTTTCAGCCAGATTCGGGCAAAGACTGTCAAACCCAGATTGAGTTTTTGCGGATGCAGTAAAGCCACATATTTTTCAATAATGCCATCGTCTTCAAGCTGTTTGACCCGGCGCAAACAGGGCGAAGGCGACAATCCAACCCGTTGTGCAAGTTCATTATTTTGCAATTTTCCATTGCGCTGCAAAGCCTGCAATATTCTTTTATCAGTCTGATCCATGTCAATTAAAGCACTTAATTTCAAATAATCTTCAATTTTAGCAATTTTATATTAAACTCAAAACATATTAAGCTAAATTCAACGCCAAATTTCAGCTCAACCTTTCTAAAATACTCTTCCGGTTTTGCACTTTGGACACAGTCATGTTGATGTTTAGAAATACCCGCTCTGATTTGACCTCAACTGAACATATGATTGAGTTTCAGCGCGGACTCAAAACATCCGTGCCGATGCTGCTGGGTATTATTCCCTTTGCGCTGGTTCTGGGCGCGCAAGCCACCCAAAAAGGATTGTCCTCACTTGAAGTGCCGCTATTAACTGGACTGAATTTTGCCGGAGGTTCTGAATTTGCCATCTTGGAAGTCTGGACCAATCCACCAAATGTTTTGATGCTGATGTTCATTACTTTTTTGGTGAATAGCCGACATTTGTTAATGGGCGCCAGTTTGGTGCCCTATCTGCGTCATCTACCGAATAAACAAGTTTTGCCGACCCTGTTCTTTATGGTGGATGAAAGCTGGGCGGCCGCCTATGCTGATGCCGAACAGAAAAAGCATTTGGGTTTAAATCGTGCGTTTAGCCTGCCCTACTACGCGGGTCTATGCTTTGCCCTGTATTTAATGTGGATCAGCTTCACCACCTTAGGTGCGTTGATTGGTCCACTGCTGGGGGATGTACATCGTTTTGGCTTTGATATGGCATTTGCGGCAGTGTTCTTGGTATTGCTAGGTGGTATGTGGAAAGGCGTGGCTGCCGCGCGTCCATGGTTGGTGAGCCTGATCACTGCTGCTCTAGCTTATCTATACCTGCCTGCAGGATGGTATGTACCGATTGGCGCTTTGTGCGGGATTGCTTCTGCATTTTTGTTTATTCAGGAAGACGCAGCATGATTCATAGTAGCACTGTCATCGCCATCATTCTGGTTGCAGCAACCACCTATTTAACCCGTATTCTCGGCTACTTATTGCTTAAAAATAAAACCCTCAGCAATAAGCAACGTAAAATTATGGAAGTTGTTCCCGGTTGTGTGCTGATCTCGGTCATTGCACCTTATTTTGTCAAAGACAATCCTGCGGACATGATTGCGATTATCATCACTTTACTGGCGGCTTCGCGTTTTTCACTTTTGCCGACCGTAATCATTAGCATGTTAAGTGCAGCCCTGCTCAGAGCAGTTCTGATTTAACTGCAACCCTACACATTTAAGGATCAGGCTGCACGGCCTTTGCCAAAATACCCACCAGTTCAGCATTTTGCTGTTCCACCTGTTTCAGTTTATGGCTGGTCTGATCAAGCACTTCTTGCTGGGTATGCATTTTTTTAGCCAAATCCTGCATGATTTCCAGCGTTTTCTTCAGATTCTCTTCCAGATGAATCACTTTTTCTTCGAGTTGTTGATTCAGCGGATTTTCAGGCGTCACTATATTTTGACTGGAAAATTGCGCCCAGATCAAAAAAATCACGGCTATTGCTAAAAGGAGAATAAATCCCCAGATAATCACTAACATAGACATTGCTCTTCTTAGAAAATCATGACTCACTATCATACTGAATCAATGAGATAAAATTAAAAAAAACTTATAATTTTAATCAGCTAATCAAAGCCCTAGATTCAACTTCACTTTTATTAGTTTTATAAGATTGTATTGTTATAAGTATTTATCCAGTCAAATGATCAGAAATTGGGTTATACCGTAGGTATCATGCAAATAGAACCAGATTTCTCAGCGATCTACATCAACCTAATTAACTCAACCATTCTAATCACTCAAATAACAAGTCTATATATTTATATAGACTTAAGAAATCAGGAACATCGAATCAACCATATCGATCCGATGTTTATTTTCAAAAAGCGCAAGCCTAAGCATTCATCCTACTAAAGCCATATGCCTGACTCAATGCTAAAACGATCGAGTCAGGAGAGTTTAATATAACTGCACTTCCGCACTTCAGGGCACGACCAAACGCTATCTCTGCAACAAAAAGCCATAAAGACCAGATGTGTATAGATTAAAAAATAATCATATAACAAATATAGCCCAGTTGAGTTTCAAGATGTAAATGATTCACACAAGTCTAGTAAACGGTTGGCATAGCCCCATTCATTGTCATACCAGGCAAAGACTTTAGCCTGATGCCCCACCACCATGGTTTGACTTAAATCTACAATCAAGGAATAAGGTGAATGGTTAAAGTCAGACGAAACCAAAGGCTCATCGGTCACATCCATAATTTCGGCATAATCGTACTGTGCGGACTTAATCAAAACTTCATTGATTGTATGTGCAGTGATATGTGACTGTGAAATAAAGGTTAAATCGATTGCCGCGACATTAATGGTCGGAACACGAATGGAAAAACCATCGATCCGGTCTTCCATTTTCGGCATCACCCGTTTTAATGCCCCTAAGGCTGAAGAGGTCGTCGGAATAATATTCTGTCCAGATGCACGGGCACGACGCAGATCACGATGCGCATGATCCAGAACCGACTGATCTGCGGTCACGGCATGAATTTCGGTCATCAATGCAGTGTCTATCCCAAAGGCATCATCAATGATTTTAACCAAAGGCACCAAAGCCTGAGTGGTACAGGACACGCTGGAAATAATCTGATCGGTGGCTTTGACTTCATGGTGATTCACGCCATAGACAATTGCAGCATCGACGCTGTCAAATGGTGCAGCCCCAATAATCACCCGTTTTGCACCTGCAGTAATATGCCCGGTGGCAGCGGCACGAGAACGGAATAAACCGGTACATTCCAGCACGACATCAATATTTAACAGATCCCACGGCAAACATTCCGGCTGTGCCTGACAGAATACCTGTACTTTTAATTGTGCGAGGCCTGCAGCAATATGCAGGAAAATCTGTTCATCTTCCACAAGCACATCGACTTTACCTTTAAAGCGTCCATGCGTGGTGTCGTATTTAAACAAATGCACCAGTGTTTCTACATCTGCAACATCGTTAATCGCTACGATATCAAAATGAAAATCCTTGGGATTTTCAAACCAAGCCCGTAATACATTGCGACCAATTCGCCCGAAACCATTAATGGCTACTCGTTGCATCAGATATCCTTAACTCTTGGGTAGATGTAAACACCTGCCTATGTTAATGGATTTTAACCAAATCCCGATACCATTTATTCATGTCTGTTGATCAATATCGTGACTTCCTAATCACCTATCTCTTTTCATCGGCATATTTCATGGCAAATCCTGACTAAAAATGATTAATTCAAATATTCACTCAACCCTTCATCAAAATTTTGCTATGACACTTAAGGAGAAATTCCAGAATTTAGCCCCAGAAGCCCGCACAGCAAATGCACAGAATTGTCATTAATTCACCTGAAAATGATTGGTGCATGCGGCTTTTTCCGTTATAATTTGGCGTTTTAAAATTTTAAGCCCAGTGTGCTGGGGCAGTTTATCTTCCATGAAAATGCCCGGTACACTACTAGCCAATACGAAATATATGGAGTGACTTGGTTGTGAGTACTCGTTTTATGACATCAGCTGAAATTCGCGAAGCTTTTTTAAGCTACTTTGAATCGCAAGGGCATACACGTGTCGCGTCGAGTTCACTAGTACCAGCCAATGACCCGACTTTACTGTTCACCAATGCCGGGATGAACCAGTTTAAAGACTGCTTCCTGGGTTTGGAAAAACGTGATTATGTGCGTGCTACAACTTCACAAAAATGTGTCCGCGCAGGTGGTAAACACAACGACTTAGATAATGTCGGCTATACCGCTCGTCACCACACCTTCTTTGAAATGTTAGGTAACTTTTCATTTGGTGATTACTTCAAACGTGATGCCATTAAATTTGCCTGGGAATTTTTAACCGGCGACAAATGGTTGGCTCTGCCTAAAGATAAGCTTTATGCCACTATTTATCATACTGATGATGAAGCATTTGATATCTGGAACAAAGAAATTGGTCTAGATGCCAGCCGCATTATCCGCATTGGTGATAACAAAGGCGAAAAATACGCATCAGATAACTTCTGGGCAATGGGTGATACCGGTCCTTGTGGTCCATGCTCTGAAATCTTCTTTGACCATGGCGACCATATCTGGGGCGGCCTACCAGGTACACCAGAAGAAGATGGCGACCGTTTCATTGAAATCTGGAACAACGTATTCATGCAGTTCAACCGTACTGCAGATGGCGTACTCCACCCTCTTCCAGCACCGTCTGTAGATACTGGTATGGGCCTTGAACGTATTTCTGCAGTTTTACAACACGTAAACTCGAACTACGAAATTGACCTGTTCCAAAACTTGCTTAAAGCTGCTGCTGAAATTATTGGTCTAGATACCCAAGCGCTTGAAGCTGCTGCAGCTGAGAAAAATACACCTGTTCAATATCCTGCATCACTTAAAGTGGTTGCCGACCATGCACGTTCATGCTGCTTCTTAATTGCAGATGGCGTGAATCCTTCGAATGAAGGTCGTGGTTATGTACTGCGCCGTATTATCCGTCGTGCAGTTCGTCACGGTAACAAATTGGGTGCAACCGGTTCATTCTTCTACAAAATGTTGCAACCGTTAATTGATGTTATGGGTGCTGCATATCCTGAACTTCAAGCCAACCAAGCACGTATTGAAGCACAACTGCTTAAAGAAGAAGAACAATTCGCGAAAACTTTAGAGCAAGGTTTGAAATTGCTTGAAGGCGAACTCGCTAATCTAAAAGGTTCAGTGATTCCGGGTGAAACCGTATTTAAACTGTATGACACTTACGGCTTCCCGACTGACTTGACTGCTGACATCGCACGTGAACGTGATTTAAGTATTGATGAAGCCGGTTTTGAAGTGGAAATGGCAGCACAACGTCAACGTGCACGTGATGCCGGTAAATTTGCCATCGACTATAACAGCATTGTGAAAGTTGAAGGTGAAACTCAATTTGAAGGCTATGAAGCCACTCAAGGCCAAGGTCAAATCGTTGCCATTTATAAAGATGGTGAGCAGGTTGCCGAAGTGGTTGAAGGCGACGAAGCCCTCATCGTATTGAACCAAACCCCTTTCTATGCAGAAAGCGGCGGTCAAGTAGGTGATACAGGGATCTTCAAAAACGAAACCGGTATTTTTGAAGTTCAAGACACGAAAAAATCTGGTGGGGCATTTGTCCATCAAGGTATCGTGACAATGGGTAACCTCAAAGCTGCTCAAAATGTTGAAGCAATTGTGAAAGCAGACATCCGTGAAGCAACTTCACGCAACCACTCTGCAACTCACTTGTTACATGCTGCCCTTCGTCAAGTATTGGGTACGCACGTACAACAAAAAGGTTCATTGGTTGCCAGCGAGCTTCTACGTTTCGACTTTGCCAACGACCAGCCTGTGACTTTCGAACAGCTTCAAGAAATTGAGCGTATTGTTAACCGCGAAGTGATTGCCAACACTGCTGTTTCAACTGAACTTTTAGACATCGAAGCTGCCAAAGAAAAAGGCGCTATGATGTTGTTCGGTGAAAAATATGGTGATGAAGTACGTGTATTGTCTATGGGTTCAATGATTGACGAGAAAAACTTCTCGATTGAACTGTGTGGTGGCATTCACGTAAAACGCACTGGCGATATCGGCCTGTTCAAAATTACTTCTGAAGGCGGTGTTGCAGCAGGTGTGCGTCGTATTGAAGCGGTGACAGGTACCAAAGCGGTTGAAGTTGCACAAAAAGCGGATCGAGACATTCATGCAATTAACGACTTATTGAAAGCACAAAAAGATCAAACTTTGGAAAAAGTTGAATCTTTGGCTCACACCGCTTCTAGTTTGCAAAAGCACATTGAACAGCTTAATCAAAAATTGGCGAACTTCCAGGCTGCTGAACTTTTAAGCCAAGTTCAAACTGTGGCAGGTCGTCAAACTTTAATCACCACCGTTCAAAATATGGATGCGAAATCACTTCGCAACCTGCATGATGGTGTGAAATCTAAATTGGACAATGCAGTGATCGTGCTTGCAGGTGTAGAGGGTGACAAAGTCAGCCTGCTCGCTTCTGTAGCAAAAGATTTCACTGCAAATATTAAAGCAGGTGACATTATCAAACACTTGGCTACCGAACTCGGTGGTAAAGGTGGTGGTAAACCTGACTTGGCACAAGGTGGCGCGCCACTTGACGAGAAGTTTGCATCAGTAATGGCAGGTTTAACAGCTTGGCTTGAAGCAAAATAAAACTTCACCTTTTGTGTAACTGATCCTGAAAAGGTAATTCAGGATCATGGCTTTTATGGAACAACTATGGCATTAATCGTTCAAAAATATGGCGGTACCTCTATGGGCACTCCCGAGCGCATTCTCAATGTTGCTCGTCGTGTAAAGCGCTGGCATGACCACGGCCACAAGGTGGTGGTAGTTGTATCAGCAATGAGTGGCGAAACCAATCGCCTGCTTGCTTTAGCGAAGGCCATTACCGAAACCCCTGATCCACGTGAGCTTGACCAAATGGTCTCTACCGGGGAACAGGTTACGATTTCTATGTTAGCAATGGCGCTCAACTCTATTGGTGTTGAAGCAAAGTCGCTTACTGGTCGCCAAGTTGGCATCAAGACAGACAGTGCATTCACGAAAGCGCGTATCGAAGCAATCGATACCGATGTGTTAACTGAAAATTTAGATGCAGGACGCGTGCTGGTTGTTGCCGGTTTCCAAGGTTTTGATGCTGATGGCAACACCACTACTCTAGGTCGTGGTGGTTCTGATACTTCTGGTGTAGCCCTTGCTGCCGCATTAAAAGCAGATGAATGCCAGATTTATACAGACGTTGATGGTGTTTACACTACTGACCCTCGTGTTGCACCAAAAGCCAAAAAAGTTGATCGTATTTCTTTTGAAGAAATGCTGGAAATGGCATCACTTGGTTCTAAAGTTCTGCAAATTCGCTCTGTAGAATTTGCAGGTAAATACCAAGTGCCTTTACGCGTATTATCAAGTTTTGATAATGACGATGATGGCGCATTCGACGAAGAATTCAAACAGAACGTCGGTACACTAATCACCACTGAAGCGGAAGACAACATGGAACAACCAATCATCTCAGGTATCGCGTTTAACCGTGACGAAGCAAAATTAACTATTCTTGGTGTACCGGATAAACCGGGTATTGCTTCAAACATCCTTTCACCTATTGGTGATGCCAATGTTGAAGTGGATATGATTATCCAAAATGTTGAAGAAGATGGTACAACTGACTTCACATTTACAGTGAACCGTGGTGAGTTACCAAAAGCAAAAGCCATTCTTGAAGCTACTGCACAAGAAATTGGTGCACGTGAAGTAGCTACCCGTTCTGATATTGTTAAAGTGTCAATCGTGGGTGTAGGCATGCGTTCACACGCGGGTGTAGCAAGTAAAATGTTTACTGCACTTGCTAAAGAAGGCATCAACATCTTAATGATCTCTACTTCAGAAATCAAAATTTCTGTGATCATTGACGAAAAATATCTTGAACTTGCAGTTCGTGCCCTACACACCGCTTTCGGTCTAGACCGTGAATCCGGCGAATCAAGCGCACGTGCTTAATTTGTAGGACAACAAATTTTAGTCATTGTTTGACAAAATTTGCGAAATACTACAAAAAGAACAGAGCCACTATAGTTTTTCTTATAGTGGCTCTGTTATATTTGTAACCGAGGATTTTTGAAAATATTAACAGAATTGTTTGTGGTCAGCTTCTTGACACATGATTCTGATAATATTATCTATGATACTAAGGTTGTGTCTTTTAAATTTTTAAAATCAATTGCACGTTTAGCGTTTTGCAAGGAGATAAACATGCTGATTCTAACCCGACGTGTCGGTGAAACATTAATGATTGGGGATCAAGTCAGTGTTACTGTACTTGGCGTAAAAGGTAATCAGGTACGTATTGGCGTAAATGCTCCAAAAGAAGTATCCGTTCATCGTGAAGAAATTTACCAACGAATTCAACATGAACGCGCTATGCACGAACACCTTCAGCATCTCGATCAGGATTATCAACCTTCTTATGAAGAAGATAATTTCCAACAGAATACCTCGAATGACTTTAATCGTTAAAACATTAAATGTTGTTCTAATAAAGCGGCTATCTAGCCGCTTTAAATTTATCTGGCCCTAGATTTATCTGATCCTAGATCGTAAGAATTCACTGTTTAGGACTTAATTTTGCTCTAGCAAGGCCAAGGCTTTTTTCACCGGTGCATAGCTGCGACGATGCTGGTCAATCACTCCATGTTCAGCAATCGCATCAAAATGTGCTTTGGTCGGATAGCCCTTATGTTTAGCAAAGCCAAATTGTGGATACTGCTGATCCAGCAACACCATTTCACGGTCACGGACCACTTTTGCCAGAATGCTGGCTGCTGATATCTCCGCATGAATCGCATCTCCGCCTACCACTGCATCACAGCTTACAGTAAGACCCTGCGGGACTTTATTACCATCAACCAGTACATGTTCAGGTTGGATATTTAAAGCCTCCACAGCGCGTCGCATGGCCAGTAATGATGCTTGCAGAATATTGATCTCGTCAATTTCCTCATGACTGGCTTCTGCAATCGCCCAAGCCAAAGCTTTCTCTTGTATCTCTACGAATAATTTCTCACGTTTTTTTTCAGTGAGCTTTTTAGAATCATTTAAGCCTTCAATCGGGTTATTCGGATCTAAAATAACAGCAGCAGCAACCACCGAGCCCACTAAAGGGCCACGCCCTGCTTCATCCACGCCAGCAATTTTCATGACTTGTTTATCCTAAATTTTTACTAAAAAAACAGGCTGAACAAGTCAGCCTGTTTATTACATTACTGATTATTAATTTACTGCTTCAGCAACACAAGCATTAATCGTTTTAGTCACTGCATTTGAAACAATGGTATTACGTGCAGCCGGATCAATTGCCGCAGTCGCCAAATCTACCGCAGTCACGCTTTGTGGTGCTTTATCACTCACACAACCACAAATTTCTGTTTGAATATTTTGCTTTTGAGTTGCAGTCATTAATTTGGTTGCATTTTGCCATGCAGCAATATTATTCAGTTCAGTTGTACATTTTGCATTGATTGCGATTTTAATCGCAGCAGTACCAAGTTGTTGTGTGGTTGATTGCGCTGTTGTAGATGTCGTACCTGTAGTTGTATTAGTTGCTACACATGCAGTTAAAGCCAAAGATAAAGGAGCGAGCACAGCAATAAGTTTTTTCACAGTTTAGTCCTGAGTTATAAATCTGTTGGGCATATTTTGCCGAAACTTTTCTCAGGAAGAAATGTATATTTCAAATGAATTTTTATTGCATGAATTATCTGTTGAAAAAAACAACAGTCTTCAGTGTTGCAAGAATTATACGCTTCGTTCTATATTCATTATTTTTAAAGATGTGCTATTTGATTAGCATACCCTCCAACTTTCACTTTTAAAATAACATGTTGGTTATGACATGAAAAATACGCCACAATACTATACCCGCACCGCACAGCTACTCCACTGGCTCATGGCTGTAATTTTTATCGCTGCTTGGGGAATCGGTTTTTATAGCGGAAACTTTTTAAGTTATGATGTGGATGGCAGTTTTAAAGGTCAAGTGATAGGCCTGCACAAAAACATTGCGACTACCATTATCTTTTTAGTTGTAATTCGCATCTTCTGGCGCTATACCCATCCTGTTCCAGCCTTGCCCGGCACCATGTCTCCACTCATGAAAGTCTTGGCACATCTGGGCCATTTAGCCCTCTATTTAATGTTGTTAGCCTTACCAATTACCGGCTGTTTATTTAGCTGGAGCGCAGGACATCCTGCACCGGTATTATATTTATTCGAAATTCCACGTTTAGTACAAGAAGACCCGGATATTTTAGAAATTGTAAAACCTGTACACATTTATTTGTCCTGGTTTGCCGGTTTACTTGTTGTCGGCCATATTGCCGCAGCCTTGAAACATCATTTTATTGATAAAGATAATGTCTTGCGCAGCATGACCCGCCAAGCCAAATAATTTATTTCCATTCATAAAAAAGCCGCATCTGTATATCAACAGATGCGGCTTTATTAGATTTGAATCTTAATTCAAGGCATCTTGAGCACAGCCTTTTATGCTGTTCATCACTGCCTGTTTCATCAGACTATTTTTGGCAGATTCACTCATCGATGCCATTGCTAACTCTTTGGCTGAGATATCCTGCAATGCATGTTCACTTACGCAACCACACACTTGTTTTTGTACTGTTGCTTGCCGCTCTGAGCTCATAAACAACGCTGCGGATTGCCAAACTTTTGAATCATTTAATTCACTTTTACAGCCTTGCTCAATTACTGGTTTCAACATTTTTTGGGTTAATGAAAAATTTTTATCTGTGGCAAAGACCGATACAGAACAAGCCAGCAGACTGATAATAAATACCCAACAAACACTCTTTTTCACATTAGAACCTAATATTTAACACCCGGTTATTCAGCCACCCCATACATGAAGCCGCTGAATCCAAAGCATATATCCAGACCATCAATTACATCAAAGCATCAATTTCTTTAGCCCATTTCTGTTTTTCAGCAGCCGAAATAAACGATGCTTCAAATGAATTTTTAGCCAATTGCTTCAACTCATCATTGGACAGATCCAAGGCTTTTGTAATTGCAATGAAATTATCATTCATATAACCGCCAAAATAAGAGGGATCATCTGAATTGACGGTCACATGTACGCCTTGCTGCAACAGACGACGAATATTGTGCTGTGACATATCATCAACGACGCAAAGCTTTAAGTTACTGAGCGGACATACAGTCAGTGGCATTTTCTCAGCAATTAAACGTTGCATGAGTTTCGGATCGTCTTCTGAACGCACGCCATGATCCACACGGTTTACTTTGAGCAAATCCAGTGCTTCCCAGACATACTCAGCTGGACCTTCTTCACCTGCATGTGCAACCACCAAGAAACCATGTTCACGGGCTTTGGCAAATACACGTTCAAATTTAGATGGTGGATGCCCAACTTCACTTGAATCCAGTCCCACAGCAATAATTTTGTCTTTATAAGGCAAAGCCTGTTCAAGAGTTTCAAATGCCGCTTCTTCGGACAAATGACGTAGGAAGCACATGATTAAATGCGAACTAATACCAAACTTCGCTTTTGCATCATCACAGGCACGTTTTAAACCATTAATCACGGTTTCAAAAGCAATACCACGATCGGTATGGGTTTGCGGATCAAAGAACATTTCAGTATGCACAACTTTATCTGCCGCACATTTTTCAAAATATGCCCAAGCCAGATCATAAAAGTCCTGTTCATGAATCAGAACATTGGCACCCGCATAATATATGTCTAAAAATGACTGTAAATTATGGAAGTTATAAGCTTGTCTAACTTCCTCTACAGATTTATACGGAATATCAATATAGTTACGTTGAGCAATCTCGAACATAAGTTCAGGCTCAAACGTTCCTTCAATATGTACGTGTAACTCTGCTTTGGGCAGCGCTTGAATAAGCTCAAGTTGATTCATATCTTATCCTTATAAAATCTTTTTTCAAAAAATAAAAAAGGGTGCAAACTGAGTTTACACCCTATCCTGAATATGGTGAATTAGCCACCAAATACAGCAAATTTCAATGCCCAAAGTGCAGCAACAATCCATACCATATAAGGTACAGTTTTCGCTTGACCTGTCAGCAGTTTGATTAATGCGTAGCTAATAAAGCCCATCGCAATACCATCTGCAATTGAATAGGTAAATGGCATGCATACGATGGTTAAAAATGCAGGAACAGCTTCAGTGATATCATCCCATTCAATGTTGACGATACCTTGAATCATTAACACACCCACAAATAACAATGCAGGTGCTGTCGCAAAACTTGGAACTGATTGTGCCAAAGGTGCCAAGAATAAGCACAGTACAAACAATACAGCCACAACCACAGCAGTCAAACCTGTACGACCACCGGCAGCAACACCTGCAGACGATTCAATATAAGGTGTGGTTGAAGATGTACCCAATGCCGCACCAGCAACAATCGCAGTCGAGTCAGCAAATAATGCCTTTTTCAAACGTGGTAATTTACCATCTTTGAGTAAGCCGGCACGATGTGCAACACCTACCAAGGTACCGGTCGAGTCAAATAAATCTACCAGGAAGAATACAAAAATAACCCCGACCAGACTGGCTGTGAATAGGCCTTCAAAGTCCATTTGCAGGAAGGTTGGAGCAATAGAAGGAATTGCACCTACGACACCTTTAAACTCGTTCAAGCCCATTGCGGTCGCAATAGCGGTAATCACCAGAATACTGATAATAATTGCACCACGAACTTTAAAATGATGCATCACCACAATCATTAGGAAGCCAAGCAAAGTCAGCAATACGGTCGGTTGTTTCAAGTCACCCAGACCTACAAGCGTAGCTGGATTATCAACAATAATACCTGAATTCTTTAATGCAATTAACGCAAGGAATAAGCCAATCCCGCCTCCAATCGCAAATTTCAGTGACATTGGAATGGCATTGACAATCGCTTCACGAATTTTAAACATGCTGATTGCAATGAACACCAGACCAGAGACAAATACCGCAGCCAGTGCTGTTTGCCATGGCACACCCATGCCCATACACACTGAATAGGTAAAATAGGCATTGAGCCCCATACCTGGTGCAAGAGCGATTGGATAATTCGCAATCAATCCCATCACCAAACAACCAATAGCGGCTGCAAGACAGGTTGCGACAAAGACAGCCCCATGATCCATCCCGGTTTCGGATAAAATCATTGGATTGACAATAATGATGTAACACATGGTTAAGAAAGTAGTTACACCTGCAAGAACTTCTGTACGAAAACTGGTTTTGTTTTCGCTGAGCTTAAATAAGCGTTCCAGCATATTCTCTGAAGATGGATTAGGAGTCGTCATGACTTTACCCCTGTAAGTAAACTTTATGCCGTCAGCACGCTACAAAATTAATGATCCGGTCATTCAATCATCATTAATTTTGTAGATGTCCCAGCCATGGATATGCCAATATTTCCATTCAAAAACATGTCTATGAAGAGTTTTTCACTCACATCCAAATGCACAAATGAAGAAAAACTATCAACAAAAAAGCTGCATATCATTGATGCAGCTTCTTGAACTAAAGATTAAAATTCTTAGTCTATAAAAATTTTGATCCCGTTTTTGATAGTGGCAAATTATATCACAATGGTTTTTATTGTTTCTAAAATTTATTTCTAATTAAATTTCAACTAACTAGTCAGATATTTTAAACTATAAGTCAAAAATCAAGAATTAAAGCTCTTTCGGCTTTAAAATAAACTGATCAGAAGAGTCTGTCATCATGATTTCAACCTGATCACCTAAAATCATATTGTGCGGATTAGTATCCACAATATTTAAGGACTGATGGGCATCCTGAATGACCTGCTCCAATTCCTGTCTTTTTTTCATTTGCGAATCCTGATACACAGCATAACCCAGTATCAGAACTGAAAAAATAAAGATAGGAATTAACAACTTTCTCATAAGAAAATATTATTGTTCAAAAAACTTTTCCTTATCATATCAAAAAATAATAAAAAATGTGATGTGATCACAACATTTTCGCTCTTATTTTCATTATTCAATTCAAAAAAAAACCCTGATAAACATCAGGGTTTTTTATTTTTAGAACGATTAGGTTAAGCCGCGTGTTGCTCGTCTCGTTTGAATACCAGCTCCCCTTTTAATGAGCTGTCTGCATCAAAATAATAGCCATCCGTATTGAAGGATTTTAAATCTTCAGCTTTGTTCAGCTGATTTTCAATCATATAACGGGCCATGAGACCGCGGGCTTTTTTCGCATAAAAGCTAATCACTTTATATTTGCCGTTTTTCTGATCTAGAAATACCGGCTTAATGATTTCAGCTTTAATCTTGCGTTCAATGACCGACTTATAATATTCATCCGAAGCAATATTCACCAAAAGTTCGGAATTAGCCTGTTCCAGATCATGGTTGATTAACTGGGTAATTCGATCGCCCCAGAATTCATATAAATTATGTCCACGCGGATTTTGCAATTTGGTGCCCATTTCCAGGCGATATGGCATCATCAAGTCTAAAGGACGTAACAATCCATAAAGCCCTGATAACATACGCAAATGCTGTTGTGCATAGGCAATATGCTGGTCATTTAATGCATACGCATCCAGACCGGTATAAACATCCCCTTTAAAGGCGAATAAGGCCTGACGAGCATTAGAAAAATTGAACTCCGCTTGCCAATCATGAAAACGAGCAACGTTTAACTTGGCAATTTTTTCGCTCACACTCATCAAATTGGCGATATCTGCAGCAGACAGTTTACGACTAACGTCTACAAGTTCTTGTGAATGTTCTAGCAATCTTGGTAATGTATGCGCATCGGTTGGAAGTGCAGATTCGTAATCTAAAGTCTTAGCAGGAGAAATTAAGGCGAGCATGAATAACCTGATCAAAAAATAATTAAACAAACTATAACAGTAGGATTATTTTATTTCCAATTTGTGTTTTTACTGAACATTATCGGTAAAATATCTGATTCTCCTGTTATTAGTCGGTTGTGACATGTCCGAGCAAATTTTCATTCAAGGTCCTGCGGGTCAACTGGAAATTTTTGTTGATTATCCTCAGGGTGAAGTGAAAGGATTCGCGGTAGTGACTCACCCGCATCCACTTCAAGGTGGCACGCCACAACACAAAGTCCCTGCTCTTTTAGCACAAATGTTTTTAGAACGTGGTTATGCAGTCTATCGCCCCAGCTTCCGTGGTTCTGGTCAAAGTGCCGGGGTACATGATGAAGGCAACGGCGAAACCCAAGATACTATGCAGGTGATTCAATACGCACGTAGTCTTCATCCAAACCTTCCATTTTACGCAGGTGGCTTTAGTTTTGGCGCAAATGTAATGACAAAATGCTATGCGCTGCTTCCTGTAGATCAACAACCAGTGCAAACCATTTTATGTGGTTTACCTACCACAACAGTTGCTGGTGTACGCCATTATGTAACACCCCATATTAAGGGTGATATTTTATTTATCCATGGTGAAGAAGATAATATCACCCTGTTATCTGATCTCATTCAGTGGGCTAAACCACAGCGCCATCTAATTACCGTTTTACCGGGTGCTAACCATTTCTTTACAGGTTATTTAAAGCAATTACGTGTTGCAATCTCTCGTTTCTTAATTGCCTGATCAATTTAAAAATTAGAAAGACCATTCAAGTGATGGTCTTTTTTGTTCATTACTAATTTTATTTTAGACGATAAAAGCACTTATCTTTGCTGAGCTTTTAAATTTAACCAGACTGATAAATCCAAGAAGTAGCATATTAAGAATTCAAGCCTATATTTATGCTTAACCCTTCCATTTAAACTCACTAAAGGATTCATCTTCTTTCAAGGTATTTTCAACAGCCTGGGCCAATTGATTCAACAAACTCTGCTCTGTAATTCGATCTAGCCAATCCTGCCCTTCCTCTGGGTATGAAGTAATTTCACACACTAAATGCCCTTCTGCATCATGACTCTGGCAAGTGACCGATAGAGGCAAGGATTGATTATCTACACTCACTGCAACCTGATCACCACTTTGTGACAAGGTCTGAAAACCGTATTGACCCAACTCTTTAGATAAAAGATCTGCAACATATTCCTGAGTTACGTGGCAATCATTGGATTGCTGCGACACATGATTATGCTTTTCACAGTTTGCTGTAAATTGTAATTTTCTCATCTCTACATCCAAAGACATTTTTATTGTATGGTTTTAGAATAAGCAATTAAAACAAAACAGCCAAGCAAAAGCTTGGCTGTTGTCTAACAAATAGACAAAATTAGACTAATTATTCACTCACCTGAATTGGCAAGCCTGCTTGATTCGCAAGTTCAGTGAAGGTTGGGAAACTGGTGGCTACCGTTTCAGTGCCAACAATTTTAATTACACCTGAAGATCGTAAACCCGCCATACTAAAACTCATGGCAATACGGTGATCATGATGTGATTCAATTTCACCGCCGGTAAAGATTGCAGACCAGTCACCTGCTTTACCCTTACCTTCAATGATGATGCCATCTTCAGTTGGCGTGCAGTCGATGCCCATGGTTTTTAAGCCATCGGCCATCACTTGAATACGATCTGACTCTTTCACGCGAAGTTCGGCAGCACCAGTCAAAATGGTTTGACCTTCAGCACAGGCTGCGGCAATAAACAGTGCCGGAAATTCATCAATCGCTAGTGGCACCTGATCTTCTGGCATATGAATGCCTTTTAAAGTACGTGTGCCACGAATGCGAATGTCTGCAATCGGTTCACCGCCGGCAATACGTTCGTTTTCTACAGTAAGATCGGCCCCCATCTGTTTCAGGATTTCAATCACCCCGGTACGGGTCGGGTTAATGCCTACCGCTTCCAAAGTAACATCCGAACCTTCTGTGATTGCCGCACCCACCATAAAGAATGCAGCCGATGAAATATCGGATGGCACCTGAATTTCAGTACCCACCAACTTGCCTCCACCTTGTAGTGAAATGCGGTTGCCTTCGGTTTTCACCTTATAACCAAAAGCGCGCAACATGCGTTCAGTATGGTCACGGGTCGGTTCCGGTTCAGTCACTGAAGTTTCACCATTGGCCCATAGACCTGCCAGTAAAATCCCTGATTTCACCTGAGCAGAAGCCATAGGCAAGTCATAATGAATCCCTTGCAGATTCTGACTACCAGTAATAGATACCGGCGGAGTACCACGTTCACCTGTGGTTTGAATCTGCGCACCCATTTCACGAAGTGGTTTGGCAATCCGCTCCATCGGACGTTTAGACAATGAAGCATCACCCGTCATCACCGAATCAAACTGCTGCGCAGACAGCATGCCTGAAAGCAGGCGCATTGATGTACCAGAGTTCCCCATGTATAGAGCACTTTTTGGCGCTTTTAAACCATTGATACCAACGCCATGAATGGTCACTTCACCATTTTTAGGGCCTTCAATACTCACGCCCATATCACGAAACGCTTGCAAGGTCGCCAATGCATCCTCACCTTCTAGAAAACCGGTAACATGGGTAGTCCCTTCGGCAATCGCACCAAACATGATGGAACGGTGTGACACAGATTTATCCCCTGGCACGGTAAATTTACCCTGGAAATTTTTCTTACCCGGTAAAATCGTAAATTGCTGTGTCGTCACTTTATTTTTCTCCATCAAGGGTCTTTTAGCGAGCATGTGATTGAAATGCTGGCGTGCTGCCTGAGCATGTCCCAGTAATCCCATCAATGCTTGTGAATCTTCGTCTTCAATCAGTTTACGGATTTGGGCGAGTTGATGCTCAAATCCATCTACAGCATTTAAAATTGCTTTTTTATTGGCAAAAAAGATGTCATGCCACATCTGTGGATCACTGGCGGCAATTCGCGAAAAGTCTCGAAAACCGCCTGCAGCATAACGGAAAATATCTAAATTATCTTCACGGTTGGCCAATTGCTCTACCAAATTGAAGGCCATCAAATGCGGAAGATGGCTGGTATGGGCCAGCACTTCATCATGCTTTTCCACATCCATGCAAATCACTTCCGCTTTGGCCGCCTGCCACAGTTGAATCAGTTTCTGTACTGCCCAGTCGCCACTGCTCGGTAGCGGGGTTAAAATCACTTTATGATTGGCAAATAAATCAACTTTGCCGGCATGCACGCCAGTATGTTCTGCTCCGGCAATCGGATGACCCGGCACAAAACCACTTGGTAACTGTTCACCATAAACCGCTTTGGCTGCATCCACGACATTACCCTTGGTACTGCCCACATCGGTAATAATGGTGCTATCAGACAGATAAGGTTTGATGGTTTGCAGCACTTTTTGCGTTGCACGTACAGGCAGGGCTAAAACCACCAGATCCGCACCTTGTACCGCATCTACAGGATTGCTATAACCGGCCTGAATCAGGCCCAGAGCTTTGGCATCGTCCAAGGTTTTCTGTGAACGTGTAGATGCAACAATTTGCTTTGCCAGATTTTCAGCAATCATCACACGCGCCAGACTTGAGCCAATTAACCCAAGTCCAATAAATGCAACTTTTTCAAACAGTGGCTGAGACATCACTTAAACATTTTCCTCTACAGCATTGGCTGTTAAATCAAGTACTTTCGCCAGGGCTGTCAGGAACTTCGCATTTTCCGCTTCAGTACCAATGGATACGCGAAGATGGTTTGCAATCCCCACCGGACGCACAATTACACCTTGTTTGAGTAAGGCATTAAAAGTGGCTGCCGGATCGGCCTGTACATCGACCAAAATAAAGTTGGCACGTGAAGGCACATAATTTAAGCCCAGCGCATCAAAGCCCTGTTCCAGTTGCTTCATGCCGGCTTTATTTACAATACGCGATTGTTCAATAAAGTCTTCATCTTTCAGTGCCGCGACAGCTGCGACCATCGCCAGATGATTGACATTAAACGGTTGACGAATACGGTTTAAATAATCCGTCACTTCTGCCGATGCTAAAGCAAAACCAACACGAAGTGCAGCTAGGCCATAGCATTTAGACAAGGTACGGCTGACGATGATATTAGGATATTGCTCTAGGAATTTCAGGCTGTTGAAATTTTCCGGGAAATATTCCACATAGGCTTCATCCAGAACAACGATGACATTGGCCGGAACTTTTTGCATGAAGGCTTCAAATTCAGCTTCTTCAAACCAGGTTCCGGTTGGGTTGTTTGGATTGGCAATAAAGACCAGTTTGGTATTGTCTTTTATTGCAGCAGCCATGGCATTCAGGTCATGCGCAAAACCTTTAGCAGGCACTTCAATCGCTTCAGCATTAATCGCTTGAGTCACCAAGGCATACACAGCAAAGGCATGCTGGCTATACACCACAGAGTCGCTTGAAGAAACAAATGCACGCGCAAACATTTCAAGCAAGTCGTTTGAACCATTCCCCAAAGTAATCCGGTCAGCAGTCACCGCAAATTGTGCTTGAATCTGGTCTTTTAAGATAAAACCACCACCATCTGGATAGCGGCCAATTTCAGCCAGTTCAGCTGCCACAGCCTGTTTGACTTTGTCAGAACAGCCCAACGGGTTTTCGTTCGAGGCTAATTTGACAATATCAGTAATCCCTAACTCACGCTCAAGTTCACTAATAGGTTTACCTGGTTGATAAGGCTTTAACTTTGAGATGCCTTCATTGGCAGGGACAAACGACATGTTACTCTTCCAGCTATTTCAAGTGATAAAAGGGATCGGTTTAAAATTAAACCGATCACCAGAGTGATTTATAAAACTGCAATCGGATATGAACCCAATACTCGAACTTCTTTCACCAAAGGACGAATTTCTTCAATCGCTGCTTTGACATTGTCCTGATCGACATGGCCTTCCAGGTCAATGAAGAACACATAGGCCCATTTTTCCGGCAATGCAGGACGAGTTTCAATACTGGTTAGACTAATGTTGTGTTTGGCAAACGGTGCCAAAATTTCAAGCAAAGCACCGGCACGGTCATGTGCAGAAATTAATAATGAAGTTTTGTCATTACCACTTGGCGGCACTTTTTCACGGCCAATTACCAAGAAACGTGTGGTATTTTCCGGATTATCTTCAATATTGCTGTGCAAGATTTCCAGGTCATAAATATTGGCAGCCACTTCTGAAGCTATTGCAGCGGAATGCCATTCATTACGAATACGGCGTGCCGCTTCGGCATTTGAACTTAAGGCAACACGTTCAACGCCTGGATAATGTGCATCTAACCAGCCACGACATTGTGCCAAAGTCTGCTGATGGGCATAAATCTGTTTAATGCTGTCTTTACGGGTATTCGATGACACTAAAAACTGGTGATGGATACGCAGTTCAACTTCACCAATTACGTTTAAGTGTGAAGATTTAAAGCAGTCCAGCGTATGATTGACCACGCCTTCAGATGAATTTTCTACCGGCACCAAACCATAATGCGCACTACCTGCTTCGACTTCACGGAACACTTCATCAATGGTTGGAAGTGGACGGACAAGGGCATCCTGACCAAAATGTTTCAGTACGGCTGAATGGGTATAAGTACCGACAGGCCCCAAGAACGCAATACTTTGTGGCGCTTCTAGAGCCAGACATGCCGACATGATTTCGCGGAATAAACGCGCCATAGTCACATCCGACAACGGGCCTTCATTACGTTCCATAACATTACGTAAAACTTGTGCTTCACGCTCAGGACGGTAAAACAATGGATTCTCTTCAGCAGCAAATTTTGCTTTTGCGACCGCTTCAGCCAGTTTTGCTCTTTTATTAATAAGCTGTTGAATCTGTTGGTCTACAGAATCAATATCCTGACGGATTTGAGCCAGATCAAGAGAAGTCGATGTGTTTTGATCGTCGTTGATCATTGTTATGTTGCCCTTCAAAAACGTTATGCAAACAGTATAACAATAGTTAGCTTTCAAATGTTACGCAATAAGACTTTGATTGATTCAGTCTTAAAAACATACAGTTGATTTAATCAGCAATTTTATTGCTCAAGCTTTTGCCCGGAGTATTGAAAATGGATCAGCTTTTGCCAATTCGTTAAAAAGGCACCACAGCTGTACATTTATCACTCAGCAATCTGGCTGCCAATTTTATGTCATTTCCTGAAATAAACTTATCGGTATTTATCAATAAGCTCATCGTTAAAAACGCTTAATGAAAAGCAGATTTATTCCTCTTAAAATACTGTCAAAACTGCCCAACTGTATACAGAGTCACTAAATCCATAGGTATTTTGAAGGCCTTTACAAAATCAGTCATCGGAAAAATTCCGTGTACTGGACTTTGACACATGCAGAAACAAAAGTCTTTAGTTTAATTTTTTAATGCTTACAACCAGTTAAAAATAGCTGCAGAGCTTTATTTACGGGAGTTTCACATATGCAAGAGTTATTTACCAAACTCCATCACAAAAGTTTAATGTTTGCTCTATAGTCTTCTAAACAAAGCAATTCGGAGAATAAAAATGTCAAAAAGAATCGCGGTTTTAGTGACACATGATTTTGAAGATGTGGAATATCTGGAACCGGTGCAAGCCTTTCGTGCTGCACGGCATAGTATTTTAAATATTGAAAACAAAGCCGGTAACATTGTCTATGGTCATAAGCGAAAATCGGCCGTCACTATTGACCAAAGTATAGATGATGTCACAGTGCATGATTTTGATGCTTTGCTCATTCCTGGAGGGTATTCTCCCGACCGGCTCCGTGGCGATGAGCGTTTCGTAGATTTTGTGCGTAAATTTGCCAATGCACAAAAACCCATTTTAAGCATCTGTCATGGTCCGCAGCTCCTGATTACTGCCAAAGTCGTAAAAGGCCGTTTAATGACCACCATTAAAACCGTCGCAAAAGACCTGATTAATGCCGGTGCGGTCTATTATGATGTCGGTGTGGTCAATGATAATAATCTGTATATCTCATCGCGCTCACCGGATGATTTACCTGCTTTTATAGAAGAAAGCCTCATGGTGCTGGATCAATAAAAAAGCACCCTTCAAAGTCAGACCTGGTGTCCAGCTTTCAGGGTGCAATTCTATGTGATTCTTTTTATCGAGCCTCTTATTCAGGAATTAACGCCCTAATAGACTACGCGCCACAATTTCTTTCATAATTTCATTGGTTCCGCCATAAATACGCTGAATACGTGCATCTACAAAGAATCGTGAAATTGGATATTCCGTCATATAACCATAGCCACCAAACAGTTGTAATAAGTTATCGGCGATTTTCATCTGCATATCGGTTGCAAAGCTTTTTAAAGCTGCGGCTGTTTCCACATCCAGTTTGCCTTGCATATATAGCTCAACATTCTGGTTATAAAATGCCGCGGTCGCCTGTTCGTCAATTTTTGCCTGCGCCAAAACAAAACGGGTATTCTGGAATTGGCTAATTGGCTGACCAAAGGCTTGACGTTCTTTAACATAAGCAATGGTCACATCCAATGAACCACGGATTGCTCCAATGGCTGTAGAGGCAATGGCGGTACGTTCACGTGGCAATTCCTGCATTAAGTAAGCAAAACCCTGACCCGGCTGGCCCAGCAATTGATCCTTCGGCACTTTAATATTGTCAAAGAACAATTCAGAAGTGTCTTGTGAATGCAGACCAATCTTGTTGAGGTTGGTGCCCTTCTTAAAGCCTTCCAGATGCGTATCCAGCAGCAATAAAGACACGCCTTTGGCACGCGCCTGAGGATCAGTTTTTGCTGCCAATACCACCAGGTCTGCATGCTGACCATTGGAAATAAAGGTTTTTGAACCATTTAACAGGTAGTGGTCATCTTGCAAAATGGCACTGGTTCGCATGGCTTGCAAGTCTGAACCCGCACCCGGTTCGGTCATGCCAATTGCACCCACCACTTCACCCGTCACCATTTTTGGCAACCAGTATTGTTTTTGTTCTTCTGTACCAATATGCAGGATATACGGCGCTGCAATTTCAGAATGGCATGAAATTCCGGTCGACAGCGCACTAAATCCGGCACGTGCAGATTCTTCCACCAGCATCAGTGAATAATGGGTAGGTACCCCATAACCGCCATATTCTTCCGGCACATCAACACACAAGAAACCATTTTCACCCAGCAGATTCCATACAGAACGCGGCATAATGCCTTGCTGCTCCCATTGCTCATAATGCGGTGCAACATGTTCATTCATAAAGCGTTTGAAGTTGTCACGAAATAGTTCTAAATCAGCATCATAGGCCAACATATAGCATCCTTGGTTTGAGTTGTTGTATTTTTTCCTTCTCTCCATCCTATTTATTTTATGCACATTTGTCATGCACTACTGGCTTTATATTTTATGACTTTAAGGTCAATAAAAAAGGAAGCCGAAGCTTCCTTTTTAAAATCAGAAACGATTAAGCGTGTGCTTGATTCGCTTCTTCCTGCATTTTTTGGTCAACCATTTCCGGGTTATTTAATGCTTCATTTAACCGAGCTGTGTCTAATTGACCCACCCATTTCGCAACCACAATAGTCGCCAACGAGTTACCAACCAGATTGGTCAAGGCACGTGCTTCAGACATGAAACGGTCAATACCCAAAATCAAGGCCAAACCAGCAACTGGAATATGTCCCACTGCTGATAATGTTGCAGCCATAACAATGAAGCCAGAACCGGTTACACCCGCCGCACCTTTAGAAGAGATCAATAACACCGCCAAAAGCGTAATTTCATGCGTAAGGTCAAGCGGTGTATTGGTTGCTTGAGCAATGAAGATCGCAGCCATGGTCAGGTAGATAGAGGTACCATCCAGGTTAAATGAATAACCGGTTGGAATCACCAGACCGACCACTGATTTTTCACAACCAGCAATCTCAAGCTTCTTCAACATACGTGGAAGTACGGATTCAGATGAAGATGTACCCAGTACAATCAATAACTCTTCGCGAATCATACGAATCATTTTCAAGATACTGAAACCGCAGAAGCGCGCGATACTACCCAAGACAATGAAGATGAACAGTAAACACGTAATATAGAAACAGATGATCAGCTGAGCTAACTGAGCCAATGAACCAATACCATATTTACCAATGGTAAATGCCATCGCACCAAATGCCCCGATTGGTGCCAACTTCATAATCATGTTTACAATATTGAAGAAAACATGAGAGATTTGATCGACAAATTTAAGTACAGGCTTACCAGCATCGCCCAGTTTATGCAGCGCAAAACCAAATAGCATTGCAAACAGTAAAACCTGCAGAATTTCACCTTCAGCAAATGCACCCACCACAGTATTCGGGATGATATTCATCAAGAAATCCATGGTCGATTGCGAAGCACCTGATTCTACATATTTAGAAATTCCTGAAGTATCTAAAGATGCAGGATCAATATTCATCCCAACACCCGGTTTTGCAATATTAATCACAAGTAAACCGATAATTAGTGCCAGTGTAGAGACCACCTCAAAATAAAGCAGTGCAATACCACCTGTTTTACCCACAGATTTCATGCTTTCCATACCCGCAATACCACTCACGACAGTACAGAAAATCACTGGTGCAATAATCATTTTGATGAGCTTGATAAACGCATCACCTAATGGTTTTAATTGCTCACCCAAGCCTGGCACGCTTTGCTTAACGCCGTCCACAATTACAGATGAACTTGGGGAAAAATGCCCGACAATCACACCTAAAATGATGGCAACAATCACTTGGAAATAAAGCGACTTATAGATTGGTTTTTTAGCCATAAGATTACTTCTTTATATATTTCAAAATAGAAATATTCAATTTTTGCCTATTCTTACGAATACACAGCCCTTAACCCTTTTGTACAACGACAAAGGAAATAAAAAGTATTGAGTTCACTCAATACCCGAGTACAAAACAAAATGTTTTATAAAATGATCATCATGCACTGTTCAAACTTCCAGAGAAATCCAAAGTGCCGAGATCAGGAGGATGAATAAGAAAAACTAAATAATTTTACCTACAGTTTAAATTTTACCTAATTTTTTTAAGGCTATGCGGACCGTATTGTTAAATTTGTTTAATATATAACCACTATGGATTAGACCTTAGTCGAAGCATGAAAAAATACTTTTATTAAATTATGCTGCAATATTTCATCTATGTTTATAAAATAGGATTGCAGCCATTTTTACGTCCTACACAGGTGAACTGATCGAATATGCAAACCAAAAGAAATATCTATAAAGACTTTGAACATCCTTTTGCACAATATGTCCGAATTGTGGGTAAAGGAAAAAATGGTGCGCGCTCCCTGAGTTTTGATGAAGCTTATCAAGCTTTTACCATGATCTTGAAAGATGAAGTTCTGGATGTCCAGCTGGGAGCATTCCTGATGCTCTTACGTGTAAAAGAAGAGTCAGTCGATGAACTGGCAGGTTTTGTCCAGGCAACCCGCGATCAGCTCAATTTCAAAGCATTAGATGTCGATTTGGACTGGTCCTCATATGCAGGCAAGCGTAAACATTATCCATGGTTTTTATTGGCCGCACTGACTTTGGCACAAGCAGGTTACAAGGTAGTGATGCATGGTGCATCTGGACATACCATTAACCGTCTGTACACCGAACAGGTCTTAGAATATCTGGGTTACCCAATTTGCCAGAATGACACCGATGTAGAACAACAACTACACGAGCGCAATTTTGCCTATATTCCTTTAGATGTCATCTCCCCTATTTTAAGCGAGCTGATTGCGCTAAGAAATGTCATGGGCCTGCGCTCCCCAATTCATACTTTGGCCCGCCTGATTAATCCATTCAATGCCAAAGCCACCATGCAGGCGATTTTCCATCCGGCCTATCGTGGTTCACACCAGCAAGCAGCCTTTAAACTGGGTTATCAAAATAGCGCAGTGATTAAAGGTGAAGGTGGCGAGTTTGAACGTAATCCAGATGCCAAAACCTTAATTTGTGGCATTAAAAATGGCGAATTGTACGAGCATGAATTGCCAAAACTGACTGAAAACCGTAGTCCTGTGGAAGAAGAACTGGATTTAGCTGTATTTAAAGCGGTGTGGGAAGGCAAACAGCATCATGAATACGGGGAAATTGCGGTTCCTGAAACCATGGGCATTGCGCTTTACACTATGGGGGCCTGTGATTCTTATGAAGCAGCGATGTTAAAAGCCAGAGAGCTTTGGGCAAATCGTTTCTCAGTTAATGTTTCTAAGTGACTATTTTGAACTTATTCAATTTATTTGACCTATATATGTTTAGACAAGAATAATATTGAATCTAATCTTCTTATTTTCAAATTTAAAATAACATTTAATCACATGAGATCGGCAGGACGCCGATCGTTGGGCTGTGATACAAGGATGTATCATCAGCACAACAAAGGGTTTTGTTTACTTTTGCCCTATCAAAAGTAAAAATATGCCTACACAATGCCTTTTGAAGGCTTGATACTGAATGTGGCCGTGATGCACTTTGATTGAAACCAACTTCCAATAAAAAAAAGACACCTGAGTGTCTTTTTTTCTACAAAACCAATATTTAAACAAAACGAATCGGTTTAAACTCTGGTTCTTCAACATGCGAATCGCAATGTTCATCTTCTTCTTTGGTACCACGGTCAATATAACCGCTACGTTCAGTTTCAGGTAAGTTTTTCACTTCCCAGGCAATCACTGCCTGCATGCAAATTTGACGTTGCTCTTGAGTCAGTTCAACACCATTCGGCCATTTGCCAATTTCAACGGCTGTTTTTAAACGCGAAACAATTTCAGGATCGAGTACAGCCAACATTTGTTCAATATTCATCATTTAATCCTGCTGTTGTAAAGAGTCAAAATCTTGATTCCAACCAAGTTTGGTACGACATGCCATAAAGAAATCATAACCTGGTGGATGAAGTAAATTTAATTTAAATGGATGCTTACGAATATGTAAACTATCCCCAACGCTAAGTGAAACACTGTTTTGACCATCGGCACTGACCATGGGCAATACACGGTTTTCACGAATCATGATCTTAATTTCACTATGTCCACCAACCACAATTGGACGCGAAGACAGCGTATGTGGATGCATTGGGACTAAAGAAATCGCATCCATCCCGGGATGGATAATCGGTCCGCCACCAGATAGCGCATAAGCCGTAGAACCGGTAGGTGTAGACACAATCAAACCATCACTATGCTGACGATAGACATATTGACCATCAATATTCAGCTCGAAGTCAATCATATGCACCGACTTGCCTGAATGCAGCACCACATCATTCAGGGCGATGGCATCATAAATGGTTTCACCTTTGGAACGTATTTCCATTTCCAGCAAGAAACGGCGATCCAGCTGAAATTCACCTTTGAGCACCTGATCCAGTTTAAAGATGACTTCTGTCGGTTTGATATCGGTTAAAAAGCCCAAACGACCACGGTTCACACCAATCACCGGCGTGTTGTGTCTCACTAAGGCACGCGCGGCATGAAGTAAGGAACCGTCCCCCCCCACCACAATCACCAAATCAACCACTTCACCCAGCAAACTGCGACTCACCGTTTGAGTATTGCTATAAGGCACCAAAGCTGCAGTTTCTGAATCAAAAACAGGATGCAGGCCTAGGCTTAAAAGATGGTCATGAATGAGACTTAAAGTTTCCACTACGGAGGATTTATCTGGACGTCCTATTAGTCCAATGTTTCGAAAAGTCTTATGTGAAATTTGCACCTGAGTCATCGCTCCGCTACGATTCATGCATATCATAGCATTAACCCCATTAATTTAAAAAAACTTTAACCATGGCTATTGCTAAAGATCAAGCACAGCAAACTTGACAAAGATTTTATTGGACTCTGATGCTTAGGCTAAATTTGCTTTTATTAAAAAAACAAAGCTTGATGTTTTATGATAAAAATCAGCAAGTTTAAAAGAGCATTCTTCCACATTTTCCAGACAATCTTTAAGTCATGTAGATCTGCTTTAAAAACAATGCATTCTTTTAAAATGCCTACCTCGTTATCAAAACAACATCTTGCATAAAATCAAGAACTAATTAGCCATTAATTTGACCAGTTTTTCCTGATATTTTATCGTCAGTCACAGATTAATTATTGCAAAAATCTGAAAAGCTTCGCATGATTAGCACAATTTATTTGGATCTTACAATAATTGATGAAGTCTGAACGCGGTATCGGTTTATTGGCCTTTATTTTTTCAATATTAGTCATTGGTGTTTTCGTCGTTTTTAGTATCTATTTAATCCGGATGGATAATATTGTACGCAATAAATTTGAGGGACAACGCTGGGATATTCCTGCAAAAGTTTTTGCTCGTCCTCTAGAGATCTATAATAATGCGCCGGTAAACCAGGCAGACTTCACTCAAGAGCTCAAACTTCTCGGCTATAAAAGTGCTGATGGCTATACCCAATCAGGCAGTTATGTCACTTCCGGTGATGCTTTATATGTCCATACCCGTGGTTTTGACTTTGGTGACAGTGTTGAACCCGAGCAGGTTTTAAAAGTCTCTTTCGCGAATAACCAGATTACTGAAGTCAGTGCAACCAAACCATCATCTACCGGTATTGCCCGTTTAGAACCTTTATTGATTGGCGGTATTTATCCGCAGCACAATGAAGACCGTGTACTGATTAAACTCAATAGTGTACCTAAACCACTGATTGAAGCATTGATCTCGACAGAAGACCGTAATTTCTACCACCACCACGGCATCTCTGTTCGCGGCACGGCACGTGCATTGGTCAGTAATATCACCGGTGGTAAGCGTCAAGGTGGTTCAACCCTGACACAGCAATTGGTGAAAAACTTCTATTTAAGCCCTGAAAAAACCTTAAAGCGTAAAGTCAATGAAGCCTTGATGGCGATGCTGATTGAGCTGCATTATGACAAAGATGAAATTCTGGAAGCTTATCTGAACGAAGTGAATCTGGGTCAAAATGGCAGTTACTCCATTAACGGTTATGGTCTGGCTTCCCAGTTTTATTTTGGTTTACCCTTACGTGAACTCAATATTGCCCAACAGGCCTATTTAGTCGGTCTGGTTCAAGGACCATCACTATTTAATCCGTGGAAGAATCCTGAAGGTGCAAAAAAACGTCGCGATATTGTGTTGAATAATATGCTGGTGATGGGATATTTAAATCAACAGCAATATGAACAGGAAGTTGCGCGTCCATTAAACGTCATTGCCAAACCGACTTTAGGCCCTGCCCGCTTCCCAGATTTTATGGATATTGTCCGTCGACAATTGCGTACTGAATATCAGGAAAGCGATTTAACCAATCAAGGCTTAAAAATCTTTACCACGCTCGATCCTATTGCACAGACTCAAGTACAAGAAGCCTTTAAAGCCTCAGTTTCACGTTTGGCCAATGCCAATCCAAGAAACTTAAAAGACTTACAAGGTGCGGTTCTAATTTCGCATCCGGAAAATGGTGAGCTGGTTGCTGCTGTCGGTTCTACTCAGGACTTCACTGGTTTTAACCGTGCCCTGGATGCAAAACGTCAGGTTGGTTCACTACTTAAACCGGTAATTTATTTAAGTGCTATTGAGTCTGGACGCTATAACTGGGCAAGCCCAATTGAAGATAGCTCGATGCATATTCAAAGTGAGGGTAAAACCTGGACGCCGAAAAACTATAGCGGCGGTGAACATGGTGTAGTGCCTATGGCAGAAGCCTTGGCCAACTCCTATAACCTTTCCGCAGTACGTTTAGGCCAGGAATTTGGTATTTCAACCTTTAGTAATCACCTGAAAAAATTTGGTGTGACCTCAGAAATTCCAAGCTATCCATCAATCTTCCTGGGTGCGATTGATATGTCACCTATGGAAGTGATGAGTATTTACGGCAATTTTGCGACTGGCGGTTTCAAATATCCAATCAAATCCATTCGCTCGGTGGTCGATTCCAATGGACGCCTGCTCGATCGTTATGGTCTGACCCCTCAACAAACCATCGATGCTTCTGCGGCCTATATTTTGAATTATGGTTTGCAGCAAGTGATGAGTTCAGGTACTGGCCGTTCAGCGTATAGTAGTTTCCCTGCCGATTTAAAACTGGCTGGTAAATCAGGCACCACCAATGATACCCGTGACTCATGGTTTGCAGGTTATTCCGGCAATTATTTAAGTGTGGTCTGGTTAGGTTTAGACAATAACAAAGTCACTGGTTTAACTGGTTCTTCTGGTGCACTGCCGGTGTGGATTAACGTGATGAAGCAATTACGTCAAAAACCGGTCAACTTGCGTCAAACCGAAAACGTGCAATGGCAATGGATTGACCGTTCAACGGGATATTTATCAGCACAAGGCTGTGAAGGCGCAATGTATATTCCTTTGCTACGCAGCAATATGCCACGTCAGGCTACTGGTTGTGGCATGCCACATTATCAAGTTGAGCCCACTTACAATCCTGATACTGAAAACAATCAGGCACCAGCAGATCAAAACGATAGTATTGAAAACTATATCCGTGAAAGTGACACTGAGACTCCAGGTGATACTTCAAATAACAATAAGGTTATTTCAAGCGGCAGCTTTGATAATTAGTGGTGAAAACTCAGAATGAAGTTTGTATTCAAAATCGATAAAAAGTGGCTGATTGGTCTGGGCATGATGGGTTTGGTAGGCTGTCAAAGCCTGCCAGCACCTGAAACTAAAACTGCGCCCAAACCGGCCCCTGCGGAAAAGAAGGAAATCAAAACTCCTGACGGTGTGATTATTACCCCGTACGAACGTGAAGAAATTCAACGTAAAAAAATGCAGGTGGTTGTTCCGGACCAAAAAACCAAGCAACAGTTTGAAGATGGTCGCCAGCTGCCCGCTTTTCAGAAATTAATGCAACAAACCCAGCTGGCCTATAAACAGGGACAGTGGAATAAAGCCGAGGCATCAGCGCTTCAGGGACAGTGGAATAAAGCCGAGGCATCAGCGCTTCAGGCACAGCGCCTAGCCCCACAGTCTGCTGAAACTTTTTTGTATTTGGGCTTAATTGCCAATCAAAAAAATAAACCTGCTAATGCCGAAGCTTTGGCACAACGTGGACTCAGTTATGCGCAAAGCAATGCTATGAAAAGGCAGCTCTGGTCAGTGATTTTAAAAGCCGGGCAACTGCAAAAGAACACCAAAACCGTTCAGCAAGCACAAAAGGCATTGCAAGGCTTATAATTTTAAACCTAGACATTCACAGCTGTATTGAGCTTTCATAGGTTATAGTTCAATACATCTGACTGATTTTATAAAAAACGCATTCCGGCAATGCCATAAGCGCCCTGCTCTTGGGCAATGGCCAAATCACCTTCTTGCATTCCCCCTAAGGCAAATACGGGCATATCTACTTGTGTAACCCAGTTTTTAAACTGTTCCCAGCCCAATGCTTCCACATCTGGATGCGTGGCTGTCGGCAGCACCGGACTTAACAGAATGGCATCACAGCCCAACTGCTGCGCCTGTTGCATCGAAGCCAGATCATGGCAGGCTGCAATGTAACGTTTGCCTAATTGCAAATCATCCGGTTTCAAAGCCATCAACTGAGACTGTTTTAAATGAATTGCAGCAATGGCCTGCTGCTGGATTGAACCGAGTTGCTGATAAATGTCAATATTCACAATCAACTGCGACAACTGTTCTACACTGAGCTCCGCCAGTTCAACAATCTGTTGCTGAGTTCCCTCAACACGCCAATATATTAATTGATCTGGTTTTAATTGTTGCAAGTCACTCAGCTGCGCTGAAATTTTGATTTGATGCGGCCAGTACAAACGCTGCAGCATGCTTTGATTGGCTTTAGGAAAATTCAAATTCAACAGTTCATCCCGGCTACACCACGTCCATGGCTGCTGAATCTCATTTAATAAAGCCGTAGACACCATGGCATGGAAGACATGTAGCTGAACAATAACATCTTCATATTCATGGCAGATCAGATCAAAAGCATGCCAGTCATGTAGCCCAATACCCACCTCTTCATATATTTCACGGCGGCATGCAGCCAAAGGTGTTTCGCCTGCTTCAACTTTTCCTCCCGGAAATTCATGCTTATTGCCCTGATGCTGTTTTGCTTCACGCCAGCCAACCAGCACTTTGTTCTGATGCATCAAAATGGCAATTGCAACATGAATCGTGGGTTTAGACATTTCGTACTCCTTCACGTGAAAATATTAGGGTCTGTTGACATTTCATAAATGGCTTGCGTTGTAGGCTAAAATTAAGCAGACAAGGAATGAAATGTAAAGAATGGTGGTTCCATTTTTAAATTTCATGACGAAGTCTCAACAGACCCTATAAAGTGTAAGCAAATTGAAGTTTTTTATAAAATCTTAAATAATTTATTGACAGGCCTATTCGATAATGATTATCATTTAAAACGTTCACTATATACCACGGAGTCGACGGAATGAACGCACCATTTAGCCTATTTACACGTAACCATGAAGCAGCTCACTCACTACCTATGTTGCACTCAAACAACCTGTTTTCCCTAGGCAGAGAAATTCGAATCATGCATGCTGGTGAAGAATACCGTTTACGTTTAACACGTAACAATCGACTCATTTTAACCAAATAAAAAAATAACAATCCCATAATAATAATCGTGGAAATCAGCAGTATGGACTCAAACCATACTGCTTTTAAATTATAAAATTACTTAACATGACTATTGATTGGAATCCTGCTTTATATCTGAAGCATGATCAATTTAAAGGTACTACTCTGAGCACTTCTTCCAGAGTCGTTATACCCTCCAAAACCTTGCGTGCACCTGCAATACGCAACGGTTCAACCCCTTCTTTCTTGGCTTGTGCACGTAATTGATTTAAATCGGCATTGGCCCCAATCAACTGTTTGGTATTCAAACTTAAAGGCATAAATTCATAAATGCCAACACGTCCTTTATAACCGGTATGGCGACATTCTTCACAACCGACCGCCTGAAACACAAAGTTTGGCATTTCAAGCGAATACTCAAAGGTCAAATGCTTCCACTCTTGCTCGTTAATAAAAGTTTCTTGTTTACAGTGTGGGCAAAGTTTTCGCACCAGTCGCTGCGCCAGCACGCCTAAAATGGTCGCTGCAGTTAAAAATGGCTGTATGCCTAGGTCATGTAAACGGGTCAAGCTCGACGGGGCATCATTGGTATGCAAGGTAGATAACACCAAGTGACCAGTTAATGCCGCCTGAATCGCCATATTAGCAGTATCCTGATCACGAATCTCACCGACCATAATAATGTCCGGGTCTTGACGCATCAGCGCACGCACGCCATCAGCAAAACCTAACTCAATACCCTGATTGACCTGCATCTGGTTAAAACTCGGTTCCAGCATCTCGATCGGGTCTTCAATGGTACAGACATTCACTTCTTCAGTTGCCAGCTGTTTCAGCGAAGAATACAGCGTGGTGGTTTTACCCGAACCGGTTGGACCAGTCACTAAAATAATGCCATGACTATGTGAAGTCAGCGCCTGCCAGTCATTTAGCAAACTACCTTCAAAACCCAGTTGCTGAAAACTTCTGACCAAAACTTCCGGGTCAAAAATACGCATCACCATTTTCTCGCCAAAAGCGGTCGGCAAGGTCGATAAACGTAGTTCTGTTTCCTGTCCTTTCGGAGTTCGGGTTTTTAGTCGTCCATCCTGAGGTTTGCGCTTTTCAGCCACATTCATACGGCCTAGAATCTTAATCCGTGAAATCACCGCAGTTAGGGTATTGGCCGGCATTTTATAAATAGTATGTAACACCCCATCAATACGGAAACGAACCTTGCCGGTATCTTTACGCGGTTCCAGGTGAATATCACTGGCACCCTGCTCAAAGGCAAACTGCAACACCCAATCCACCAATTTGACAATGTGTTGATCATTGGCATCCGGATTTTGGGTATCACCCAGTTGCAATAGTGCTTCCACCCCTTTGTTGTCACGGTCGTAGGCAGTGGATTTTTGTGAGGAGTTAACTGCACGGCTGACCTGATAATATTCCACCAGATAGCGCTGTAACTGATCCGGACTGAGTAACACGCGCTGAATTTTTTTCGGTGCAATGGTGTGTTCCAGATTGGCGACCCATTCAGTTTTGAACGGTTGATCGGTTGCTATCAGGACCTTATCTGCCTGAATTTCAACGGCCAAAATTTTATTCCGCAAGGCAAATTCTTGCGACATGATACTGGTCAGTGCCTGCACATCTGCTTTTAGCGGATCAATAATATAAAAAGGAAGCTTAGCTTTATCCGCAATCCACTGACATAGCCGGTTTAAAGTCAAGGTACTTTGCGGATGCGCCTGATCGACCAGATTAAAGTGGGCAATCCATTGTAAAGGATGCCATTTCAGTTGCTCACGCTGACGATGTGTGGTTTGTATCAGTAGCTTATTGCGCTCGGTAATACGTCCATCTTTTTGTAGTTGTTCTAAACACCACGAAGTATCCATTTCAAAATTAAAATTCATTGTTCTAAGCCCCAAAACATAAGCACACTATAGCAAACTAAATCACAACCCGCCTTAGTCCGTTTTACAAAAAAATCAGCCCAATTCACTCTTAAAATTAGTTGCTGGAATTGCTTATTCAAAAGCAAACTATAGCGTGTTTTCATCCCCATTACTCTTTTACTTTCGGACATTTATAGCCAATAATGCTAGAGATGCTGCTTAATTAAGCAGCTGAGTTTATATAGCCCAATAACTGGATTATCTCTGTGAATAATATGCTGAATCTGTCACTTCAAAGCACATCCTTTCAAGCCTTGCTAATGATTATGGCAGCAGCATTGGGCTGTGGTTTACTGATTGGTCTAGAACGTGAACGCAGCAAACAACGTGAGAATCAACATAGTTTTGCCGGTGTTCGTTCATTTGTCATCTGTGCTTTGCTAGGGGCATTATGTTTCACCTTTGGCAATCTCTTTGGCCTGATGGGAGCGATTATTGTCGGGGGAATTAGCATTTTTTCACTGAAGAACCAGTTTCAAGACCCTGGCGTTACCACCGAACTGGCTTTCGTCATGACCTATTTCATTGGTGGGCTATGTATTTGGAATATTACCTTGGCGGCAAGTTTATCAGTGGTGCTGACCGTCATTTTAATGATGAAACATTCCATGCACGGTTTTGCAGGAAAATGGATTACTGAATCAGAATTTAAAGATGGTTTGTTTTTACTGGCCCTGATTTTAATTGGTTTGCCACTGACGCCAAATACACCTTTATGGGGTGCCGTGCTGAATCCACATATTATTTTAAAACTCCTAACCCTGATTCTGGTTGTACAGGCCTTGGCACATATTGCCAAACGTTTACTTTCAACTAAAAGAGCGCTGATTCTTTCATCTGTTGCATCCGGATTTGTGTCCAGTACAGCCACCATCGCGCATTTAGGTATACAGGTTCGTAACGGCGAAGCAAATGCAGAGTCCAATGCTGGTGCAGCCCTGATGTCCTGTATTTCCACTCTGGTACTGTTACTGATTATTGTTGCCGGACTGTCTTTGGCTTGGTTCAAGGTTTTAATTCTGCCTTCACTGCTAGCGATCGGTATTTTAATCCTGTGTGGATTATGGCTTTTACGACATGCTCAGCCGGTTGAAAAAATAGAATCTAGCGACAGTCGGATGTTTAGCCTGAAAGAAGCTGCAATTATTGCGGGGACTTTAACCGCTATTCAGGCCGGTGTGTATGGTCTGGGGCTTTTACTGGGTGATGCCGGTTTAATTGCAGGTACTTTTTTGGCTTCGCTGTTTGAAATTCATGCAGCGATGACTGCGGTGGTGGTTCAAGGTGAACCAGCCAATACGTCCTTACTCTATGCCATTATTATTGGTCTAGCTGCACATGCAGTTTCCAAATCAATTAATGCAGCACTCACAGGCGGATTAAATTTTGCCCTTTATTTTGCTCCCATACAGATTTTACATATGCTGGCTTTAATTGGTGTGCTTTGGTGGTTGGTACAGCACTAAACTGAAAGTTCAACAATTGCTAGTATCGTAATGGCATCAAGTCCTACTCTAAAACTGACATCAAAATGAGCGAAATTCATTGTATAAATCCGCTTTGCATCATCCTGATAGGCAGGTCTTGGATCTAGCGATAACACTTGTTCCAGTTCATGCACAATTCGGTGATCTAACTTTTGCTGTTTAAGTAAATCCTGCTTTTGCACTTCCGCATGATCTGACCAGATTACCGCTTTGCGTTCTGGCTCATCCTGTGCATAACCACTTTGTGCATCTATCACGGCATCTGAATATTGAATATAAGGTTTAATGTCTAAAACAGGTGTGCCGTCTAATAAATCACTGCCTGTGACATAGACCCGCACCGATTTACCGACTTTTTTTACCTCTTTTAGTTGCACGACCGACAAACCCATCTGGCTTGGACGATACATGCTGCGTGTCGCAAATACGCCTATTTTCTTGTTCCCCCCCAAACGCGGTGGACGGACTTGCGGGCGAAATTTTGGATTTTCCTGTTGATGCTTATTGTCATGAAATTGCCAGATCAACCACAAATGACTGAATTCATTGATTCCCTCAAATGCCAGCAAATCATTATAAGGTTCCACCATCTCGATATAGGATTCCACTTGCACCAGATTGGGCTGTCGTGGAATACCAAATTTTTCTTTATAGGGAGATTTCATATACCCGATTATTGGCATATTCAGTTCGTTCATAATCACTTTTTCTGATAAGTTCAATTAAATATATTCAGTTTATCGAGAATGTTTTTAGATTAGAATAGTAAGCTGTTCTAATTTGATAATTTATTGAGACCTTTAATGGCTGCTTTCAACGTCGAAAAGATTACTCACGTACACCACTGGAATGACACATTATTCAGTTTTAAAACCACTCGCGATACTGCACTGCGTTTTAAAAATGGTCAATTTGTGATGATTGGTCTTGAAGTGAATGGTAAGCCTTTAATGCGCGCTTATTCGATTGCCAGCGCTAACTATGAAGAAGAGTTAGAGTTTTTCTCTATTAAAGTTCCAGATGGTCCTTTAACTTCTATCTTGCAAAAAGTAAAAGTTGGCGATGAAATCCTGGTTTCTAAAAAGCCTACAGGTACATTGGTTCTTGATGACTTAAACCCGGGTAAAAACTTGTACCTTCTTTCTTCAGGTACTGGTCTTGCTCCGTTCCTGTCTGTCATTCGTGACCCTGAAACTTACGAACGCTTTGAAAAAATCATCGTCGTTCACGGTACACGTTTTATTTCAGAATTGGCTTATCAAGATTTAATTTTGAATGAAATTCCAAATCACGAGTTCTTCGGTGAGTTGGGCGCTAAAGAAAAATTAGTGTATTACCCAACTGTAACGCGTGAAGATTTCCATACTCAAGGCCGTGTAACAACTGCGATTGAAACTGGTCAATTGTTCGAGAAAATCGGCCTGCCACGTTTCAACCCAGAAACTGACCGTGCAATGCTTTGCGGCAGCCCTGCATTCCTTGATGACGTTGCTGCACTTCTTGACCAGCATGGTCTGAAAGAATCACCTAAAATGGGTGTTCTAGGTGACTACGTAATTGAACGTGCATTCGTTGAAAAATAAGATTTTGGTTTAAATATCAATATCAGAAACCGAGGTTTAGGCCTCGGTTTTTTATTATTCTATTTTTAAATGAAAACAAGTTTTTTGTAGCCACAAAATTATAAATAGATTTTTGTCCGTATTGGATTCATAAGTGTGGCATGAATACTAGAACTTTCCCATCCCTTGCGCTGCATTTTAATACAGTGCTTAAAACTGGCTCAGGATGTACTGTATGAAAAAACTAAAGGTTTTTCTTATGAACTCAAAATATATTTTTAGGCACTCATTTCAACCTTCCAAAATTACAGATATTAGCTATACAACAGCATCATAATGCAATCCATCAAATGATGGCCGTACTGATTCAAAAAATCTAATATTAATAATTTTTGTTTATAATAAAAGGTCTATTGTTTATGGATATGTACAACAGGCTTACTTTCTCTGCGTTCTTGCAATGCCCGTTGAATCACCTGATAACCACCGATTAAAGCCAGAAGTGAAATCACCACAGCGACAATTAAATCGGGATATAAACTGCCTGTACCAAAAACCCCCACGGCCGCAAGAATAACAGCAGCATTGCCGATAGCATCATTTCGGCTACAAATCCAGACTGAACGCATATTGGCATCCCCATGCCGATAAGCATATAACAATGCCGCAGAGACCAGATTGGCAAGTAATGCCAGTACCCCAATCGCTCCCATGGTAATTGCTTCGGGTGGAATCCCTTTCATATAAGCGTAAATGGTTTTACCAATCACGACAAAGCCAAATGTTGCCATGACAATACCTTTCATCAAGGCAACCGTGGCACGCCAATACAGACTGACCCCCATCACAGCAAGCGAAATGCCATAGTTCACAACATCGCCAAAGAAGTCCAGAGCATCCGCCCAAAGTGCCGAAGAATGTGCATAAGCGCCCCCAATCAGCTCCACCACAAACAACGTGAGGTTAATGATCAGGGCAATCCACAAGACCTTGCGGAAATGTCCATTCGGTTTTTGAGGTGCAGGTTCATGACTACAAGTACATACCATTGACAACGCCCTCTAGCTTCATTCATAAAAATAATTGTATTATTTTTTATTCAAAACTATGGACTAACTCCAAGGTCAAGGCATGAAAATAGTAAAAAATTATTTAATTAAAGACATCGCCCATAAAACCCAGCTGAGTACAGACACCATCCGTTTTTATGAAAAAAAGCAGCTAATTCAACCCAGTTTTCGTGCAGACAACAATTATCGTTATTATGATGATGAAACCCTGAAACGACTGGTGTTTATCAAACGTTGCCGTGCACTGGATATGTCCCTAAAGGACATTGAAACCCTGATTCAGCTGGAACAGCAGCCACATCAGGGCTGCCAGAGGGTCAATGAACTGATTGATGAGCATTTAATGCAGCTGGAACAAAAAATTGCCGAATTGCAAAAGTTCCAGCTGCAACTGCAACAACTCAGACAGTCCTGCTCCAGCCAGACCACAATTGGTGATTGCCAGATTTTAAAGCAACTCGAAGCGGCTGAATAAATCAGATTGATTTTTGATTCACCCGCTTAGACAGCTCTGCTGCGGATTCCTTACGTTCAGAATAGCGATCGGTCAGATAGGCTGACTGTCCACGTGTCAACAAGGTGAACTTGTACAATTCTTCCATCACATCGACAATGCGGTCGTAATAACTGGATGCTTTCATCCGGCCATCTTCATCAAATTCCAGAAAGGCCTTCGCAATGGAAGATTGATTGGGTATGGTGATCATGCGCATCCAGCGTCCCAAAATACGCATTTGATTCACGGCATTAAACGATTGTGAACCTCCACTAACCTGCATCAAAGCCAGGGTTTTACCCTGCGTGGCACGAATAGCACCTGCCGCCAATGGAATCCAGTCAATTTGTGCTTTAAAAATAGAACTCATTGAACCATGCCGTTCCGGTGAACACCACACCATGCCTTCTGCCCAAGCCAGCAATTGATGTAATTCCTGCACTTTCGGATGTGAAGTTTCCGCATCTTCGGGTAATGGCAGTCCTTTGGGATGAAAGATTTTTACTTGCGCGCCAAAATGTTCCAGAATCCGGCCGGCTTCCAGTACGGCCAACCGGCTATAAGAACGTTCACGATTTGAACCATAGAGCAATAAAATTCGTGGCGGATGAGTCAGCACCTTGGCTTGAACCTGCTCAAATTCAGGTGTCGGCAATAGATCTAAATCAATATTTGGTAATGACATTGTCTGCTCACCTTTATGCGATGAATATTCTCCATGCTTCTCTCTTTGAGAGCGCTGGGGGAGAGATTTAAAAAAATAATTTAATTCGTAAATGGCCGACTAATCAGCCATAGTGGTTTCATGACAATAAAACTTTTTACGCAGCCATAGTGAAACACCGACCAAGGCAATCAGCACCGGCACTTCAACCAAAGGCCCAATAATAGTGATAAAAGCTACCGGTGAAGCCAGTCCAAAGGTGGCAATTGCCACTGCCAGCGCCAGCTCAAAATTATTCCCCGCTGCGGTAAAGGAAATGGCCGTAGTACGTGGATAGTCATTGCCCATCCATTTACTCAGGAAGAAACTGATCAGAAACATCAAGACAAAATAGATGCTCAATGGAATAGCAATCCGCAACACATCCATTGGCAAACTCACCACCTGTGCACCTTTCAGGCTAAACATTGCCACAATCGTAAATAGCAGCGCCAACAGGCTGAGCGGACTGATCTTGGGAAGGAACTGCTGTTGATACCAGTCCAGACCTTTTACTTTGACCAAAACAGTACGGCTTAAAAAACCCAGTAAAAACGGAATACCCAAATAAATTAAAACTGCCTGGCTAATGGTCCAGAAACTGACCTCAATGACTTGCCCAGCAACGCCAAAATATGGCGGCAAGTAACTTAAAAACAGCCAGGCATAGGTACTAAAGAATAAAATCTGAAAAATACTGTTAAACGCCACCAATGCCGCAACATATTGGTTATCGCCACAGGCCAGATTATTCCAGACCAGCACCATGGCAATACAGCGTGCCAAACCAATTAAAATCAGGCCGGTCATGTATTCCGGATAATTGTGCAGGAAGATGATGGCCAGTCCAAACATTAGACATGGTGCAATCAGCCAATTTTGTACCAAAGAGAGCACCAAGGTCGATTTATCCTGAAAAACTTGTGGCAATGTCTGATAATCTACTTTGGCCAAAGGTGGATACATCATCAAAATCAAACCGATCGCAATGGGTAAATTCACCGTGCCCATACTCATTTGATTTAAGCTGTCCGAGACCTGCGGCATATAAATGCCAATACCAATACCCAAAGCCATAGCGATAAAAATCCATAAGGTCAGGTTCCGGTCCAGGAAAGATAGTTTAGCGGTCGACATCTGCAACTCTACTTTTTAAATTTACCATCAGATAAAAATCCATCTCCCCCTGCCAAGCAATCCCTACCCAACAATGCGACTTGGCGTTAAAAAGCAAAATTCAGGAGAAGGTCCGTATTCAAAATTTAAGCAATGAAGGAAATTTTATGCATTTCTTCAATCAATTGATCACGACTTAGGCGATTGACATCCAAAGCAAAGAAGGCATCCAGACGCCGGTTAATATGTTCTACCGTGTGCATAAAGGCCTGTAATTTTTCCTGTTCCGGCACATCCAGATGTGATGGATCTTCCAGCCCCCAATGCACTTTAATGGCATTTCCCAGATACAAAGGACAGGCTTCCTGCGCCGCGGAATCACATACGGTCACCACAACTTGCGGATTAAACTGCTCACACTCTTGCATGTTTTTGCTATAGAGCGTCTCGGTCGAAAAATTCAAACTTTGCAAGGTTCTGAGCGTTAAAGGATGCACTTGACCAGAGGGCTGACTGCCGGCACTGCAGGCACCGAAGCCTTCAGGCGCCCGCGCATTAAACAAGGCTTCGGACAAAATGCTTCGGCAGCTGTTTCCAGTACATAAAAATAGAAAATTCATTATTATTCCAAAGACTTATTCACAACAATTTAAGGATTCACAACTTGATGAATTGACCAAATCGAAACGCTGATCTTCCGCAGCGATACGGTTTAAAACATCCAGACACCATGCCGGTAATTGATCATGCAGACGGTAATACACCCACTGCCCTTGGCGCCGATCTTGCACAAGCGCTGTGCTACGTAACAGCGCCAAATGCCGTGAAATTTTTGGCTGACTCAAATCCAGCGTTGCAGTGAAATCACAAACACAGCGTTCGCCCTGTTTCACCATCAACATCAGAAGATCCAGGCGCGTTTGATCCGCCAGACATTTAAAAAATTCGACCTGATCCATAAGATATCTGTATATACGTATTTTCATATATATTAACCCATCCAATGTGACATTTCGATGACCCTGTCACAAAAAGTGGTGGTTAATTCCGAGCTTTTTACTGGGTTGAATCATTTTTTTAGATCCCTACAATAAAGCCATAGTTTTTTTATGCCTTTAACGACATGACCATTTCACACGTAACTGAACTACTCTCTCCTGCTGGCTCCCTTAAAAACATGCGCTATGCCTTCGCTTATGGCGCAGATGCAGTCTATGCAGGTCAGCCACGTTACAGCCTGCGTGTGCGCAATAATGCGTTTGATCATGACAATCTGAAAATCGGCATTGCCGAGGCACATGCCTTGGGTAAAAAGTTTTATGTGGTGGTTAACATTCAGCCGCATAATTCCAAGTTAAAAAACTTTATCCGCGATTTAGCACCGGTGGTGGCCATGCAGCCTGATGCGCTGATTATGTCTGACCCCGGCTTAATCATGATGGTGCGTGAACATTTTCCAGACATGCCGGTGCATCTGTCTGTTCAGGCCAATGCAGTCAATTGGGCCACGGTAAAATTCTGGAAAAACATGGGACTCACCCGCGTGATTTTGTCACGTGAACTATCTATTGAGGAAATTGAAGAAATTAAAAATAACGTGCCGAACATGGAAATTGAAGTTTTCGTGCATGGCGCGTTATGCATGGCTTATTCCGGTCGTTGCTTACTTTCAGGCTATATGAACAAACGTGATGCTAATCAAGGCGCTTGCACCAATGCGTGCCGCTGGGACTATAAAATTCACGAGGCAGCTGAAGATGAAACTGGAGATGTCATTCCAGTTCAACAAATTGAAGAATCATCATGCTGTCAAAACAAAAATGCCGATGAGCAACACGCCCTACAACAACACCAATTTGGCGAGCCGGTTTTATTACAACGCAATGAAGAAGACATGTTTGCAGCAGAAGAAGACGAACATGGCACTTACTTCATGAACTCTAAAGACCTGCGTGCGGTACAGCATGTCGATCGTTTAACCCAAATGGGCATTCATTCCCTGAAGATTGAAGGTCGTACCAAGTCCTATTTCTACTGTGCCCGGACGGCACAAATCTACCGCAAAGCCATTGATGATGCACTCGAAGGTAAACCTTTTGATCCATCACTGATGACCCAGCTGGAAGGCTTAGCGAATCGTGGTTATACCGAAGGTTTCCTGCGTCGTCATGTGCATAGCGAATATCAAAATTATGAAAGCGGTTCATCGCGTTTTGACCATCAGCAGTTTGTCGGTGAAGTTCTGGAACGCAATGGTGACTACATCAAGATTGATGTGAAAAACCGTTTTGTGGTCGGTGATTCTTTAGAATTGATGACCACTTCAGGCAATATTACCTTTGAATTGACTGAAATTTTAGACAAAAAAGGTAATGCAATAGAGGATGCCAAAGGTTCAGGTCATATCGTAGAGATTCCTGTTCTTGCCGATGTTGACATGAACTATGCCCTGCTAATTCGCAACCTGCCGCATTCAAGCACTGATATTTCAGCTTCGTCTTTGGCGTATCAGGCCGTTTAAGGATTTGCTATGGCTTTATTGATTACCGATAAATGTATCAACTGCGATATGTGCTTGCCTGAGTGCCCGAATGAAGCCATTTATGAAGGAACAAAGATCTATGAAATTGATGTGAACCGCTGTACCGAATGTGTCGGATTTTATGAGCATCAAACTTGTGTGGCCGTGTGTCCAATTGAGTGCATTATTCCGCATCCTGAATATGCAGAAACCCAAGAAGAATTAATGCATAAATTTAATGCACTGAATTTGCTAAAAAATTAATTTTGTCATCATATTGGAATAATTTTTGCTTATTGTTAGACAACAACCTTGGGGAATTAAAATAATAAGACGGTAAAACAAAAAATGTAAAAGATAATAATAGAAATGGCAGCGATAAAAAAAAAGGAACCCGGTGTTAGCATCCAAAGTTCCTGTAAAATAAGAATATTGAGAACAACAATATTCAAAAAATAAATCAATGATAAAGATCAGTGTGCTTGGGGACACACTGATCTTTTTCTTTTACTGCCCAGAACGGATCATGTAATCAAAAGCAGACAGTGATGCTTTGGCACCTTCACCAGTAGCAATGATGATTTGCTTATATGGTACTGTGGTACAGTCGCCGGCAGCAAATACGCCCTTCACATTGGTTTCGTTGCGTTCGTTAATCATGATCTCGCCACGGTTGCTCAGTTCAACTTTTGAGGCTTTCAGGAAATCGGTGTTCGGCAACAAACCGATTTGCACGAAAATCCCCGCCAATTCAACTGTGTGCTCTTCATCAGTGGCACGGTCTTTGTATTTCAAAGCTGTGACTTGTGAACCATCACCCACAACTTCAGTCGACAAGGCATTTTTGATCACGGTGGTGTTCGGCAAGCTGTTGAGTTTGTCTTGCAGCACCTGGTCTGCACGCAGTTTGGTATCAAATTCCACCAAAGTCACATGCTCGACAATCCCTGCCAGATCAATCGCCGCTTCAACACCTGAGTTACCGCCACCAATTACCGCAACACGTTTACCTTTGAACAAGGGACCGTCACAGTGCGGGCAGTAGGCCACACCACGGGTTTTATACTCTTGCTCACCCGGCACGTTCATTTCTCTCCAACGGGCACCGGTGGACAGGATGATAGTTTTGGATTCCAGTTTAGCGCCGTTTTCCAACGTCACTTCCACCAGACCATTCACGGTTTCATCGGCACCTTTAATGGCAGACACTTTTTGCAGGTTCATGATGTCTACGCCATATTGACGAACATGTGCTTCCATCTCTGCGGCAAATTTTGGACCTTGGGTCTTTTGCACCGAAGTGTAGTTTTCAATGTCCATGGTGTCCATGACCTGACCACCAAAGCGTTCCGCCACAATCCCGGTTTGAATGCCTTTACGTGCGGCATAGATCGCTGCAGTATTGCCTGCAGGTCCACCACCAATTACCAAGACATCAAAAGCAGCTTTGGCATTGAGTTTTTCGGCATCTTTGGCTGCTGAGTTGGTATCCAGTTTGGCAATGATTTCTTCCAGTGTCATACGACCCTGACCGATGTGGTTGCCATCCTGGAACAGCATCGGAACCGCCATAATTTTGCGTTGTTCCACTTCGTCCTGGAAGAACGCACCATCAATCATGGTCGCAGTTGTACCCGGATTGTTAATCGCAATCAGGTTCAAGGCTTGCACCACATCTGGACAGTTATGACAGCTCAGTGAGACAAACACTTCAAAGTCGGTGCTGATGTTCAAGCTTTTAATTTGAGCCAATACTTCATCAGACACTTTTGGCGCATAACCAGACACTTGTAACAAGGCTAGAATCAACGAGGTAAATTCATGCCCCATTGGCAAACCGGCAAAGAAGACACGCGGCTGTTCACCGGCTTTCGCCACTCCAAAGCTAGGCGCACGTTTGTTGCTGCCATCAAAGCGTGCAGTGACTTGATCAGACAGCGCTGCAATTTCTGTCACCAGTTCTTTGATTTTGTCAGATTTGTCTGAGCCATCTAAAGTCGCGACAAGTTCAATCGGGCTTTCTAAACGTTCTAATAAGGTTTTCAGTTGTGCTGAAGTGTTTTGGTCTAACATGCTAACGTCTCCAAAGGAGTAAGTATTTATTCGATAAGAGAATGATAATGAAATTAAACAAATAGGTAAAACAGTTTGTTTTTATATTAATAATCGTTTTTTTGAATTTTAATTTTATGCGTACCATTAAATAGGCATTTCAAGCTTCTCTTTCCTGCTCTGAAGTATATGACATAATTTGATACTTAGATTTTCAGATAAAAGAAAAGCCCCTATTTTCAGAGCTTTCCTTTGTGCATATATCATGTAATTTTATGTTCAATGCGCTGAATACGCTCTTTAAAACCTTTGGCCAAAATAAATAAAATCAAACTTAAAAATCCAGTTAAAAATATAAATGCAACTATCAAAACTTGCATAACCGAACTGAGTTGATCGGCTTGTTGCACCTGTTTTTCCACACTTGCAGCCATCGGGGTCAAGGTTTTTCCATACAGTTGATGTTGCATGGTCCATAACTGTTCCGGCTTAAAACCATATTCAATAAAAGCTGGATCTATTTTTTCCGCTTTAACCAAAGCCAGTACCTGTGGAATGGCCGCATCTTTATCAACCGGTTTATGCAATAGTGCAGCTTGAGCCAGCAAATAAGCCTTTACGGGCGCATCAAGGTCTGAACGCTGTAAATCCTGTGCCAACTCGCTTTGCTGAATATTTTTATCGTACTGAATGGCTTCAGCATAGACATCATGCTCATCATTTAAATCGTATTGCAGATAGGTCAGACCTGACCACAACACGATAAATGCAATCAGCCAGCCAACAAACTTCAAAATAAAAGACTGAAAACGGATATAAAAGAAACGGATTTTCTTTAAAAAATGAATGACAAAAAATGCCCCAATAAAAGACACCAACAGTTTGAGAATCAGCCAGCCAAACCATGACAACAGATTGCTAAAATAGTCCGTGTGCTGACTCAGCTCGGCAAGATTGGCATCTACACTCATAGGCATATGCAGCTGTTGCAGTTCCGTGCTCAGACCAAAAAAACTGTAGACAAAATCCTGCTGTAAAACGAATGCTACGATAGATGCCAGAAAAAAGCTCGCACTGCAAATACCCAACAACATCAGATTGCGTTGCCGCTTTTTCAGCAGCACCACACCTGATTCAATCTGTTGCGGATTCACAGCATATTCATCTAAAGGCAAACCTTTTCTCCTCAACTGCAAGCCATCAGCTTAACTGCACGATTAAGATTGATTTACATCACTATTTGACATTGCTACTTGCTATCACTGTGACTTGATTCAATCACCAGCTGATTCAGATTTTCCTGCAAAGCACGTAAGCGCGTAGTAGCCTCAGCGCGTTTTTGCATGCCTTCTTTTTGCACCTGAATCACGTCATTTACTGTTTTAATGAGGGTGTTTTGCACATGTTCAAGCGTTTCGATATCAATTACGGAACGCTGATTGGCTTTGGCGGTATCCACCGAGTTCTGATGCAACAGATCCGCATTACGACGCAACAGGTCATTGGTCGCATCATCAATGCTATTGGCCAGCTGTACACTGTTTTTTTGCTCATGCAGGGAAATCGCCAGACTGATCTGGTTTTTCCATGCAGGCAAGGTAATATTTTTAATGGCATAAAATTTGTCGACCAGCATCAGGTTATTGGACTGAATAATTCGGATCATGGGCAAGGTCTGCATGGCTGACTGCTGCAAGACCTGCAAATCACTGACCCTTTTTTCCAGATTATTGGCGAGGTGATTGAGGTCATAAACCTTTTGTACTACTGTCTGATCCTGAGTTTGTGTGTTTAAGGTTGCAATTTGCTGCTGAATTTCCTGTTCTTTCAGTTTACCCGCCGCAATATAAACACCCAACTGTTTGTATTCATCCTGCACCCCCTGAAACATTTTATCCAAGGTATCAACCCGGGCTTTAAGTCCCGATTGTGAAGTTTCAATCTCTTTCACCAACACATCAATTTGCTCTTTGGTGCTATTAAAATTTTGATCGAAACTTTGCTTGGCCCCTTTCATTTTACTGATCAGATTGCCAAAGAAACCTGAACTCTTTTTCTTGTTTAAAATACTATTGGTATTTAATTGCTGTGCAACCTGTACCACCTGATTCAGCTTTTGCCCAGTGGCATCCAGCTCTTTATTTTGAACCAGATTGAGCAGTTCATCGGTATAGCTTGATGTTTTGCTGGCAATATTTTTACCATACTCCGCGACTGCCGCATGATTCATGGCTGCCAATTCTTTATGTGCATTCATCACTTCATTGAAGTCTGAATCCTGCAAACCTATTTCTTGTAAATTCAACTGTTGAAATTTTTGCTGAACTTCGCCTGCGTTCACTTCAGCAGGAAGATCTTTGTGTTCTAAATCGGTCATATTTCACCTGAATATAAGAATCTGTTGACATTTTATAAATGGATTGCCCGCAAATCTGATGCTTAATGTGTAGACTTCTGTAATGATTTTCTTAAAGTTTTGATCAGATCCTCTCGGCTATTATCCAGCTTTTCCAGTTCAATTGCCGAATGGCTTTGATTGCTTTGTTTAACATGATATTGCCACGCCGGAATCAGCACCTGCTGCGCTTCTTTAAAACGATCCAGCAAGGTAAAAGAGAGCTGATGAGATAATTGCATTTGTGTAATTGCAATATCATTACTGGCCTGCAAGGTTTGTAATGAATAGATTTTTTTAGACAATCTTTCAGAAAAATTATCGAGCGGATGCTGATTTTTCACGAAATTTGGATATTCCTGCAAGAATTCTTGCGCCGCCAGAATATAACCTGCCATATGTTCACGATGCCCTATCAGTTGCTGAAAACGTGCCTGTGACTTCTGAATTTCAATCTGCAATTTTTGGCTTAAATGATTGGCTCGCGTTAGCAGCTGATCCAGATTTTTATAATACTGCACCTGCCCCGAATCATATTCCAGATCTATCCCCAACCATTTTTGCACACGATTAAATTTACGCACTTTTAAGTATTTTTTTGATTCCGCCAGCGCCTGAATCAACTGCTCTATGGTTGAACTCAATTGCTGGGTCAAATGTGGATCTACTCCATTCAGTAATACAGACTGAGCCTGAATCACAGCATCGGCATAATGATTCAGCCGATATTGATCATTCAATAATGGAACCAAATCATTGCGCTGAATGGAAAGAACATTGGCCCGATTTACTTCAATGTCAGTCAAAGGAACAAGAGTATCTATCTGAGACATAATATTAGAAACTCAATAAAATCATTTTTATAGTACGACTTTTATACAAAATATCATGTAGTATTTTGCAATTTTTATCCGCTGAATATATTCAGTCCAATTCAATTTTCTGCATATTACCATCCAGCACAATTCGTCGGAAAATTCATCCATACTATTCATTTAAATATTTGATTATTAATATTTTATAAAAATTAAAATTTCTTTATTTTACTCTAAAAAATTTTTTTGTCGGATTATCACAGACTTGTTGGATGAATTCTTTATCCTATAGATCTGCACATACAAGGAGTATGTAGCAGTGATAAAAATATGAATAAAAAAAACCTTTATGGAAATAAAATTGGAATACTGAAATGAAAAACAAAAACTTATTTTTAAAATGGACGATAAATCTATTTCTCGCCTCAAGCGCATGTGCAGCAATCACTACCCATGCTGCAAGTTCTACGCTGCCTGCCCCGCCAAATAGCCAACAAGTCTTTTTTGTGGGGAATAACTGGGATGGAACTGTCACTGTCATTCGACCATCGCAGGACTATGCCAAGATCGGGGTGATTAATATGGTTCCTGATCGTTCAGAACGCTTAAAAGAAATTTATCTGAATCCGGTCAAACTAATTGCCTATAGCTATATTCGCAATACCGCTGGTGAAGGCAATGACCAGCTGGTGGATGACATGTATTCAACGCCAGATGGCAAATCTGTGGTGGCATCGCGCCCGAGTTTTGCCGATGTCGTGTCGATTAATATCGCGACAGGAAAAATAAACTGGCGTACTCCGGTTGAAGGTTTCCGTGCCGATCACATGGCGGTTTCACCTGATGGTCAGCGCTTAGCAGTATCTGCATCTTCGGGAAATGTGGTGCATGTGCTGGATATTAATAGCGGTAAAGAATTGGGGCGCTTTGCCACCGGTGACAAACCGCATGAAAATATTTTCTTTAATGGCGGCAGCAAAATACTCAACTCGGCTATTGGAAATGTCGAAACAGCCATGGATGCTGCATGGCAAGATTTCACCAAAGGTAAACGCTACATCACCATTGCCGATGCCAATACTTTTAAAGTGCTCAAGACCATTGATTTCCGTCCTGCACTAGATGCCGTTGGCCGCAAGGATTTATCCAATGCCGTACGTCCTATCGTGTTTAGCCCGGATGAAAGTAAAATTTATGCGCAGGTTTCCTTCTTTAACGGTTTGGTTGAATACGATCTGAATCAGGATAAGATCACCCGCATTGCCCAACTTCCTGGTAGCTCAACCATTCCTTCTGATCGTACCAAATGGGTGAATGACTCACGCCATCATGGTCTTTCTATCAGTGCGGACGGAGCTAAACTCTGTGTTGCTGGTACCATGGATGACTATGCCACAATTGTAGACCGTGCAACGTTAAAAGCCGGAAAACTGATTGCCGCCGGTAAACCTTACTGGGCAACACAAAGCCCAGATGGCAAAAGTTGCGTGATTTCAGAAAGTGCCAACGATGTAGTCACCGTGATTGATTTTGCGAGTGGTGAAAAATTACTCAGCGTGCCTGTAGGGAATCATCCACAGCGTGTGCGGATTGGTTATGCACCAGCTGGCTGGTCTACTCGGTAAAATACAATGAATGTTTCAAATTTATACATTCAGCACCACAGACCTGATTTTGAATTGGGTCTGTTGATGAAACCAAAATTAAATAAATAGAGTTTATCGCATGAACCGCACGCTACAACTGGGCAGTATCATTGGTTTAATGGTGGTATTGTTACTGGCCATTATCTATATCTTCAAGCCTTCCACATCTACTCAGATAAATACAGCAGAACCCATCGTAGATAATGTTCCTGCCATGAAAACTTCAGAACCAAACAAAACCCCATCCAAGCTAGATAATGCAACTTCAGAGCAAAACATTAATCAAAAAGAGTTGATTCAACAACGTGAGCAACTGTATAAAAAATTTCAGGATATAAATACGGCTTTAAGTCGTGGACAACAGCCAGATGCCGGTCAAATAAGTAAAATGCTAGAACAGCAAAAACAGCTGGTTCAATCAGGGATTGTTCCAGCGGATGAAGCCATTTCAAATGCGCAGTTTTTAAAGCAGATTTTACCCGTCATGCAGGCCCAGATTCATCGGCATATTCTGCAGTTAGAACAGCTTAGACATGGCGCTAAATAAACGAGTGACTTTAGAAAATATGAATAAGTATTTGCTCACCACATCAATATAGAAAAAGGGAGGCCGAAGCCTCCCAAACGCTACATAATATTTTAACTTTAGAAAGTTTTACGTACACTCAGCCAGTATTGATGATCATCACGATCCTGTAACTGTTCCGGCGTACTGCCTATCGGGAAAGCCACTTCAGCATTGGCCTGAATGTTCCACGCATTGCTCCAGCTCAAGCCCAGCCCTGCACTGCTGATCTGTACCTGATTTTCTCCAGTTACCCCTGCCCAGCGCTGTGCATTTAAACTGAGCTCCGCAGTATCAACAAAGACTTTGCCTCTGATTTGATTCTTTGCATCTGCAAATAAGCTTTGGCGTAATTCGGCCGTAGCCAAGTAGCCTGTAGATCCAGCAAACTGGCTCGACTCATAACCACGCACATTAAACGGCCCACCACCCAGATACTGTTCTGAACTGTCCAGATTGTATGGACTATATTGTCCATAGACTCCCAAATAACCTTGAGTACCTTTTGTACCCAGATTCTGTAAACGTGACAAGTTTAGGCTGGCGGTATAATAGTCTCCTGCCGTATTTGCTGTTTGTGCATCTAAAGCCGCGGCATCGCTATTTTTAAATTTCACCCGACCAAAACTAGTGGATGCACCATACTGGGTTAAACCACCACCCAAGAATGAATCAAATTGCGAACCATCCAGTCGTGCGGTCAGTACATCAATATTTCGGTGTTTAAAATACTGATTCAGCCTGATGTCATCTTCCAGCTGTTTATGGTCATATTGCAGTGTGAACAGCACTTCGGCATTGTTGCTCAGCAATGCCGGCTGACTAATAAATACGCTGGTCTGTGCGGCATTTCCTTCTGCCTGTAGCGTAGTCAGGTCTTTGCCCAGTTCATAATCCAGATAGGAATAACTGACACCTGCACGGGTGCCCATACCGCTCAAGGTAAAGGCATAGCCTGCACGGGCATAGTTCATGCGCTCTCCTGCCGTCAGGACATCCAGACTCATCTCATCTCCCAGACCTGCAAGGTTATAGGCCGAAATTCCCGCAGTACCACGGACACGACTGGTGTAGCGGTTACCAAAATTGTCTGCACCCAGATATCCGCTCAACATGGGGGTATTGACCACTTCAATATTCAACTGGCTGCTACCGACAGTTGCACCGGGGGTCAGGACATTGCGGGTACTGACTCCTTTTAAACGATTGAGCAGTTTTAATTGTTGCTGCATTTGATCGCTGTTAATGCGTTCACCCTGTTTCAGTGGGGCAATGGTTTGTTTCACCAACCAGTCCTGAGTACGGCTCTGGTTATCGATCACCGTCTGGTCGTAGTAGGCTTCCAGTACATTAATACGAACAATGCCCTGACTCAGGTTTTGCTGCGGCAGATAAGCACGGCTATAGGCATAACCGTGCTGTTGATAATACTGGGTAATGCGCTGTGCAACCTGCCACAGCTGATTCAGATTCAGTTGCTGGCCTTCTGCATCCACCACCAGCTGATGCAGTTGTGCGGTGCTGAAACGGCTGTTGCCGGCAATTTCAAATTTCTGTACTGCAATCTGTACATCAGTGGCATTTGGGGCAGTTGATGTCGATGGACTTTCAACCTCCACCGCTGCCTGAGGGGTCAGCAGCTGCTCTGGCTGCTGCTGTTGTAACAGTTGACCCGCATTCGGTGCAGGCGCTGCCTGACTGCCTGTTGCACATAAAGTTAAGCATGCACCAATTGATAAGGTGAGTAAGTTTAGTTGCTGTTTCATCAATTAGTGCTCCCCTGCAAGTGTCTGGATGCCTGAGGTATTGATTCCCCCTTGGCGTAATTCAATGTTGATGGTATTTATTGCATTATTTGTTTCTGGTAAGTAGCGTGGGCGTTTGAATTGGATCGCCTGCAAATACGCTGCTGGTGTCAGCAGAACGATATCGGCTGTGGTCAAGGCGGTTGTATCAAGCAGACGATAATTATGTGCATCTGCTCCGCCCAGACTCAGTCCGGAAATGCGTACTGTTTTGGTCTGCCCCGGTAAGGCATCATCAAACGCTCCGGTGGCTGTTGCAACACTCAGCTGATCACCTGCAACCATGCCATTGAACTGTGCCTGATCTGTATTCAGGGATGCTGCAGTTAATCCATCATAGTGTCGGTTATTTGCAGCAATACCGCTAATCGAACTGATATCAGCCTGACTAATATCGGCTGTGGTTTGTGCCGTGGTATTGACCAATTCATAGTTATGGGCATCTGCACCATTTAAGCTGATGTTGCTGATGCTGACCTGTTTAGCCGTACCGACATTTTTATTGTCAAATTGTCCACTGGCCGTTACCACAGCGAGTTGATCACCTGCGACCATGCCATTGAATTGTGCAGATGATGTATTTAGATCTGCCCCGGTTGTTGCATCATAAACTCGGTTATTAGCAGTAATGCCGCTGACCTGACTGATTTTGGCTTTGGTAATGTCCGCAGTATCAATTACAGTTGTTGAAGCAAGAACATAATTCCCTGCATCTGCACCGCTTAAAGTTAATCCATAAGTCGTCACCGTTTTGTCTATACCGACATTTTTATCGGCAAAGCTGCTACTTCCGGTTACAGTCAAGTTGTCATTGCTAATGCGATCATCAGTGAGGTTGACATGAACTGCTGTCGTACCATCATAAACTCGGTTTTGAGCATCACTGTTCACTGCTAGAGTGCGAGCCGTGATATCCGCAGTATCAGTTAAAGTTGTTGAAGCAAGAACGTAGTTCCCTGCATCTGCGCCACTCAAGCGTAAACCTGTAGCCGTTACGACTTTACCATTGGCGACATTTTTATCGCTAAAGTTCGCTGTGCCGTTTACGGTGACTACATCACCTGTAATACGGTCATCGCCATAGCTAACGATTGCTGATGTGCCTGCATCATAGACTTTGTTCTGTGCTGTCATCGTTGCTGTTAAAGTCGCAGGCGTAATATTCGCTTTTGTCGTAACAGGTGTAGAAGCAAGAACGTAGTTCCCTGCATCTGCACCGCTTAAAGTTAATCCATAAGTCGTCACCGTTTTGTCTATACCGACATTTTTATCGGCAAAGCTGCTACTTCCGGTTACAGTCAAGTTGTCATTGCTAATGCGATCATCAGTGAGGTTGACATGAACTGCTGTCGTACCATCATAAACTCGGTTTTGAGCATCACTGTTCACTGTTAGAGTGCGAGCCGTGATATCCGCAGTATCAGTTAAAGTTGTTGAAGCAAGAACGTAGTTCCCTGCATCTGCGCCACTCAAGCGTAAACCTGTAGCCGTTACGACTTTACCATTGGCGACATTTTTATCGCTAAAGTTCGCTGTGCCGTTTA
>NZ_CADDTS010000024.1 GCF_902753875.1 Acinetobacter bouvetii | reverse complement strand
GTAAAGCTCGTAGTATTCATGGATTTCTAAGTGGAATTTATGCTTCTTTATGTGCATACCAATTAACCCATCGAAATAAGCCAACAATTCAAATTATGAAATCATTAGCTTAAGCAGGATTCGGGTTAATATAAATTAATATTCAATAATGATGTATTCAGAATGACGATTTTCATAGGAAATGACTTCTGTAATTACATAATGCTAAAAAAGGTTAAGTTTTATTCAATTGGGAAATGCAGTTATTTCCTGTATAAATCTTAAACACAGTGGAATTCAATTAAACTATTATGCGTTAAGAAAGGACGAAAGTATTGCCTAATCGGTAAATATTTTTAGATATCGCCAGATATAAAGGGAGAAGCTATACAATGGGTTATCAAAAAATCGTTGTTCCTGCAGATGGTAGTAAAATTACCGTAAATGCAGATCTGTCACTGAATGTACCAAACAACCCGATTATTCCCTTCATTGAAGGCGATGGTATTGGGGTCGATATTACACCCGCAATGAAAGCAGTCGTAGATGCTGCCATTCAGAAAGCTTATGGTGGCAAACGTTCCATCGAATGGATGGAAGTGTACTGCGGCGAAAAAGCAAATACCATTTATGGCACCTACATGCCGGAAGAAACCTTCGAAGCACTTCGTGATTATGTTGTTTCGATCAAAGGGCCTTTAACCACGCCAGTGGGTGGTGGCATCCGATCTTTAAATGTGGCATTACGACAAGAATTAGACCTTTATGTCTGCGTGCGTCCAGTGCGCTGGTTTGAAGGTGTACCTTCTCCAGTTCAACATCCGGAATTAACCGACATGGTGATTTTTCGTGAAAACTCGGAAGATATCTATGCAGGTATTGAATGGAAAGCAGATTCGCCGGAAGCTAAAAAAATCATCAAGTTCCTTAAAGAAGAAATGGGTGTCACTAAAATCCGTTTCGAAGATAACTGTGGGATTGGCATCAAACCGGTATCTAAAGAAGGGACTCAGCGCCTGGTTCGTAAAGCAATCCAGTTTGCTATCGACAATAACAAGCCAAGTGTGACATTGGTGCATAAAGGCAACATCATGAAATATACTGAAGGGGCGTTTAAGGAGTGGGGCTATGAAGTCGCACTTGAGCGTTTCGGTGGTGAGCTCTTAGATGGTGGCCCATGGGTGAAAATCAAAAACCCGAAAACAGGTAAAGATATCATCATTAAAGATGTGATTGCAGATGCGTTTTTGCAACAGATCTTGATGCGTCCAGCAGATTATTCCGTGATTGCGACCCTGAATTTAAATGGTGACTATATTTCTGATGCGCTTGCAGCAGAGGTGGGCGGTATCGGTATTGCACCGGGTGCAAACATTGGCGGTGCAATTCAGATGTATGAAGCAACTCACGGCACTGCGCCGAAATATGCAGGTCAAGATAAAGTCAATCCGGGTTCGATCATTCTTTCTGCGGAAATGATGCTGCGTGACATGGGCTGGAAAGAAGCTGCTGATTTAATTATTAAAGGAATTTCCGGTGCAATTGCAGCTAAAACGGTAACTTATGACTTTGAACGCTTGATGCCAAATGCAACGCTGCTTCGCTGTTCTGAATTCGGACAAGCGATTATTGATAACATGGATAAGTAATCAATTACTGATTTATGTTTAAAAACGCTGTTAATAATGCCAGTCAATCAAGTAATTGACTGGCATTCTCTTCAAAAATTCAGTAAAAAAATTATTTGCACAAAGTTTATCCGCAATTTGTTTTATAGATTTAGTCAATTTGTTTGCTTGAGTTGTATCGATGTATTCGCGTATGCCAAGCCAATTGCAAGGTACCTAATAATAAAACCAAAGCCGCCAATAAAAACTGTTGATGATAGGTCACACCAAAATGTTGCAGGCTACTAAAACTTAATCCTCCAAGCAGTTGTACCGATGCAAAACACAGCGTTGCAATACTCCAGAGCTTTTTATACGCCAGTCCATACAGCTGTAAAATGGTATAGGAAGTTAAAAACACCACAGCAGGATTGAGCATGCCAGTAAAGAAGGAAGAGGCAAAGGTCAGAAGTGGACTGCTCGTGAAAACGGCAATAAAAATTGCCAGAATATAAAGACTATACAAAATTTTGAGTGTAGTGAAATTGCCGTATTTTCTGGCCAGTATATATGCAGAAAATGCACCTAAGGCACTGCCCAGACCATACAGAATCCAGTTCAAGTTAATCCAGAACAGACTCAATTTTAATTCATGGCTAAGATAATCAATCCAGAACAAGGAATGCGGAATATAGGCAAAGGCGCTACATGCATACACAATCAGCAAACTATAAAATAGGGAATTCAAGGTCACTTTGACTGGGGTTGAAGCTGATTGATCAGATAAATGCGGTTTAAATTGCTGCAATAATAAGCTTAGGCAGATGCAAATGATCAGCGCAAAACTACATAAAATCAGCCAGGCGGTCTGTATGGCAATTTGATCCAGATAGGGCAGGAACAGGGTTGCCAATAATACCCCCAGACCAATACCGCTAAAGCCGATAAAATTGATTTTAAAACGATCCTGAACATCACAGCATTGCGCCACTACACTCGGCGATAAAATCATGAGCAGGCCGCCACTGATTCCCGAAATCACCCGCCAAAAGATATACCAGACTTTGGGAAAGTCAGAAAAAGCACAGCACATTAAACTGAACATGCCTGCAATCGCAGCCATTTGAATATACAACGCCATACTCTTGTCTTGAGGCAAACGCATGGCAGTAAATGCGCCCATTAAATAGCCCAACAAGTTGGCACTGCCTAAAATACTGGCAAAACCAGCTGTCCAGGCAAAGGCTTCACGGGTACCCGGTAACAGCGCTGTATAAGAAAAACGTAAAATGCCAATGCCTAAGCACATACTTAAACATAAGAAAATACTCAGTTTTAGGTTGTTTGAGGACATCCATGTGCTCACAGTATTTATAATCTATCCCGCATATAAATAGCATGAGTAAGGCGGATTTTGTAGGACTGTAAATAACAAAACGCAGTAAAAACAAAGTGCCTCAGTCCTGAGCCAAAACGAATATTGGCCTGCTCACGTTAAGTTGAACGTTAGGTTTGCTTTTGCAAATTGAGTTTTCTGAATAAAGGCCTACAATCTGAATAAGTGATGGTCATTATCTGAATTATGAATCTTTCATATCGTGCTGATATCGATGGCTTAAGAGCGATCGCAGTTTTACTGGTGATTTTTAACCACATCGGAATAACTTTATTTTCCGGTGGATATATTGGCGTGGATATATTTTTTGTCATTTCGGGTTATCTCATTACTATTATTTTAACCCAAGATATTCAGTCCCAACGTTTTTCAATTGCCCGATTTTACAAGAAACGTGTGGTTCGTTTAGCGCCTGCCTATTTCACCGTGCTCAGCGTGGTCAGTGTTATTGCCTGGCAGGTGATGCTGCCGGATGATTTGAGTGAATATTTTAATAGCGTCATGTATGCAACTGTGCTCATGGCAAACCTCTATATGCGCAATGAGGTTGGGGATTATTTTAGCCCAAGTGTCGAAGGTGTACCTTTATTGCATTTGTGGTCGTTGGGGGTAGAAGAGCAGTTCTATCTTTTTTGGCCATTATTGCTGTGGCTTGTTATTGGTAAAGTTTCACGTAAATATGCATTAGCGATAGTCACGGTATTAACTGGAATCATGATCTTTTATGCCCAGTACCAGTTGGGGCAAAATGCCGCGAAAGCCTATTTTAGTATGCCTGTACGTGCTTTCGAGCTATTGATTGGGGCATGGCTGTGTTTTTTACCTCAAATCAAGCTGCCCAAACTATTGCAGCAAAGTCTGGTCTGGGCAGCCGTAACCGTGTTGTTTGCAGCCGCCATCTACTTTGACAAGCAAACGCCATTTCCCGGACTAATGGCGCTGATTCCTTGTTTGGCGACTGCGCTGATTATTTATCTTGGACAAGTTTCAAGCTCAAACAATCTATTGCTGTGTAATCCTTTAAGTACATGGATCGGGAAAATTTCCTATCCGATGTATTTGTGGCACTGGCCGATTGTGGTGTTGTTTGGCATCTATATGCTGCCTTTAAGCGCTGAACATCAGGCGGTAATTATCTTGCTATCGATATTGCTGGCATTTTTAACCTATCAACTGTTTGAAAAACCGGCCAAGCGCTTTGTATTGGCGGCAAATGATCAAGTGATTATTCTGGGGTTTTTGCTGCCTGCTTTGTGCTTTATTGTCATAGCCAAGACAGTGAATGAATATGATGGTTTTCCTGATCGCTTTCCACATTCTGTTTATCTTAAACAAGAAGCGCTCAATTCTTTTGCGCATGTTATTCGCAGTCAATGCATGGATACTGCTGACCCGAAAGCTTTACCCGATCCGAAGCAATGTGTACTGGGCAAGGCCAAAGCAGATATCGATTTTCTGCTACTGGGGGATTCTCATGCCAATGCTTATACCGCCATGCTGGATGTCTGGGCCAAAGATGCCAATTTGCGTGGCTATGATATTACCCAAAGTTCAACTTTCTATCTTCCTGGGGTACAGCGTTCGGAGTTGAATTTCAATAAGTGGGAAAAGCTCGACAAGTTTGAAATCAGAAATAAGGCTATTACTGCGCATCTTGCCAAAAACCATTATCCCACCATTATTTTAGCGGGTTCTTATGTGCCGTATTTTGGTCATGAAGTGAAACTGGAAGATGGGACGCATCATTCCAATGAAAAAATCTTTAAAACTAGTTTTATGAAAGCTTTGGAAAATGCATATCAGGCCAGTGATCAGGTGATTGTGCTGCAGGACGTGCCAAGACTCGATCAGGACAGTGTTCCGGCAGACTGTATCCTGCGTAATGAAATTTTACATACCCATGCACAGTGCACGATTTCCAGACGCAAATATGAAGCGCGCTTAGCTCCATTTAACCGCATCGTGGCGGAGGCCAAACGGAAATATCCTCAATTAAAAATCATTGACCCGACCAAGGTACTCTGCAATCAGCAGGTGTGCAAAATTAGTGTTAATGAGCTGCCTTTATATCGCAATAAAGACAGCAACCATATTAATAATCAGGGTTCTAGAGCGTTAGGAATTGCATATCTAAAACAGTATGGCAATCCGCTTAAAGATGAATAAACTCTCAAAGCAGCCATAAAAAACCGCGTGATTCACGCGGTTTTTTTAAGCAGTTTGAACTTAACGCATTTTTGCCAGAAAGCGACCTAAACGTGTAATCGCTTCACGCAATTCATTTTCGGCAGGCAAGAACACCACGCGGAAATGATCAGGCGTTGGCCAGTTAAAACCAGTCCCTTGAACCAGTAAGACTTTTTCCGCACGCAACAAGTCGAGCATGAATTTTTCGTCATCTTGAATTGGATAAACTTCCGGATCCAATCTAGGGAAGCAGTACATGGCACCTTCAGGTTTAACACAGGTCACGCCCGGAATGTCATTCAGCATTTCCCAAGCGATATTGCGTTGTTCATACAAGCGGCCACCTGGACGGATCAAATCATTAATAGATTGATAACCACCTAAAGCGGTTTGAATCGCATATTGCGCCTGATGGTTAGCACATAAACGCATAGAAGCGAGCATGTCCAAACCTTCAATATAGTCCAAGGCACGTGATTTATCGCCAGTGATTGCCATCCAGCCTGAACGGTAGCCGGCAATACGGTAGGCTTTAGACAGACCGTTGAATGAAATACATAACTGATCACCAGCTAAAGCAGCCACTGATACATGCTCAATACCATCATAGACGATTTTGTCGTAGATTTCGTCTGCAAATAAAATCAGGTCATATTTTTTAGCCAGTGCCACAATCTGTTCAAGCACATGACGTGGGTAAACTGCACCTGTCGGGTTGTTTGGATTGATAATTACAATACCACGTGTATTTGGCGTGATTTTGCTTTCCATATCCACAATGTCAGGATACCAGTAGTTTTCCTCATCACATTTATAGTGAATCGCCGTACCGCCTGAAAGATTTACTGCTGCTGTCCATAATGGATAGTCAGGCATTGGCACCAGCATTTCATCGCCGTCATCCAAAAGACCTTGCATGGCCATCACAATCAGTTCAGATACACCATTGCCCACATACACGTCATTCACATGCATGTTGAGGATGCCTTTTTGCTGGTAATACTGACAAATGGCTTTACGTGCAGGGAAAATACCTTTGGAGTCGGTATAACCAATCGCATTGGGTAGATTTAAAGCCACATCGTTAATAATTTCTTGTGGTGCTTCAAAACCGAATGGGGCGGGGTTACCAATATTCAGTTTAATGATTTTGTGACCGGCCTCTTCCATCTCGTTGGCCGCTCGCAACACTGGCCCGCGAATGTCGTAGCAAACATGCTCGAGCTTAGACGATTTCTTAATTTCGCGTGGGGTGTGGAAAGTATTCGGCATTTTTATGTTCTCGGAAAGAGTGGAGTTCACTTTTGCATAACGATATAAATAGCTTTTAAATGTCTCGGTTGTTACCAGATCGAGATGATGTTCATCCCGGAGTAAAGCAACAATTTTTTCATGCGTAAACCCTGTCTGTTGATATTGTTTAATCACAGGCAGCAGATTTTTAAAAATTACGCTCTTTTTCTGCGACATTTTTTAATCCTGAGCAAGAGTAGGACTAAGCCTAACACTAAATTTGCTCACAAAAAAGCATTTAATTTTTAAGATTGCTTACCTTGTTTTTGTAATTGCTTACTTTTTGCTTTTTTGAGCATTATATGGATTTTGTAAATTGTTGAATAAAGACTAGAAATTTAAGATTGAATGACGTAAATATACGATTATCCTATTTTAAATAGCACGATATAAAGGGACGTCATCATGGGAAAACTCAATAAAACAGAAAGAGAATGGCAAAGAGAGTTATCGCCAGAAGAGTTTCGCATTACACGTCAGAAGGGGACGGAGCCTGCTTTTACAGGAAAATACTGGAATACCAAGCAAGCTGGGGTTTATCTATGTCGTTGTTGTGGCGAGGAATTATTTTCTTCCGAAACCAAATATGACAGCGGCAGTGGCTGGCCGAGTTTTTATAAGCCAATTTCCAGTGGAGTGATTGATGAGAATCAGGATGCCAGCCATGGTATGGCCAGAACAGAAATTGTTTGCCATCATTGTGGTGCACATTTAGGGCATGTTTTTGAAGATGGCCCACAACCAACAGGATTGCGCTATTGCGTTAATTCCGCTTCATTAGAATTAAAAACACAAGAAAAAAGTGACGAGGGAACCTATCCATGACCAACATTTATCAGTTTGACGCTGAGTTGTTAGATGGAAAAAATAAATCATTTGCAGACTATGACGGCAAAGTTTTATTAATCGTAAATACTGCCAGCAAATGCGGTTTCACGCCCCAATTTGCGGGGCTTGAGAAATTGTATGAAAAATACAAGGATCAGGGATTTGAAGTGTTGGGATTTCCTTGTAACCAGTTTGGGGGACAAGATCCGGGATCTAATGATCAGATTGGAGCATTTTGCCAAAAGAATTATGGCGTAAATTTCCCCATGTTTGCCAAAGTCGATGTAAAGGGGCCAGAAGCACATATTCTGTTTCGATATTTGACCAATAACTCGAAAGGCGTCTTGGGTAACGGCATTAAATGGAATTTTACCAAGTTCTTGATTGGTCGAGATGGCAAAGTGGTCAACCGCTATGCACCGACCACGAAGCCGGAAGCATTGGAGCAGGATATTGAACAGTGTCTGGCGGCAAATGTAGGTTGATTTAAGCAGACTGAGAATCAAAGGGAATAAAGGCGCAGTATATTGCGCCTTTGCTTTTTGAGAAATGTGACTTTGATAAAAATTTAAAAATATGACTTTGATAAAAATGGGGATAAAGGCGAGATTTTGACTCATATTCTGAATAATATTTAATGATTCCATGTGCTTATATGAGTTAAGCATCAAGTCTTCCCATATCCTAACATCCCCACACCTAGATAAAAAATAGACTGAATTTTACTTCTTGATAAAAAAATACAATAAAACTGCTATTTTTATTCATAATTTCTTAAGATTAATCATAATTTAAGCACAAATAAAAATCATTATCATTTAATGTGGCGGCTAATTTTTTATATTTCACTTTATGAGTGCTCCCATGTTAAAACTTACACAGCTGGCGGTAATGATGGCTTTAGTTGCTAATGGCATCGCTGCTGCCCATGCAGCTGAAGTGCTTGAAGGAGAGAAGGACTCCGCCACAACAGGTCAGCAAGATGTCGTTACTTTAGACACCATTCGTTTGGAAGTCAGTGCCGATGCCTCAGCAGAAGGGTTAATGGAGGCCTATGCAGGTGGTCAAGTGGCAACCGGTGGCAAGGTTGGTATATTCGGCAACCAAAAAAATCTAGACACGCCGTTCAACCTTACCAGTTACACCAATCAGTATATTCAGGAACGTCAGGCGGACAGTGTGGGGGATGTGCTGCAAGCCGATGCAGGTGTGCGTACCGCTAAAGGCTACGGTAACTTTCAGGAAGCCTATTTTTTGCGTGGTTTTGTGCTGGCTTCAGATGACACGGCCTATAACGGCCTGTATGGCATTTTGCCGCGCCAATATATTCCAACCGAACTATTTGAACGGGTAGAGGTGTTTAAGGGGGCTTCTGCCTTTTTAAATGGGGCTATTCCTGGGGGTACAGGCATTGGTGGATCTATCAATTTGTTGCCGAAACGTGCAAGCAGTGAAGCGCTAAACCGCATAAAAATAGGCACAGATTTTAATGGCGGCTATGTATCCTCTGATATTTCACGTCGTTTTGGGGAAAGCGACAAGTTTGGTGTACGTGTAAATACGGCCTATCATCAAGGTGGAACAGAAGTCGATAAAGAAGATAATTCTTTAGGTCTGGCTTCTGTTTCGGCTGATTATAAAGGCGATAAGCTGCGTGTTTCAGCTGATTTGGGCTATAACAATAACCGCCTCGAAGCCAACCGGCCGAGCCTGCGTTTAACCAATGCGGTTACGAGCATGCCAAGTGCTTCGCAATATGTGAATTATCACGGGCAGTCCTGGACCTATTCCAATGAAGAAGATGTGTTTGGCAGTCTTCGTGCAGAATATGATTTGACGGATGCTACAACGGCTTATGCTGCATACGGTTTCCGCAGTTCAGAAGAAAATGGCGTGTATTCCAGCCAGCAAGTCAGTGATGCGCAAACAGGCGCTGCCAAATTATCGGCCTCGATCATTCCACGCAAAGATAAAATCCATACCGGGGAAGTGGGCTTAAGAACCAAATTTGAAACCGGTGCTGCCAAGCATAATGTGGTGCTGTCCGGTTCACTTTATAAGGCAGATAAAAGCTTCAGTTATGGCTACGCGACTAGTCTGACTGACAATTTTTACAGTCCAATCTATACCGGCCAGTCGAATATCAATAAGTGGCTGGGCGCTGCAGGAACCCATCCTAAAGCCGGCGAAACCACACTCACCAGTGTTGCATTGGGTGACAATATTTCATTTCTGGATAAGCGGCTGAATGTCATGCTGGGCGCACGCTATCAGGAAATTGAACAGAACGTTTATCAATATGGTGTGCATCAAACCGACATTAATGAAAATAAAGTTACCCCGGCGCTTGGACTAAGCTATAAGCTGACACCGGAACTGTCTGTCTATGGCAATTATATTGAAGCTTTGGTGCAAGGCGACGCGCTGATTGACGATGTTGGCAATTACCATGTGGCCGATCCTTTTGTATCTAAGCAAAAAGAACTGGGTCTGAAATATGAAAATGGCCGTATAGGCGGTGCGTTGAATTACTTCTATACCGACCGTCAAAAAGCGGCAGTCAATGGTTCGGGCAGCCCGCAAATCTCTGAAGCTAAAAATATTCATCAGGGGCTTGAGTTTAATGCCTATGGCCAGCTGACTGACAGCGTGAAAATTTTAGGTGGTGCCACCTGGCTGAATACGGAACAGAAAAATACCTACAATGGCCTGTTTGAAGGCAATGAAGTGGTAGGTGTGCCAAAATTCCAAGCCAATGCAGAAGCGGACTGGCAGCTGCCGATTGAACAGGATATCAGCTTAAATGGTCGTATTCTGTATACCGGTTCAAGCTATGCCAACAATGCCAATACGTTGAAATTGAAAGATTGGACTCGCGTAGATATTGGCGCGAACTATAAAACCCAGATTAGTCAGGTACCGACAACTTTTAATTTTTCTGTGACTAATGTGCTGGATAAAGATTACTGGGCATCGGCTTCAGTCAATGACTATAGTTATTTAACTTTGAGTGAGCCGCGTACTTTTAAACTAAGCGCCAGTTTTGATTTTTAATTAAAGCTTGCTAAAAAAAATGCCCCGAATTCGGGGCATTTTTTTTGAGTTTACAGAATTTTTTTCAAGCGCTGAATGGCTTGCTCGCATTGTGCAATATCCGCGACTAAAGCCATGCGTACATGATTTTCACCCGGGTTGCCCTGTGCCGTATCACGAGACAGATAACGTCCTGGAAGCACTTTGATGTGTGCTTTTTCCATCAGCATTTTGGCAAAAGCCTCGTCATTGTCTACTTTTAACCAGTAATAAAAACCCGCATCCGGTTTTTGTAGTGGCAGCAGGCTGCCTAATTCATTTTGGAACAGTTCAAATTTGGCGCGGTACAGCTTACGGTTTTCTTCAACATGCGCTTCATCATCCCAAGCCACAATAGAAGCAATCTGGTGTTGAACCGGCATTGCTGCGCCGTGATAAGTACGGTATTGCAAATAAGGTTTTAGCAATGCAGCATCACCGGCCACAAAGCCAGAACGCATGCCTGGCAAGTTGGAACGTTTAGATAAAGAATGGAACACCACGCAGTTTTTATAGTCATCGCGACCGATTTCAGCACAAACTTCCAGCAGACCGACCGGTGCTTCATCAAACCACAGTTCTGAATAACATTCATCCGAGGCAATCACAAAGTTATATTGGTCAGAAAGCGCGATCAGCTTTTTAAACTGTTCTTTGGATAATACCGCACCGGTCGGGTTGCCCGGTGTGCAGACAAATAACAGCGCTGTTTTTTCCCAGACTTCTGCAGGCACGGCATCAAAGTCGCCCAGATAGTTATTCTCTTCCGTACAGTTAATGAAGTAGGGTTTTGCACCAGCGAGTAAAGTCGCACCTTCATAAATCTGATAGAACGGGTTCGGCATTACCACATAAGGCGCATCTTCACGGTTCACCAGCGCCTGCACAAAAGAAAAGATCGCTTCACGTGTACCTGATACCGGTAACACGTTGCTCTCTGCGCTGATGCTATTCAACTTGAAGCGACGGGTCAGCCAGTTGGCAATACTTTGACGTAGCTCAGGCAGACCCTTGCTGTTCGGGTAAGTCGATAAATGTTGAAAGTTGTCAATAATGGCCTGTTTCACAAACTCTGGTGCAGGATGCTTCGGTTCACCAATCGATAAAGGAATGAGAGGTAAATCTGCAGGCTGGATATCCTGAAAAAGTTTATTTAACTTTTCAAAAGGATAGGGATGCAATAATGACAAACTAGAGTTCATGAAATCGATACCGCGTTAATTTAAGTTAGTGTTGGCCAGAGACAAGACTGGAAGCTTCATCCAGTGCTGATTTTAATTGAGCAGCGAAAATTTCAGCTTCTGCATCGGACATCGGCTTGCCATCTTTTTTTGTGACAAAGAAAATATCTTCTGCACGTTCACCCAAAGTGGCAATTTTAGCAGAATGGATATCTAAACCTTGCATCATAAATAAACCACCCACTTTGGCAAGCAAACCGGGATGATCGAGTGTTGAAATTTCCACCATATTTTGCTGTAAGGCATCATTTAGTGTGATATCCACGGTATTTTCAATATCAAAATGACGTAATTGGCGTGGAATACGACGTTGCATTAAACCTGGATATTTATCCGATTCACTCAAGGCTTTGACCAAAGCATCAATCACGGTTTTTTCACGTTCAGGATCGGTGAGGAGCGTACCAAAACGATCCAGTACCACATAGGTGTCCAGACTGAATGCCGTTGATGCCGTAATAATCCGTGCATCTTGAACGTCCAGATTCATGCGGTCAAGAATGGCCACGGTGGTGGCAAATAAATTCGGCTGATCCTGAGTGTAAATAAAGATCTGCACGGCATCTTGGGCAGATTGGCGGTGCGCGCGCATTAAGACCAAAGGTTCAGGATTATTGCCATGTTGCAGGATGGCACGGGTATGCCAGGCAATTTCATCGGCCGATTCTTTAATAAAGTATTCATCTCCCAGTTCTTGCCAGACTTTTTCAACATCGTTAAGTGAGAAGTCATTGACGAGGTGTTCGCTGGCTGCAAACTTGGTATCTTCAATCAACATCTGATAATCCACCGGATGACCCAGACCGCTACGAATCACGTCGCGTGCGTGAGTGTAGAGCTGGCGCATTAAGGAAGCGCGCCAAGTATTCCAGAGTTTGGGATTGGTGGCATTGATGTCGGCCACAGTTAGGGTGTACAGATAGTCCAGATGTTCCATATCACCCAGTTTTTGTGCGAAATCTTGCACCACATCAGGATCGGAGATATCTTTTTTCTGAGCCGTCATCGACATCAGCAGGTGATTTTGAATTAACCAAGCCACCAGATTGCATTCGCGTTCGGTAAAGCCATGAGTACGGCAGAATTTAATGGCATCTTCTGCACCCAGTTCACTATGGTCGCCACCGCGGCCTTTAGCAATGTCATGGAATAAAGCAGCTAAATAGACAATGTCACGACGTGCAAGACGCTGGAACACTGAACTGACCACCGGGAAGTTTTTGGCAAACTCGGGTTCTTTGAAGCGGTTTAAATTACGCAATAATAAGAGTGTATGTGCATCAACCGTATAAATATGGAACAGGTCATATTGCATAAGACCCATAATCTGACCAAATGCAGGAATATAATTGCCGAGAACGCTATAGCGTTTCATTGCTACCAAAGTGTCATACAGGCGATGCGGTGAGCGAATAATGGCCATGAACAGTGCCTGATGTTCAGGATTTTCGCGATAGTTTTTATCAATACGTTTTGCTGCAAGGATAAGCAGGCGTAAAGTCCGTGCGCGAATGCCTTCAATTTCGGGACGGTTGGCCAATAAATAGAAAATTTCTAAGATGGCACTAGGGCGTTCTGCGAAAATTTTATGATGCTGTACTGCCAGTTTGCCATCGACCAGTTTGAAGTTTTCATTAATTTCTTCAATTTTACGTTCGTAATTTGGCAAACGAGGAGTAATCACCGATTCATTAAAGTAAGCCAGCAGCATTTCATTTAAGGTAGAAACCTGCTGCGCGCTACGATAATAACGCTTCATAAACTGTTCGATTGGATAATTCGGTGATTTGCCTTCTTCACGGGTATAACCGAACATAGCGGCGATGTCACGTTGATAATCGAACAACAAGCGGTTTTCGTCACGCTTGGTCAGACGGTGCAGATGATGACGAATTTCCCATAAAAAGCTTTCAGCTTCTTCTAAAACACCGAGTTCAAAATCGGAAATAAAGCCCAAATGCACCAGGTCATAAATACGGTTAACACGGAAATGTCGTTTGGCAATCCAGCCAATCTGGTTAATGTCGCGAATGCCGCCCGGTGCATTTTTAATGTCCGGTTCCAGATTGCTTTCGGTGTTGTTGTGCTGAGCATAGCGTTTGGCCTGCTCATCCATTTTGGCATCAAAAAAGGTTTTATCGGTCCAGGTTTGAGACACAATACGACGTGGCCATTTGGCTAAATGTGGATTGCCAATAATCAGGCGTGATTCAATCAGCGCGGTTGCCACGGTTAAGTCATTGGTGGCCTGTTCAACGCATTGTGAAATGGTGCGCACACTAATCCCAGGTTTGAAATTACCAACATCCCAAAGTGAGGAAATAAAGGTGGAGATCAAGCTTTCCTGATCCGCAGTAATTTCACCTTCCGACAAAATCATGATATCGACATCGGAATAGGGTAGCATTTCCCGTCGACCATAACCCCCTACGGCAAATAAACCCAGATCGGTCTGATCCAGTTCAGCATGTTTCCATAGAAATTCTAAGGCCTCATCAATCAGGTTTGATCGGGCCAAAATGACTTCACGAATCGACTGTCCATTTTCAAAACCTTCCTGAAGCTGATTTTCAACATCGGTGCGCCATTGATTGATCGCCTGAATGTCATGGTTACTTTTAACGTAATTCAGCAGTGGAGAAGTATTGATCATGAACAGTGGTCCCTAAATAGAATAACAAGTTTAGTTTTGTTTAACACTGACTTGAGACGCAGTCTCTAGTGCAAGTTCACGTGCCTGATCGGTGGTTTCAGCCCGTGCAGTTGCAACCCCCATGCGACGGCGTTTAAAACCTTCAGGTTTACCAAACAGGCGTAAATCGGTGTTGGGATTTGCTAAAGCAAGATTTAAGCCAGAAAAAGATAAATTGCGATCATCCACGCCGGCATAGATCACTGCACTGGCTGCAATACTATGACGTGAGGTATTCACCGGCAGACCTAAAATGGCACGTGCATGCAGTTCAAATTCACTCTGGAATTGCGATGCCAGAGTAACCAGTCCCGTGTCATGCGGACGTGGGGATACTTCACTAAACCATACTTTGTCACCTTTGACAAACAGTTCCACCCCGAAAATACCGCAGCCCCCCAAAGCACTGGTGACTTTATGGGCAATGCGTTTGGATTCTTCTAAAGCAGCTGCTGTCATGGCCTGTGGTTGCCAGCTTTCAACATAGTCACCCGAGTCCTGACGGTGTCCAATCGGGTCGCAGTACTGAGTTTCAATTTCGCCCGTTTCGGCATTTTTCGCACGTACTGTAAGCAAGGTAATTTCAAAGTCGAAGTCAATTTGTGATTCCACAATCACTTTACCCTGATTGACGCGTCCACCGGTTTGCGCATAGTCCCAGGCAGCATCGACTTCTTCAAAACTTTTAACGCGGGACTGACCTTTACCTGAAGAAGACATCACCGGTTTGACAAAGTTGGGATAACCAATGTCATCACAAGCCGCACGGAAGGATTCTAATGAGTCGGCAAAACGATAGGCCGAGGTTGGTAAGCCCAATTCTTCAGCAGCCAGACGACGAATGCCTTCACGGTTCATGGTCAGGTTCACGGCTTTTGCAGAAGGAATGACAGTGGCAATATTTTGTTGTTCGATTTCGACCAGCACTTGAGTCGCAATGGCTTCAATTTCAGGAACAATCAGATGAGGCTGGATTTTTTGAATGAGTTGTTTGAGTTCTTCGGCATCTGCCATGTTTAAAGTATAAGAATAATGGGCAACTTGCATCGCAGGAGCATGATCATAACGGTCAGCAGCGTGAACTTCGACACCAAGACGTTGTAAAGAAATCACCACTTCTTTACCTAATTCTCCCGAACCTAACAATAAAACTTTAAAAGCAGAAGATTGAAGGGGAGTACCAATGGTCACGCTCATATGAATCGTCCTTGCTAAAGTGGGCTTTTAGCATAGCAGAACTACTCCTGCTGTTCAGACTTGATTCACATAAAATAATGATATTGTCCAACAATTTTATTTATAAGGTTGTTGGAAAAATCTCCCTAAATCCCTCTTTGTAAAAGAGGGACTTCCAGTCACTAGCGTTCTATAGTTTAATTTAAGCAAATTTGGGATACACGGGTGTGGCATGGATGCCACACGTTACCCATACACAACAAGGATATAACTGCTATTTGACACTGACACGTCGATAACTATAAATCCACTTTTTTAAATACATCTATATGATTTTAAAAGTGGATTTAACTATCTTCTCAAAAATAAAAGTCCTTAGCAAAACTATGAATCATAAGTGGATTTCCAGTAGATCTTTAAAAGGAAAACGGTATATAGGTATAAACTAGACCATAGGCCAAAGCTGCGGTTAAAGTCGCCGGCACAATCTTTTTGAACTTAAAATACAGTCCGGCTAAGGTCAGGAAACCCACCAGCATGGCAAAGCTTTTATTTGGGCTTTCCATCAAGGGCGGAAGGGTCGCTACCACCAGCATGGAACTGATTGCAGCAATACCAATACTGCCTAATGCAATTTTGATCCACACTGCGCCACGCTTTTGTGAATGTTGCCGGCTTTTTTGCATCACATAAAAAGGGCCAAAACGGGAGACAAAATTGGCAATTCCGACGATGATGCCCACCAAAATAATTTCAAGATTCATGGGCATCTCCCAATGCACCATCATGCTGTTTTAAAACATAGTGCTTAAACAAGCCGGCCAAAATCCCCGATAAAATGCCGATGAAAATGGCCGCAGATAAATTAATGAAATAGCAGGCAATGGCGGAAACAATTAAACAGACCGTCACGATAAAGGTGTGTTTCTTTTCAAATGCAGCCAGCAAGAAGCTGAGGAACAAGGCCGGCAGTAAGAAATCCAGTGCCGCCTGTAAAAACTGCGGTAAGGCACTGACCTGATCGGCAAACAGACCACCTAAAAAGGAACCTAGCGCCCAAGACATCCAGCTAAATAGGCTTAAACCTAGCATCCAGGATTCTGACCATTCCTGACGCCGCTGTGACAGTTTAATCATCCCGGAGGCAAAAACTTCGTCGGTGAGACCCCATGCCCAAACGGCAGTTTTCTTTAAATTCAGCTTGTCCTGAATCAGGTTTTGTAGGGCTGGGCCATAAAGCACGTGCCGAATATCTAAAGCAATCACGGTGAGTGCGGTCATCCAGATGGATGTGCCACTGCCCAGTAAGGCCACCACTAAAAACTGGCTCGCGCCTGCATACATGGAGCAGGATAAGAACAGAGCTTCCCAAGAGCTAAAGCCGAACTGACTGGCTGAAACCCCAAAAGCAAACGAAACAGGAAGATATGTAAAAATAATGGCCTGGCTGTCTTTCGCGCCTTGCCAAAAGCCAGCAGCTTGGACTGGAGGGATTTTGTGCTCAGACACGACACACCTTTGCGGGAGAGTTGAACAACGGGTCAAATGATGATTGAGTATTGTACGCGAATTCACTAGCATAGTGCCGAATTGTTTGTCTAGGCGAGCCGGATATGTTGATGTTAAAGACACGTGGGATGCTGATTGTTTCTTTATTATGCAGTAGTGTTTTACTACAGGCTTGTGGAAATGAGGGCAGTGAAATGGAAAAAGTTAAAATTAAACCTGCACCTAAGTTGACTAATGATGCAACGACCTATGCCAATGAAGCCTGGAAATTCATTAATCAGGTGGATGGTCTGGTCTATGCGAAAAAACTGGATGTGCTCGAAGAGCAGGTGCGTAAACCGGCCCGCAAGCTCAGTACCGATTGGCGTATTAATGTCAAAATGACCGATTCCGTGACCGAAGGTAAATACGCATTGTGTCGTAAAGCTTTGACCAGTCTGGAAATCTGGGCACGTGAAACCATGGATCAATCCAGTTCCGTAGCGCAGAAACAGGCTGATTACGAACGCGATAAACAGCAATGTAAAGGTGCGATTGAGCATCCACAGCTGGGCAATACAGATCCGAAAAAAGTCGGGGTTTAAATACCCAATGAACGAGGCGAAAGCCTCGTTTTTTTATGCCCCAAGTTTTAAAGGCTTTTTATTGCATTTATAGTTTTAAAAGATGAATAAGAGAATAAAACTATAACTTGATAAATATATGGAATTATCACCAATTGATAAATTGTGTATAATAATAGGTGTTGAGATCATCATTATTTTGAATGAATTCTAAGTTTGTTTAACTTGAAAAATCGTTAGGAGTAAAAAAGATGTTTAATAAAGTGTTTTTATCAATAAGTATGGCTGTTATTTTGAGTACTTTAAGTAGCGCAGCAACTGCAGCAGATGAAGTGGCACCCTGCACCAATGGCTTTGACGATGTCAACGTGTGTCAATTGCGTTCATAAGCACGATGTATAAAATATACGAATAATCAGACAAGTACTTTCACTTGTCATGGTTAGCCGTAGAACACCTTATATTGCAATGATATAAGTCTCTGAATCAGCAAATCTTTTAATTATTTTATTGATTGTTTTATCTAAATATTGGGAAAAGCATGTGCAATCCGATGCAATTCCGGCACATCCAAAATTTCAATTTTTTTAAAAGACAGCCGCAAAATATTCTGCTTTTCCAAAGCTTGTAGTTCCTGATTGACCGTTTGTCTGGAACAGGTGAGCATCTGCGCCAATTGTTCTTGGGATAAATGAATCACATTGTTGTCTATCATCAAATGATTGCCATAGCCATTCAAAATAAACATCAGGCGTTGTGCTAAACGCTGGCTGATGCTTTGCGTTTGAATGGAAATTAGTTCCAGAAAAGCAAAACGTAACTTTTGACTGGTTAATTGTGCAATGTGATACCAAAACACCGGATGCTGTTGCAGCAGATTTTGTATCGCAGCACTGGGAATATGCAAGATCAGACTTTTTTGAGTGGCAACCGCATCGTGGGAGCGGGGCTGGGCATCGACCAGTGATATTTCGCCAAACCACATAATCGGTTCAACAATGGCAGCAACAGATTCCTTACCTTCTATATCAATATAACCAAGACGTACCGCACCATCTAGAACCGCATAAATGCCATTAAAGGAATCCCCTGTATGGAAAATGGGCTGTTCCTTGTCAAAATTTTGCTGCACGGCATGGCGGATGATAAATTGTTTAAATGTCGGTGCTAATTGTGAAAACCATACATTTTGCTCTAAATGATCAATATAAATAGGTTTGAGCACTTTAATTCCTTTTTTAAGCCCAGTTGTCGGCTAGTTGACAACTCGTTACCGTATTTTTTTATATAGTGAAAAGATGAGTCTAACAAGGAAGACGGTGATGACCAAATTAGAACAGCTGCTTAGTCAGTATGCAGCATACCATCTGGATCAGAAAAATATTTTTACCCATTTTATTGGCATTCCCTTAATTGTATTTTCAATTATCTGCCTGACCGCCCGTGCCGGTGTGAGTATTTCGGGTGTGGAGCTGACTCTGGCTTTAGTGTTGCTGCTGGCCAGTTGTATTTATTACCTGAGTTTGGATCGCATTTTTGGGCTGATCATGTTAGTCATCTACGCGATTGCTTATCCTTTTGCTTACGAGATTGCGCAGTTGGATACCACGTTCTGGTTAAGCTTGAGTATTGGTATTTTTGTGGTGGGTTGGGTGTTTCAGTTTGTGGGACATTTTTACGAAAAGAAAAAACCGGCTTTTATGGATGATGTGATTGGCCTGGCGATTGGGCCATTATTTGTACTGGCTGAAATGGTTTTTATGCTTGGGTTCAGAAAAGATCTTGAACAACGTATGCTTGAAGCAGCACGCAAGCAACGTGCGGCGATGGATGCCAAGACCGCGCATGTGACCTAATCATATGCTTTAAATAAAAAAGCCAGTGTGTAAAGCACTGGCTTTTTTATAGACCGTTATAAAGGCTTGAATATTAAGGTTTAGGTGCTGGTTTTTCAGGGGCCTTATTTTCATGCATCATATTGCCTTGAGGTACAGCTTTTTTGTCCTCTTTCATCATTTTATGTTCTGCTTTTTTCTCATGATTTGCTTTATGATGTTTTGTCGTATGAGCAGCAACACATTTACCACCTTTATGATTTGGACCTGTACCACCGGTCATAGTCATGCCTTTGGGGCAAGCGAATGCAGTTGCACTAAGCATAGTGAAGACAGCTGCAGTAAGGATTGTGCTGAGTTTTTTCATTGCTATTATTCTTTGGAAACAGGCATCAGTACCTGTAAATAAATTAGGCAAATTTGATTGGGAGTTAAGTTGTAGCATGGTTGTTAAAAAGCAACCGCTTATAGGGGAATTGTGGTGATATTTTTAGTTTTAAGCAGAAATTAAGCTAAAGTTATATCAAATGGACTCATAAAAAATCATTAAATGGTGTTTTTATAAAATAGCCTAAGCCATTAGATGTAATAAGGTCGCTAAGCTTCATTTATAGCTTATGTATCGTATATTTCATTAAGCATCATAGTTTGTTCTCTGGTTAGGAAAATTAGCATAGGGATCAGTTTTGCTCATATCCAGTCTTTGCCTGTTTATTGATTCAATAAATAGTGACATTAAAAGAGGGGGGAAGGATATAAGTCTATCTTTAGACTTCTGCCACTTACCTGATCTACTTAAAAAGCACTGAGATTAAAAATCTAAAGTAATAAAAAAGCCAGCAGAGAGCTGGCTTTTTCGCTGTCAGATTTAGACGTTAAAACGGAAGTGCAGCACGTCACCGTCCTGAACCACGTAAGTCTTGCCTTCTAAACGCCATTTACCAGCTTCTTTCGCGCCAGCTTCGCCGTTGTATTGTACGAAGTCATCATAAGCAATACATTCAGCACGGATAAAGCCTTTTTCGAAGTCAGTATGAATCACACCCGCAGCTTGAGGCGCCGTTGCACCCACTTTTACTGTCCAGGCACGTACTTCCTGCACACCTGCAGTGAAATAAGTTTGTAGGCCAAGCAAGCTGTAACCGGCACGAATCACGATGTTCAAACCTGGTTCTTCCATGCCTAAAGCTTCTAAAAATTCAGCGCGGTCTTCATCTTCAAGCAATGAAATTTCAGCTTCAATCTGGTTACACAGTGGAACTACAATCGCATTTTCTTCAGCTGCCAGTTTTTTCACAGCGTCTAGATGCGGGTTGTTTTCAAAACCATCTTCAGCGACATTGGCAATGTACATGGTTGGTTTTAAAGTCATTAAACCAAAGCCACGAACCAGTTTACGTTCATCATCGTCTAGGTCGGCTGCACGGGCAGGTTTACCTTCATCTAACAAAGGCAAGATTTTATCTAAAACCGCTTTGGTCGCAATCGCTTCTTTGTCGCCGCCTTTTGCAGATTTGGCCAAACGAGTCACGGCTTTAGTGACAGTTTCCAAGTCAGCCAGTGCAAGTTCTGTATTGATAGTCGCGATATCATCCAACGGATCAATTTTGCCATTTACGTGAATTACGTTTTCATCTTCAAAACAACGAACCACATGTGCAATGGCATCCGTTTCACGGATATTGGCCAGGAACTGGTTACCCAAACCTTCACCTTTAGATGCACCGGCAACCAGACCGGCAATATCCACGAATTCCATGGTGGTTGGAATCACACGTTGCGGTTTAACAATGGCAGTCAATTTGTCCAGGCGTTGATCGGGAACCGGTACGATACCTGTGTTAGGTTCAATGGTACAGAACGGGAAGTTTTCAGCAGCAATAGCAGCTTTAGTTAAAGCATTGAAAAGTGTAGATTTACCAACGTTCGGCAAGCCGACAATACCGCAATTAAAACCCATGAAATCACTCACACAGTGTTATATATAAAAATTGCAGACGATTTTACATGAAAGCCATGACAAAGTCAGGTCATGGCTGGCTGGTTTGTTGAAAACTCCTGAAAATGGGCGCTTATTAAATTTTGCGTTTATCCAGCTGGTTCGAGAGGGTATCACCCGCGGCTTGTACCAGCATCACCAAAATGACCAGTACCACAATCACGGCAAGCATGATTTGCATGTCAAAACGCTGATAGCCATAACGATAGGCGATATCACCCAAACCACCTGCACCAATGGCGCCGGCAATCGCTGATGAGTTGATCATGGTCACTAAGGTCACGGTAAAACCCGCCACAATGCCGGGAAGTGCTTCAGGAAGCAGCACATGCCAAATGATTTGCTTGCGGTTACAGCCAATTGCTTGGGCAGCTTCAATCAGGCCTTGATCCACTTCACGTAAACTGACTTCTGCAATACGGGCAAAAAATGGAGTAGCTGCTAAAGTCAGCGGAACCACTGCCGCCCATACGCCATAACTGGTACCGACAATCCAGCGGGTTAATGGAATCAACGCCACCATTAAAATCAGGAAAGGTACAGAACGGGTAATGTTGACCACCCAGCCCAACGCATGATTGATGCTTTTAGAGGGATAGATGCCATGTTCGGAGGTACTGACCAAAATCACGGCCATCGGTAAGCCAATCAGCAAGGCAAACAGGGCCGATACACCCACCATCAATAAGGTGTCTGTGGTTCCGGTCAGTAATAAATCAATGAGCTGGTCGTGCATAGCCGAGTACCTCAATCTGCGCAATGTGCTGTTTTAGTTTTTGTTGCAGGGTTTCAATTTCAATATCCAGCTTGGGCACAGCCACAACCCATGTGCCAATTAAATGATTTTGAATGCTGTCGATATGACTTTGATACAGATGCACCGATGGCTCGAACTGATCAAGAATCACTTTTAAATCTGGAGAATGCTGTAGCGATGATTCATAACGAATTTTAAAAATACTATGCGTATCTTCAGCATGTGGCGTGTCGTGTAGCGCAAAAGGTAAATCCATTTGTTCCAGATTTAACAGCTCTTGGGTGATTTGCTGCTGCGGCTGAGAAAATACCGACCAGACTTCACCCGACTCGACAATTTCACCCCCCTCAATCACCACGACCTGATCGCAAATTTCACGAATCACCTGCATTTCATGGGTAATCAATACAATGGTGATGCCCAGTTTCTGGTTAATTTCCTTAAGTAATGACAGGACGACAGAGGTACTTTCAGGATCTAAAGCAGAAGTGGCTTCATCACAGAGTAAAATTTCCGGATGATGCACCAGCGCACGGGCAATGCCGACTCGCTGCTTTTGACCACCAGATAGCTGGGAAGGATAGCGGTCTGCCTTGTCCGTTAAACCCACTAGATCCAGCACTTCCTGTACCCGGGCTTGAATCTGCTCTTTAGGAAAGTTCGAAACTTTTAAGGGCAGCGCCACATTTTCATACACGGTTTTGGCGGACATGAGATTGAAGTGCTGGAAAATCATGCCGATACGCTGGCGTAACTGAATCAGTTCTGCATGATTTAAGCTGGCCAGATCCTGTTGATGGATATGGATATGTCCATCACTAATGCTTTCCAGACCATTGAGCGTGCGGAGCAGTGAGGATTTTCCTGCACCACTTTTGCCGATAATGCCAAAGATTTTACCCTCGGGAATATCCAGCTGGATATTCTTGAGCGCATGCACTTGCTTACCTTGTACCTGATAAAATTTATTTAAATTTCTGATTTTGATGTGTGGAACTTTGAAGTCCACTTGTGATCCAAAACTCACCATAGTAATGCTCCTATTTCCAACCTTCAAACCACATGCCTTGGCCAAAGTCATGATTTAAAATTTCTTTTACTTTGGCAGAGCTTTGAAATGCTTGAACAAAGGTGGCAAGCTTGTGGTCCCGATCTTGGTAGTCTTTACGTGTCACAAATAAAATGGCGTATTTTTTATTCACCGGGTCAATAAACAGGGCTGAATTGGGATCCGCGACTTTTGCCATTTTCAAATAATGCGGAAAACCCATAATCAAGTCCGCTTCGTTATAAGCATGTGCAGTTTGAGGTCCTTCCACTTCAATTAACTTTAGTTGTTTCGGGTTGCTGGTAATGTCCTGCAATGTGGTTAATTCATTGTTAACATCTTTGACCTGAAGCAAACCTGCCCGCGCTAAAAGGGTTAAGCCACGCGACAAATTCACGGGATCATTGGGCACCACGACTTTGGCCTGATTGGGAATCTGATCGAGTGACTGATATTTTTTAGAATATAAGCCGACATGACTGCCTGAACCTTTGGCAAAAGCATGCAGTTCATAGCCTGTTTCACGTACAGCATTGGCCAGGAAGACACTTTGCTGAAAGAAGTTGGCATCAATGTCTCCGTTTTGAACGGCAACATTCGGTGCTTGCCAGTCTGAAAATTCAATCAGTTCGACGTTGATGCCTTGTGCTTTGACATCTTCAGCGAGACTTCTTAAAAGCTCTGCATAGGGCGGGCTAATGCCAATTTTTAAGGTGTCATTGTGTTTGGTACTATTGACCCAACGATAGCCACCAAGCCCAATGACAAGACTCAGGACAATTGTGCTAATCACCCAAAATTTTGTATTGTTTTTCACTGCATTCGACATGTGCTTAGTCCTTATTTCCAGCCCGGGAACCAGAGTTTGGCACCAAAGTCGGCATCCAGCGCCTGTTTGACTTTCGGCGAGTTTTGGTAAATATCGACAAATTTTCTCAGTTTGCCATTACTGTCCTGATAGTCATCACGCACCGCAAATAAAATCGCGAAACGCTTGTCGGTATTCGAGTCAAATAGCAGCGCGCTTTCAGGATCGGCAGTTTTTGCCATACGTAAATAATGTGGATAGCCAAAAGCCAGATCGGCATCATCAATGGCACGGGCTGTCTGCGGGCCTTCTACTTCAATGAACTGCAGCTTTTTCGGGTTTTCAGCAATATCATTCAAACCCGACAGGAAGTTGTCCGGCTGCTTTAAGGTGATGAGTTTAGCTTGCTGTAATAACTGTAATGCACGGCCTTGGTTCACAGGGTCATTTGGCACCACGACTTTGGCATTGTCCTGCAATTCATCAAAACTTTTCACTTTTTTAGAATACAGGCCGACATGCGTTGCAGCGCCGACATCAAAGGCTTTAATTTTAAAATCGGTTTCCTTTTTGGCATTGTCTAAAAAAGGCTGATGCTGGAAAAAGTTGGCATCAATATCACCGTGGTTCAGGGTAATATTCGGGGTATTCCAGTCGGAAAATTCCACCAGTTTCACGTTTAAGCCCTGTTGCTTGGCTTCATCTGCGGCCACCTGCAAGGGCTTGGCAAAGGATGGACTAATGCCAATCACCAGTTCATTGGAAGCGGCTTTTTTCTGCTGATTCCAGACCACCAATCCAATAATGACGGCGGCAACAATCACCCCGATAATGGTAAATTTAGTTTTAGCTGTTTGTGCCGAGTTTTGTGCCATGCTGCACCTCTAATATTAAATTAATTCGTTTATGCGGTTTGCTTATGCTGAGCTGTTTGCTTTTGTTGCGTGCCTTGAGGTTGTGTGCTTGGACATCGGAACTGCTGTACCGGATGATCTGCAGAGAGTCGGTCACCTTGCTGGAATAACTTGTGGCGTAAGCTGCCCGACTCATAGGCGGTTTTATAACGACCACGTTGCTGTAATTCAGGAATGACCAGACGGATAAAATCTTGATGTGACTCCGGTGCCACGGTACGGGTCAGGTTGAAACCATCCACACCCGTGTCATCTAAGAGTTGAATCAGCTTTTCCGCCACAGTTGCACCACTGCCCACGATCAGGGGATAACGTCCACCCAAGACATGCTGTGCTTTCAGGTCAGCGCGGGTGATCTGCTGCTCTTTAAACCTGTTGTTGACGGAAGCAATGCTGTTGGTCTTTTGGTAGGGAATGGCTTCATCATCGGCAAACTTGGAAAGATCAATCCCGACGGAACTGGAAAAATGTGCCAAGCCCGCTTCGGGACTGGCATAGCGAATATATTCCGCCAGTTTTTCCTGTGCCAATTCATCCGTTTCTGCTGTGACCACACTAATGCCGACAAAAAGCTTGATCGCATTCGGATCACGGCCTTGCTCAGCGCTTAAGGCACGAATCTTATCTACTTGCTGTTTCAGTTTTTCAGGCGTATCTGCACCAATAAACATGGCTTCTGCATGCTGGGTGGCAAAACTTAAGCCTTTAGCTGAAGCTCCAGCCTGATACAGCACCGGCGTGCGCTGAATAGAAGGGGAAACCTGAAACACGCCCTGGCTTTTAAAGAACTTGCCTTGATGATGGATGGCATGAACTTTTTCAGGATCGCTAAACACGCGGTTCAGTTTGTCTTTCTGCACAGCATCATCTTCCCAGGAACCTTCCCAGAACTTGTAGCAAAGCTGCAAAAATTCTTCCGCCTGTTCATAGCGCAGGTCGTGATCTTTTAAACCTTTTTGTCCAATCAAACGCTCGGCACTGTCCAGATAACCGGTAACGATGTTCCAGCCAATGCGCCCTTGGGTCAGATGATCCAGACTGGCAAAGCGGCGGGCAAACTGATAAGGCGATTCATAGCTTAAGTTGACCGTGACGCCAAAACCCAAATGCTGAGTCACGGCTGCCATCGCGGAAACCAGCGTGCTTGGATCATGACTAGGTAGCTGAATCGATTCTTTTAAAGTCAGGTCGATATTGTTTTGATAGACATCATAGACCCCGGTGATATCGGCAATAAATAAGCCATCAAACAAGCCTTGCTCTAAAGTTCTGGCCAGATCGGTCCAGTAACTCAGCTCGTTAAAACGGTGCGATTCATCCCGCGGATGGGTCCATAAGCCATGGTTGATATGACCCACGCAGTTCATATCAAAAGCATTCAGCAGGATTTTTTTAGCAGCAGTAGGAGATGAAATTGTCATTACAATGTCCCTCTACGTGGTGGCAATACTCCATTTAATAAATAGTTGGCAATAAAGAAATATTTCCAGCGTGAAGCGTCATGCAGGGTGTGCACGCGGGCATTACGCCAAAAGCGGTCTAGACCATCATCACGTTGACTGCCACGGCTTCCCGCCAGTTCAATCAGTTTGGAGGAGGCTTTTAGTGCCGTGTCTGTGCTGTGGGCACGTGCTTTGGCCACATCTAACGATGCTTTGGCGACATTTTCTGCGGTCGGAGCAGGCTTGGCGGCATCAATGGAACGTGCGGCCTGTTTTAGTAAAACTTCAGAAGCCCGCACATCAGCGATAATTCGACCCAGTTCGAGTTTCGTGAGTGGATCATCGGTCGCCTGATCTACACCGGAGTCAATCCATGGTCGGGCTTGGCGTACACGAATCAAGGTTTCTTCAAAGGCTACCCGTGCAATGCCGGTTTCAATTGCGGCATGCATTAATTGAGCAAAAGGACCTGAGATGGTCGGTTGAGTATAGGCAAGATCAAACGGAATGAGATCTCCCTCCAAGACTTGCACATGATTGAATTTAACCGTACCGCTACCGGTAGTGCGCTGTCCAAAACCCGACCAGTCATCAACCAGTTCCAGACCTTGACTGTCACGTGGAATAAAAGCCAAAAATTCACGTCCATTGGCATCTTTTACCAGTGTAGGAATACGATGGGCAAACAGACTGCCGGTGCAGTAAAATTTCTCGCCATTGACCTCATAACCCTGTGCGGTCTGGTGAATGGCGGTCTGTTTTTGCGCTGCGGTCTTGGTTTTAAATTCCGCCAAGGCGTTACCAAAACGTGCACCTTTCAGTACTTCAGCATAGAGTTTCTTTTTTTGTTGTTCTGTACCGTTATTGCGTAAGATTTCCAGCCCGTAAAAATGGTTTTGTGGAATCTGACCAATCGAACCATCGGCGCCACTCATCAGGGCGATCACTTGTGCCACGGTATAGCTTGAAACCTCAGCACCGCCATATTGCTTGGGCACGGTGATGGCCCAAAGACCAGACTGGCTATACGCTTCAATTTCCTCAAAGGGTAAAATGCGCTCAGCATCACGCTGTACAGCATGTTGTTTAAATTGTTCAGCCAGATTTTTTGCAATTTCCAGCGCTTCAGCATCTGACTGGATGATGTGTGCATGCGCCAATTCTTTAGCGTGGATCGGAGCAATATGTTGAAATGAAGTCATAAGTTTCTCCTTAAATCCACGCGTGGCGAGCAGGTAAAGTGTGATTGAGGTAATAATCCCCCAAAGCATGCAGCTTCCAGCGCACAGGGTCATGCAGGGTATGCACACGGGCATTGCGCCAGTGTTGATCTAAATTATGGATACTTAAACTGGAGCGGCTACCACCTAGCTCTAAAAGTTTCTCGGAAATCTGTAGGGCTGCATCGTTGGCGTAAATCTTGGCTTCAGCGACTAAAATCGAGGCTTTGGCGGCTTGCTCAGCGGTCACGGTAGCCAGTTGATCCAGCTCATCCAGATATTCCGCCGCTTCATCCAGCAGTAAAATAGCAGCATCTAACAAGACTGCAGATTTACCCACTTCTTGCAGGGTGTAATGTTCAAAACTGGCTTTTTCCACTTGTGCATCCACAATCGGACGAGCCTTGTGTACAGCAGTTACAGTATCGGCAAAGGCCGCTTCGGCAATGCCGACATCAATGGCCACTTGTAGTAATTGTGAATAGGCACCGCGATAATTCGGCTGACTGGAAAGTAGGCGTTCATCGAAAATCAGTAAGGGATCGACTTCTACATGCTTTAATTTCACTGTGCCGCTAGATGTGGTGCGCTGACCAAAACCGTTCCAGTTATCAATCACCTGAACGCCTTCGGCTTGAGCATCAATGATGGTCAAGACCACATGACCTTCGGGATGAATGGCTTTAATCGCGAGCCAATGGGCAAAACTGCTGCCGGTGGAATAGAATTTCTCGCCATCCACAAAATAGCGGCCATTTTGAAATGTTAATGTGGTGGCAAGAGTTTTGCTATCTTTGGTATTGCGTTCCGGCCCGCCATTGACCAGACGTTTGCCTTGTAAAATTTCTTGATAGATAAACTGTTTTTGTTGCTCCGTGCCCATAATTTGAATCATATTCAACAAGGCAATCTGATTCTGTGGAATTTGTCCTACGCTGGAATCAGCTTTATTTAGAATACGAAACACTTGCGCCAATGTTTTATTGGAAACAAAAGCACCGCCAAACTGTTTGGGAATACGAATTCCGCCTAAACCTTTATTGCTGAATAAATTAATTTCAGCAAAAGGCAGTAAACGTTGCTGATCACGTTCATCTCGACCTTCCAAAGCAAAATCTGCTACATGATAAGCAGCATGAATAGCTTCAAGATCGTTTTCTATAACATGAACATTTTCGGAAATTAAACGAGACATAATGACACCTTAAATCGATATCAAAACGCTACAAGTAATCGGGCATGATATTAAGCAATTGCTTTTGCAAAGCTTATGAAAAATCTTATTTAAGATAAAAAATGCTAGATTTTTATTTATTTTGAATATATTAAGTGTTTAAAAAACAACACTATTTAATTTTTTTTAATATGTCTTTTGAAAGCTATAATAGTTTATATCTGCTTTGTAGATAACCAAGACAAAAAAATGTATAAAAATAAGCAAGCTAGGATTGGCTAGGACAAGGAGACATTTAGTATAAAATGTTCATTGTATTTCTGGGACAGGGTGACTAAAGTATCCGGCTGAAGTTGATGGTTTTGGCCTAGTAGAACTAAAAAAATAAGCACGGAGATTTTATGCGAATTTTATACCAGTTTCCTTTATCTCATTTTTGTGAAAAAGCGCGCTGGTTACTCGATCATAAAGAATTGGATTATGTTGCACATAATCTGATTCCTGGTTTACATCGTGCATTTGCCCAATTAAAAACAGGCCAAAATCGTTTACCTATTTTACGAGATCAAGATCGCTGGATTGCGGATTCTACAGAAATTGCCTTGTATTTAGATGATATATATCCTGAGCATTCACTTTTGCGCGCTGATCCGAATCAGCGAAAATTGGCTTTAGAAATCAATGATCTTGCTACTGAGTTGGGACGACACGTGCGTCGTTGGGGGCTTTCACATGCCTTGTCGGAAAATGAAGAGTCTTTAGATATTTTAATTGGTGAAAAGGGCTATTTACGTCAATTTGAAAAATATTCCAAGCCAATTATCAAAACGCTATTATCCAAAGGTTATCAGTTGAATGCAGAGAAAATTGCTGAATCGAAACAGCAAATGGACAGCATCATCCAGAATTTAAATGAGAGATTGATTGAAAATCAAGGGCGTTATTTTGTCGGCGAACGTCTTGGCCTGGCCGATATTGCGGTCTGTTCAATGTTAGCGCCAATTCTGGAAATTCCCGGTACACCGTGGGAAAAGGAACATGGTGAAACCCTGTCTGATGAATTTCGGCAATATAAAGAGCACTTAATGGCATTACCTTTGGGGCAATATGTACTGCGCATTTATCAGACTGAGCGGAATGCCCGGGTGGATTGGCGCGGTGTTTAAATCTAGTTCATAAAAATACGCGCCATAAAGCGCGTATTTTTTTAGCTTAAATGAATTAGCCAAATACAACAGGTTGATCAAGCTCTAAACTTGGTGTTGATGTAGCTGAAGTGCTTACATCGTAACTGGTTAAGCTGCTACCAGCTGTTTGCTGTAGTGAACCTGTAAGACCTGGAATAATGCTAGTTAAATCAATATCACCTGTATTGCCATTAGCTTGGAACAATTCAGACAGATTGGAAATCGGCATAGGTGTATTACCAAGCAATTGTCCAAGACCATCTTTAATACCATCTAGATTAATGTCACCACCTAATTGACCCAATAGACCATTTAAATCTGGCAATTCAGTATTTCCCAGTAAACCATCTAATTGACCATTCGTATCAATCATTGCAATGACTGGTTTAAGTGCATCAATGACATTATTTAAACTGCCGGAGATATTGCTCAAGTCAGGATTATTAACAGTGTCGATAATCACTTTCACGCTATTTAAGACGTCATAAACAGCATTTACTGTCTCTGTTTGATTAGCATCAATTGCACCGCTGTTGGCCAATAGTTTAAATAATGGGTTGATCCCCTGAATAGCACCGGAAATGGTTTCAGGAATATTCCCTTCATTGGCTTTTGTGAACGTTGCAATCAGTGTCGTTACACTACCAACCACAGCAGGCAAAGCTTGTGACAGCTGTGCCATGTCTACAGTTGAACCATCTTTGTTTACTGCTGCCAATAGTGGCATTAAGTTTGCTGTGAGGTCATGGGAAACTTGACCATAATCAGCTTCGCCCGTTCCTAAACTGCCAGCCACTTTAATGAGTGGTGCTGCAATTTCGAGCACCTGTGAAAGTGTTGAAACGACTTTAGAAATATCTGATGATGAATTGCTAGAAGCAAGTGTATCTAGCAACGGTTTTAGATTGGTCATGACCGAAGACAGGCTATCTGGAACTGAACCGGATGAATTGACCGATGCCATTAGACTCTGAATACTCTTGACGACGACAGGCAATGATTGCATAAGCTGTGTAGTGTCGATTGCAGAACCCTGACCATTTAATGATGTAAGGAGCGGTTGCAATGTTTTCATGAGGGTACTAATAGTATCAGCATTGATTGCAGAAGAAGAACCGTTGCTGCTAAGTCCTTGAATGACCGTTATGATTTTAGGTAAAGAACTGGTCAGTGCACTCAAATTTACAGAAGAACTTTGAGTAGAGCTAGTGAGATTAGCTAAAAGCCCTGTTAATGCTCCAGTAATTTTATCATTATTGATTAAACTGCTCAGCGTTGGTGTGGTAACTAAACTACTGTTTAAAGTACTTGTAGATAAAACCGAGCTGAGTTTAGGTAATAAGCTTATAGATTTAATAGCCATTGTTATTCCTTTATTGTTTTATGCAGCTGTAAATATTTTTCAGCTGATCGTTTTTATTCTATTTTTATACGAATGTAAAATAACAATATGCGACATATCTCATTTGATTGGTCACTATAAGACTTTAAAAAAAATAAGCATTATTTATCAGGTAATTATTATTGCTCATAAAGATCAAATTTCTGATTAATGGTAAAGTCTTTCGGGGATGCTATTGCAGCTAATATTACATAAGTTTTTTCTAAAATATTGCAATATGATGGAATAAAAGTGCATGCAATAAGATAATTATAGGAAAATTTATAGAAATTTTTTTAAATATAAAAATACTTTATCTAGTAGAATTACAGAAAAATAATCTGGAAAGACAGGAAAATTGGATGGCGCCTGATTATCATCTAATTTTGATCCAAACAGGTTAGAAACGTGGCATGTAGCGAACTAGATGTAAGGGCTATTTTTAACCGATAAAACTGAAATGGAGGGGGAAGATGGAACTTGACCGTTTTGATAAGCAGATACTTGAAATTTTAACGCATGAAGATTTGAACCTGAATGAATTGTCAGAACGCATCAATCTTTCCGTGAGTTCTGTTCATCGCAGGATCAAGCATTTAATTGATGCAGGGATTATTTCGGGCCTGAAACGGGAACTGAATTATCAAAAGCTGGGTTTTAGCCTGCACGTGCTTTTACAGGTTTCGTTAAGTAAACATGATACTGATACCTTCGCCAAATTTTTAGAAGAGCTGGAAAGTATTCCCGAAGTCATTAATGCCTTTTTAGTGACCGGGCAATCTGCCGATTTTATTGTCGAAGTGGTTGCCAAAGACATGGAAAACTATAGTGATGTGTTGTTAAAACGCATTGGTAAAATTGAGCATGTGGTGGCATTGCATTCGAGTTTTGTGATCAAGGAATATAATGTCTTTAACTGCACTGGTTTGCTGAGTAAAGCCTGAGGCTGCATTTTTTTGTGAATGATTTTCTAGGTTTAAGGCTATATTGAATTTAAATAGAAGTTGTAGTTTTAAAGTGCTGAATAAATGGCTGAGATGTACGATATATCAAGCAAAAAAACGCGCCTTATAGCGCGTTTTTATGCAGTAAAAGAATCAGTCATCTAATTGAGCTAATACTTCTTCTGTGAATTCAACGTTGGTATAAACGTTTTGAACGTCATCTAGATCTTCAAACATATCAATCATTTTTACGATTTTTTTCGCTTGATCAACATCTGAAATCAATGCTTTGGTTGAAGGGTTCATTACTACTTCAGCATTATCAGATTTTAAGCCTGCTGCTGTTAACGCATCCTGAACTTCACCAAATGTTTCAGGTGTAGTGATGACTAAAATTTCATCTTCATCTACTTCGATGTCTTCTGCACCAGCTTCTAAAGCGATGTCCATGATTTTGTCTTCTAAAGAAACATCTTCAAAAGTAATTTCACCGCGCTTAGTAAACATATAAGCAACAGAACCGGCAGTACCCAGGTTACCGTCAGTTTTAGAGAAGCAGTGACGAACATCAGGCACAGTACGGTTTAAGTTGTCTGTCATTGTTTCAACAATCACAGCAACGCCGCCTACGCCATAACCTTCATAAGTGACTTCTTTTAAGTCAGCATTATCTTCACCGCCAACACCGCGCTGAATTGCACGGTTAATGGTATCACGTGTCATATTTGCGACTAATGCTTTTTCAACGACAGCACGTAAACGTGGGTTAGACGCAACATCACCACCGCCTAAACGGGCAGCTGTAACAATTTCACGAATGAATTTTGTGAATACTTTAGCGCGGCTCGCATCTTGTTTTGCTTTACGATGCTTAGTATTAGCCCACTTGGAATGACCCGCCATGCGAAATATGCTCCTTGTAGATTGGCCTTATGCCTATCAGATTGTGCAAATTCTACCATAAGCCCTTTTTTCTTAGAAAGGGCTAGACTTTGAGTTTTTAAACAATTAGAAGCTAGTTTTTAGGTTCAGGGATCACGATATCCAGTCCAACTTTTTCTTTGTAGAGCTGTTTTAATAAAGCCAAGTCATGATCTAGCTCTGTTGGATAGATCTTGCCGAAAATACCGCCTTGCTTGGTTTTAGAATTTGCATACATTAAAACAATGGGTACGCCGGCAGCTTTGGCAATATGCCAGAAACCTGTACGGATGGGCTTGCGCGCTTCACCGCGAGGGGCACGGGTGGCTTCCGGCGCAATGACCAGATTGAATTTTTCATTGCTTTCAAAATGCTCAACCATTTGAGTCACGATATCTTTATTGGCTTTTCGGTCAACGGGAATACCGCCAATGGCTTCAAGTACAGGTTTAAATGGGCCTTTAAACAATTCCTTTTTAATCAGGGTGTGAATTTTTATATCATAAATCTGGAAGAGAGCCAGAGATAGCACCGCATCCATCATCGAGGTGTGTTCAAATCCAACAATGACTTGCTTGTTTTCAAGTACGTCAGGTTCAACATGATAGTTCCAGCCTGCAAGCTTAAATGCAGATTCACCGATAAATTTTTTTAACATGGAGAGGTAGGGTATTTGAGATTACGAAAGTGGGCTAATTTGTGCTTGTTATTAGCTATAGTCAAGAGTAGATATTAAAAGTGAACAAATAAATTCAGGATAAATAATTTTTCAAAATACTGATATTAATTGTTTTTATGTATAAGTTTGTCTTCATAAAGATACATAATGTATTAATTGATACAAAATAAGACTTAATTGTGACTGTTCAGATTAAAAAATACCTATTAGACTTTTGTCGAAGATAAAAGCATTTAAACCCTTGGTTTTTACTTTACTCAAGTTTAATGAGGATTGAACAGAATGATGTATTTCTCGACTTTTCTATTAGCATTTGGTTTGTTTATGCTTGTTGTTGTATGGTCTTTAATCGAAATTCGTCTAGAAGAGCATAAAGAACGTAGCCTTTAGTTTGGATAGACAGTCAAAACTAAATAATTTTGATAAAATTTTTATGGGTTTGATTCTTAATTGAGATCAAAAATTAAAAAAATAATACTTTTAAAGTATAAAATATTCGCCTTTTTACATGATTTGAATTTTAATAAATCTATTCATTACAGCTTTAATTTTGATGCTTTATGTTATTAAAGGTCATCATATCTTTGATCCAATGATATGAGAAAAAACACAATCGTTGTACCCTTAATATTTAAAAACAAGAGTGAATTTCCAATCGTAGCTAGTCTGAATGATGAAAAATCAAAAGTCAGATAGACGCAAATCTAATGAGCAATCATAAAAACATAATCGTTGGCGCTACCTAATACATAGTAGTTTATCAGTAATACGACAGTGATCAAATTTGAAGTAGCTGAGATGATGGACATGGTGATTTGTATGGATTGCTTTATAGACAGCAGTGCTACAGAGAAGCTATCTATGAAGTTTCATATAAGTTCTTATAACAGTTATTTTTTATACCAGTTCCAACAATTGACTGTAAAAAGCTTAATAATGATTAAAAGTTTTATGTTTTAAACTATCAAAGTTAACTTTGTAAATCTAAAAATAAAAAAGCACTTAAGATGGTCGCTCTTAAGTGCTTGATATATTTGGTGGGCCCAGACAGACTTGAACTGTCGACCAACGGATTATGAGTCCGCTGCTCTAACCAACTGAGCTATAGGCCCTTATAAGCTGAATTTGTTATATATCAACAAGTTCAAGCGAGGCAATACTAACGAAGATTTTTTCAAAAAACAAGAGTTTTTCAGCTTAGTTGCACAGTAACACAACAATTTCAGGCACATTTAAAAATTCCAATTTTTAATATTGCTTTTCTGTATGTACTTCATAGTTATTTTTCTATTTTAATTTTTTGAGAAAAAATCATGTAAAGTTATTTGAATTATCATAAAAATATGGTAATAAATAGTGGTGATCTTTTTTTGATCACAAATGTATTTCGGGATGAAATATTTAAAAAGTTAATTTGAAAAATAAACAGACATGGAGTTTAGGAAATGTTTCAATTACTTATGAAATTGTTTTGTGTACATGTTTATGAATATGAACATATGGAAGAAATTGGGGAACATTATAAAGAATGTAGGAAGTGTGGAGCTAACAAATAGTTTTAAGCCCGTTATGTTAATTATAAAAAAGTGAGCATAATGCTCACTTTTTTAATTCAAGAAATAAAAGAATTAATAATAGTTAATCACTAAAATTTTATGTGATTGATCTTTCATATTTTCCACTTTAATGGCCGCTATGTCATTTTTGTTATTTTTTAAAAAAGGCGGTTCATTGTCTAAACTAGACATTTCTTTGATATGGGATATTGCAGCTTGGATATTGTTACAGTCTTTATGGTTTGAATTTTCTGTACAACTGAACTCTGCGATATGACCCTGAAAATCAATATTTTCAGCATGGCTGACTGAAATCTGACAAAATGCTACAAGCGCAAATGAATAAATTATAGATTTAATTAACTTCATCTCGTTTCCCCTAATAGAGATGCTCTACAGTTAAATAAATACTCTTCTATATTATTGAAATCAAGTTTTTTTAGAGTTTATATAAGAATTAATTATAAGTGTGACTTTTATCAATTAATCATAGTTAATTGTGATGGTTGCCATGGCTTTTACGGTTCCTGCTGAAATATTGGCATTAGATTGATAATAGCGTGCTTTCATTGGCAGATTATATTGACGAGTTTGGTTGGAATTTACATTGCCGATATTCAATTTTTCACCTTTGCTAATCACTTTGTTTTGATCACTCATTAACAGCTGAACTCCAACACCATTGGCTTTTGCATTAGTGGCCGTATTGGCCAAGACATTGTCGGTGTTTGTCTCTGCGGGATAATCAAAGCTGAGTCCAATTTTACTTTCCACATTGACGCCCGTATTGTTACTGCCACCATTACACAAAATACCAATATCAAAGGTTGTTTCGCCTTGGGTACTGCCAACACCATTAAAGTCAGATTTTTTGACCGTGGGTAAGGTAATGGTTTTATTGATGTTGCCTTGAATTTCACAAGAAGAAGAGGCAATGGTAATGGCATTGCCATAAACGGTACTGGTTAATAGCGGCTTGTTTTCAAAACCAGAAACATAATAGCTGCTATATAGACCAGGAACCAGATTGCCAGAACCTGAATTATTTAAGGTCTTAATAATTTCTACTACAAAATAGCCTTGCCCTAAGCCATATTGAGTTAAAGGGGTGAGGTTTTTTTGATAAGGGTAGTAGCCTGAGAAATTTTCACTATCTTCTGCTTCCCGATATAAACGAATACCAATACCGGGGATATTGGTATTATAAATATTTTGTCCTAAAGGGCTTAAAGAATAGCCTTGTTTAAGATCGGCATAAATCTTGTCGGAATATGAGGTACAACGAATTCTTGAATTATTCGGCACAATAGGGAAGGTGGCTTTACGTAAGATGGTGCCCACCGCATCCGACGGTTTGACGACGACACGCCCGACGGCCATATTCACATCAACAGAAGTCAGACTTGCCCAGCCTAGAGTGGTATCCATACATGATGCCGCGCTGTGCTGCGATATGCCAAATCCCAAGCTAAAAAACAGTATGCTACTGAAAAAACTGTAATTTACTGGCATATCGCCTCCATCATTAAAATATGTTGATCTTTAGGCAGGTTGGATAGGTCATATTGAATATGACATTGCTGATCTTCTGCTTCGCCCCATTTAATCTGGATACGATCACTTAGAACATTGCTACGTAAATAGACCAGACTACCTTGAGCGACCATTCCTATATTTTGTCCCTGGCTGTCATAAACATCCGATGCAAAAGGCAGCGCAGTACCATTGGTCTGAGTGCTTTGAATATAAATAGCTTTACCAGATTTGGTGGCAAAATTAACCTGTGCAATCGCACCGGCAAATGGCGCAATACGCTGGCTGCTTTCTTCCAGTTCGACATTTGCAGACATATTTTGCGGATCTAGACTAATATCATTCAAGCGATAGGGAGTGACATAGGGCACAACGGCATAGCCTGCTTTATTGATATTGAGTCCTACGCCATTATTGACTTTGGCCCCTCTAGCATCAGGTGCATAAACCAAAACCATGGTTTGTCCCTGATCTGGCCCGAATAAAAAGCCTTTTTTATGCGCCACAATATTACCGCGAGCATTCAACATGATTTGTTCAAAAGTATTTGAATAACTATAAGCCCCACCCAAGCTAATGGCATCAGTACGATATTGAGCATTGATATTTAAGCTCGGAGCCTGACCAAATTCACCCGATGCAGTTGCACCATAGCTCAAACGTTCATTGAAAGTACCGTTGAGACCTAAGGTCTGGTTATTTTTAGTGCTCATGGAAGTGATATTGATGGCATGTTTTTTAAAGCTGAGTGGTATGGAAAGACTCAGCATATATTCAGTGTCATCATGGTTCTGTTTGCTGATGCCGTTTTCGACCTGTTTTTTTATTGCAGAAATAGAGTAGCTGAGTTGTCCCCAGTTGTTGCTGTAGCCTAATTGATACTGGCGTGTGGTTTCATTGCGATTCCAGTAATCTACTAATGAACCCAATGCATAAATATTTCCCCAGCCCAGAGGCAAGCCCTGATTTAGGGTAATCTGGAATTCGCTACGCTGTTTACCTATAGATTCGGCGCTAATACTTTTTTCATCTAGTTCCTGAGAGATAAGTGCTTCACGTAATTTAAAGAAATTTTCTGTTGAATAACGATAAGCTGCCAAGGTGAAATTGGTATCTGTAGAACTAATGAGTTTGCTGTAACTGATGCGGTAACTCTGACCCGAAGCACTTGGTCTATGGTCAAAATGCATATTGGACTGGGTGACATCCAAAGCAACTGCACCAATAGGAGTGGCAAAAGCACTTCCCAGGCTCACCGCTGAATAACGCTCTGTGGCTTGAATACCGCCATAAGCTGTCAGGTAATTGTTTAAACCGCGTTGATATTTTGCTTGCACAATCCAGGGATTCGAATTCAGGTCTTGATCACGAAATTGTCCTGCAGTCAGGGAATAACGACTTAATCCGGGACGAAGCATTTGCACAACCGAAGAATAAGGTACGGAAAAACGCTGAATCTCGCCATTCGCCTCAATAACCGAAACTTCAAGCTCACCCCCAAACCCGGTGGGATAGAGATCATTAATTTCAAAATTACCGGCTGCAACACTGGTTTGATAAATTAATTGCCCCTGCTGACGTATTTCAACTTTTGCATTGGATTTGGCATTGCCTCGAATCCGAGGAGCATAGCCAATCATGCTATTCGGAAGCATGCGGTCATCACTGGTGAAATCGATGCCTCGGTAACCGAATGAATCGAAAATTTCACCATCCGTAAAGTGATCGCCTAAGGTCAGGACGCCACGATATTGGGGAAAGGCGCGTTGTAGATAACTATTAATCACTTCATAGCTGGATGACTGAGCCTGATTTTCCGTTTGTTCCTGCCATTGCCATTGACCGTTGTGACGCAATTGCCAGCCCCATAAATTGGCTCCGGCATTGATCGAAGTAAATGCATTTGTACGTTGTTGATGATCTTGAAATTTATCGATAGTAGTATAGACACTGGCATTATAGGATAAAAATCCTGCGTTAATTCCACGATCCCAGACACTCGGGTCAACATAACCTTGTGCATTTTTTTCAATGGCCACTTGAGGGATGGAAATATCCAGGCGCAGTTTGGATGTATCAAATTCATAGCTGGCCTGATCGATCCATTGTTCGATACTAAGGCAGCTTGGCGAATTCAAGTCTGAATTTTTATGTTGCAGCAATTCCTGTTTTACACCAAATTCCAGCAATTTCGGCGCAGTAAAGCAGGTATAGGCATTTTCTTTATTGTTACTCGATGTGAAAATGAGATGGCGTTTGCCAAACCAGTTGCCATTAACATAAATATCAACACTGTATTCGCCCGCCAGAATAGGATTTCCATATTTAAAGCGGTCAATATCAATTTTTTTCGCATCGCCAATCAAGAAAGTCGAGTCAAATTCGGCCTCTTGAGTGCTGACCAAGATATCTTCTAAAGCATGGGTAGAAATTGGAACGGTGAAAGTCAGTACACCATAGGCGACAAAGCAACGAATAGTCTGCCAATTGAGGATATGGTGTGGTCTATACATAATTCCTGCCTGTAAATGCAGTAGTGCTGTAAATGCAGTGATATTCTGCTTATTTATAAATGCTTTATAACGGTTTAATCGAATATTCTATACGACCGCCAAAGTCATTGATGGTGGTAAAAGTCATTTTTTGAGAATTTGCTGTTTTTAAAATGATTTTTTCACTGCTAAAAGGTTTTAGCATCAGTCCTTCAGGGAGTACATCAATACGCTGTGTGCCTTGTTGCTGTAACACTGAGGTTAATGTGATGTGAAAAGGGGTTGGGTTCTTGACCTCAATGCTATTGTCCTGAATTTTCCATTGCAATTTTTCAGGCGCTTGTTCAACATTTTCTTTAATTCCGCTTGGGCGATAAAAGAATTTAATGCGTGAACGAATAGCCAATTGTAAAAAGTTATCAGAATCTTCTGCTTTTTGATTTTTGCTTGTCGGTTTGGGTGGAATGTCTAAAACATTTAACCAGTACAATGTTTCCTGAGTTTGACTTAACTGCGCCGCCTTGGGTAAGGCTGTAATTCTGAGTGATTGTCCTTTATTCGGGTCAACACGAGAAATTGGCGGGGTAATCATAAATGGGACTTTGCTTTGATCTGGGGTGCTTTGTGCATCGCCATTATCAATCCAGGCTTGAACCAATGATGGTTTTTCCCCGCTGTTGCTGACTTGTAAAGTGATTTCTCGGGCATCTGAAGGGTAAATAACACGTGTGCCATGAATGACAATTTCAGCATGGGCAGCGCTAAGCGGCAGTACCGCAGCGATAACGCATTTTTTCCAAAAAGATAGTTGATTAATCATTTAAGTTATCCAGTGAAAAACAAAAAAGAGTTAAGTTGAATATTCAACTTAACTCGTAGATTGAACCAGTACTTATTGGTAAATGATTGTATATTGAACAGAAGTTGTCACTTTACCCGCACTAGCAGTACCAGTAGCATAGTATTCGCTATAGTAGTTCAAGTCTGCACTGCCACCTTTGGCAACGTCAACCCATTGAGAGTTTGCTTGAGCACCGTTTGCACCAGTTGTTGCAGTAATTGGAAGAAATTGGTTATTTGCACCCAATAATTGAATTTGTACGTTTTGAGCACCAGCTGCATCCTGATTTTTTAAACGGCCAGAGTTAACATCAACTGTTGCACCAGGTTCGAAGTAAGTTGCAACTTTACCTTCAGAACAGTTTGCTAGTTTGATGGTAAATGGCGTGCGACCAGCCACTTGACCGGGATTTGCCAATGTTTGTTTTGAAACTGTAGGCAAATTTACAGTAAAGTCTTTACCCCCATTATTGACAATATTACAAGTCTTATCTGTAATCAGGCCATTGATGGTAATTGTGCCATCGGCAGCGTTTGCGTGAGCGATAGCAAGTACAGGAAGAGCAGCGATTAATGCAAATTTTTTCATGGTGTTAACTCTGTCGGGAGAATATTTTTTTGTTGACCAGCTTGGTAAGGCGAAGATTATTCTTAAAAGTAAAAAATGTAAACTGGTTCACAAAAAAAATAAAAAATGCAAAATTTTATAGAGCCCGGTAAAGGTCAAAAAACTGAAAAAAATAAAACTTTTTGAATGAATAATAATTAAAATAAAATAAATATTTAATTTTAATTTAAAGTAAAACTACTAAAAAATAACATAAGAAAAATCACGTAAAAATTTTTTGTAAATTTACAAAAAAAATTGCAAAAAAGATAAAAATGTTACAATACGAATATATAAAATGGCTTGAAATTGTACCTATGAATGCCGATTTTACAGCAGATACTTACATTGTCACGGATCAATTGGCAGACACCTTGGTCTGGTTAAGCAATCATCAAGATTGTTTTGATTCTTTTAGTTATGATGCATTTACAAAAGAGCTGGTGGTTTACCATGCCAATGGTGCAGATACTATTCGTGTAGGAAATTATCTGAATGCGCGTTATGGCATTCTAATTACCTCGATTTAAATAAAAAAAAGCCCAGATGGGCTTTTTTGACATGGGTTAGCTTAGCTTGCCATGGCATCGACCGAAAGTTCTTTGACGGTAGGTTTTGCTTTTTCAGCAATTAAGCCTAATTTGTCAAACAGCTGTTTGTCTCTGCCTTCACCGGCGTTTGGAGTGGTCAAAAGTTTCTCGCCAGAGAACAGTGAGTTGGCACCTGCCATAAATGCCAGCGCCTGATCGGAATCCGATAAAGATTCGCGGCCGGCAGACAGGCGAATATAACTCTTAGGCATAATAATTCGTGCAACCGCAATAGTGCGAATCCATTCAGTCACATCCAGTTTTTCCACATCAGCAAGTGGTGTACCTTCAATCGGCACCAGCATGTTAATAGGTACCGATTCAGGATGAATCGCTAAAGTGGCTAACTCGTGCAATAAACCAATGCGGTCCTGGCTACTTTCGCCTAAACCGACAATTCCGCCACTACATACTTTCATACCGGCTTGACGGACAAAATCTAAAGTATTTAAACGGTCATCAAAGGTACGGGTGCTGATGACATTGGAATAGTATTCGCGGGAAGTGTCCAGATTATGGTTGTAATAATCTAAACCTGCATCTTTTAAGCGTTCTGCTTGCGACTGATTGAGCATGCCTAAAGTCATGCAGGTTTCCAAACCCAGTGACTTCACTTCACGCACCATTTCCAGCACATAAGGCATATCGCGTTCGTGCGGATTGCGCCAGGCTGCACCCATACAAAAACGCGATGAACCCGAAGCCAAAGCTTCCTTGGCTTCCTGAATTACTTTATCCACGGCAATGCGTTTTTCAGCTTCAAGTTTTGAGTCGTAATGTGCTGATTGCGAGCAATATTTACAATCTTCAGGGCATTTGCCGGTTTTAATGGAAAGCAAGGTGCTGACTTGAATCGTATTCGGGTCAAAGTTTTCACGATGAATGCGTTGTGCTTCAAAAACCAGATCTAAAAAAGGCTGGTTGTATAAATCCTGAATTTCTTTTCGTGTCCAGTCATTACGTACATTCATGAGTGAAATTCCATAATCATCTTCGTTATTGCTATTCATCATACATAATTTATGCCAAATCCAAAGGCATAAACGACCAAATATTATAGTATCTAACGATTAATTTTTAAAATTTAAAGTGATTGTAAGATTGTATATTTGATTGCAAACTGCAGCCATTTCTTGTAAATATCCCTGCAAAGTTTTTTTGTGATATTTTTAAAATTGCCTTGATCTTGGAGTTAAGTTTTTTCTAAAGGCAAAACTTTGTCAGGATCTGGAAATCCAAAATTGAGGAAGTTACTTATTTGTTCAGGGTTGATATTCAACTGAATTTCGCTTGTTGTTCGCGAATAGCCCAGTCAATATGGACTTGCACAATCTCATCATGCTGGTCGCGAGTCTGCTTTAAAGTTTCAATAATTTCAGTAGAAAAGGGCGCATTGCCCAAGCCAATAGCGATATTACGTATAAAATTTTGGTAACCGGTACGCCGTAATGGACTACCTTCAGTATTGGCTAAAAAGGTACTTTCATCCCAATGCCATAAGTCTAATAAAGTGACCTGATCCAGACCATGACGCGGATTAAAATCTTCAATGCTGGTTTTTTTGGCAAAACTGTTCCATGGACAAATCAGCTGACAATCATCACAGCCAAAAACACGATTACCAATGCCACGACGTAACTCTTCAGGAATGATGCCTTGATATTCAATGGTCAGATAAGCAATACATTTACGTGCATCCAGCATATAAGGCTCAACTATGGCCTGAGTGGGGCAAATATCAATACAGGCTGTGCATGATCCGCAGTGCTTAGTCGCAGGACTGTCAAAAGGCAGTTCAAGTGAGGTAAACAGTTCACCCAAAACAAAAAACGAACCTGATTTTTTATGGATCAGTAAGGTGTGTTTTCCTGTCCAGCCCATACCAGCATTTTCGGCCAACGATTTTTCAAATACAGGCGCCGAATCGGCAAAGGGGCGGGATTCAAAATCTCCCACTTTTTCCCGAATTTTATTGGCTAAAGTTTTAAGACGACCGCGCATGGTTTTATGGTAATCACGGCCACGCGCATAGCGCGCAATAATGGCAGCATTCGGTTCGTCGGGAACATAACGCGGCTTGGGTGTTTCCACCAGATAGTTCATCCGTACACAGATGATGCTTTTGGTACCGGGAACCAGTAAGGTTGGATCGGCACGTTTTTCCAGATTTTCTTCCAGAAATTTCATGTCACCATGGTAGCCACGCTTTAAATATTCTTGAAAACGTGGCAATTCTTCTTGAGCATCCGGTTTGGCAATGACACAATCACTAAAGCCAAGTTGCAACGCCTGTGCTTTAATCCACGCTTTTAGCGCTTCAGGATCGTCTTGATCTAAAGGAATTTTTTGTGACAGTGTGGATGAAGCCATAATGATATAAAAAGGGAAGAATAATGCATCGTCAAGTTTACCATAGCCAAAGTATTCAAGCATGGGAGCAACGCTGGTTTGCCCAGCAAAACAGCTCTTACGCATTAATGCAGCAAGTGGCCTGGACGATTGCGCAGCGCTTGGTTCCCATTTTCCAGCAACAAAACATCCAGAATATCGCCGTCTGTTGTGGTCAGGGCAACAATGCCGGAGATGGTTATCTCACCGCCAAATATTTAAAACAATATGGTTTTGATGTAGACATTTACGCAGCTGAATTGGGAGCTTCTCAAGATTTACACAGTGCTGCTCAAGAAGCAGTCGATGCTGAAATTAGCATTCATTCGGGGTTTGTATTTCAAAAACAGTATGATGCTTATATTGATGCCTTGTTCGGCATCGGCTTAAATCGAGAAGTCGATTCCACGTGGCAGCAGATTATTCAAAGTATAAATGCTGAAACGGGCCTGAAAATCGCGATAGATATTCCTAGTGGTCTACAAGCCAACACGGGCCAACCTTTAGCTTGTGCCATCAAGGCAGATTATACCTACACGGCGCTGGGCTTAAAGGCAGGACTATTTACCGGTCAAGGCAAGGAGTTTGCAGGGCAGGTTGAGGTGATTTCCCTGATTCCTCCCGATACAGCCTTAGAGCCGCTTGCTCAGCTTTCGCCCACTTACATTTCGCTGCCTCAGCGTGAGGCTTTTGGTCATAAGGGTAGGTATGGTCATGTTTTAGTTGTTGGTGGGCATGCAGATATGGGTGGGGCAGTGATGATGGCGGCGGAATCTGCTTTTAGTGCAGGTGCAGGTAAAGTCACTATCGTCTGTCATGAAAAACATCACACTGCAATTTTAGCGCGCTCGCCTAATATTATGCTGCGTGATATCAATGCTTTAACCAAAGCCGAAATCCAGCAATTATTGGATCATGTCGATAGTGTTAGCTTTGGTATGGGACTAGGGCGTGATGACTGGTCAGAACAGCAATATTTTAACTGGTTCCCCAAAATCAATGCAGCCGAACATTTACATGTGGTGTTAGATGCTGATGCGCTGTGGTTTTTAGCGGAGCATCCTGAAACATTAAAAGCACAGACTTATGCCACACCGCATCCGGGTGAAGCCGCTAAATTGTTAGGTAGTTCGGTAAAAGACATTGAAGCTGACCGGGTTGCGGCCATTTATCAACTTCAGGAAAAATATGCTGGGCAGTGGGTGCTCAAAGGTTCTGGCAGTTTAATTTTGCAAGATCGGCTCTGGATTTGCACCGCTGGAAATGCCGGTATGGGTACAGGGGGCATGGGTGATGTTTTGGCTGGCATAACTGCCAGTTTAAAAGCACAATTTGCTGAGCAAATCCAGCTGCATGAAATTGTGACCTTGCATGCTTTGGCTGGCGATGTACTTGCTGAACACGGCATGCGAGGAGTACAGGCACATCAGATGCCTGCTGCGGTTTATCAAGTGGTGAATCAGGGATGTATCAATGAATAAGGCGATGAAACTCATTATTCAGGGCAAGGTTCAAGCTGTGGGTTATCGCCGCTGGTTTGAACAGCAGGCAATCGCATTAGGGCTGAAAGGATATGTGAAAAATCTGCAAACAGGTGACGTTGAAGCGGTGATTATCGGGCCGGCAGAAGCGGTTCAGAATATGATTCAGCGTAGTCATATTGGCCCCGCGCGTGCCGCTGTTAAGCAGATTATCCAGATGGAGCTTGATCAGGATTTAACGCGCGATTTTAAAATATTTGAAACCTTGATTTAACTTTAAGAACAACAATTATTTAGCAAAGAGAGATCATATGGAAAAATATCTGGTCGTCGCCATTGTTGTGGTAGTTTGCATACTTATGGTGATTTATACCCAACGGGCAGATACCAGTTCCACTGAAAAATCATTGAAGGAAATTGTACAAAAAGAATTTCCTCAATATAAAGTGATTGAAAAGAATCAAACCATTATGATTTGTGAAATCAATCATCGTAATGAACCGGATGAGCTGATTTTTATCCGAATTGATCCGAATCAGAAAAAGAACGTTAGAAACTTTGGGCGGAGAGTCACCTTTACTTATAGCAAACAACCCTCAGTCCGGGAAATGCGCAAAGATTTTGCACCTTATCTTTAAATCATTTTAAATATCTTTATAGGTTTTTTAGCGTCTTCGACCACTATAACGGCTACGTCCTCGTGCCATACCGCCCAGCGCATTTAATACTGCCATTTTGCTCATACTGCCTGAAGCATGCGCATGACAAATCGCAGCAGCCAGAGCATCGGCAGCATCCTGTTGGGGTTTAATGCTTAAATTTAAAATTTTCATGACCATCATCTGCACCTGTTCTTTATCTGCAGCACCATAGCCGACGACAGACTGTTTGATTTGACGGGCTGTATATTCAGCCACCTGCAAATCAAGATTGACCAAAGCGGCAATGGCGGCACCACGGGCTTGACCGAGTTTTAAAGCAGAATCCGGGTTTTGTGCCATAAACACCTGTTCGACGGCAGCTTCGGTTGGGCCATGAAATTTAACAATCCGATCCACACCTGCAAAAATACGTTTCAAGCGTTCAGGCATTTCTGGCGTTTCGGTACGAATGGTTCCTGCATCTACAAACGTTAACTTTTGCCCATCTCTTTCGATGATGCCGTAACCTGTTAAACGTGAACCTGGGTCAATACCGATAATTAATGACATGAAAACCCTTTAAAAATAAAATAACGCCCATATTGTTACATAAGCGTAGCAAAAAAGCTTGATAGTGATTAAGCAGTTAATGACTACACCTTATTCATTTTGTTGAGATTAGATTAATTTTCATGAAATTATTTCTTATTGTACTGGCTGGCTTAATCCTGGAAGTTTTTGTCTGGATTGGCGTGGGTGACCTCGTTGGCAGCATGTGGTACGTATTTTTCTGGTTTGTGATAGCCTTTTTTATCGGCCTGAATATGATTCGTAAATATGCAACCGGTTTAATGCCACAAATGCAGCAAATGCAAATGGGTCAAATGAGTGGTGATCCTGCATTAACCAACAATCTGCCTAAAATTCTAGCCGGTTTTTTCCTGCTTATTCCGGGCTTAATTACCGATGTCTTGGCATTGTTAATTTTGATTCCAGGTGTACAAAATGCCTTTAAAAACGTCATGATGAAAACGATGGCAAAACGTCAGCAAGCCATGATGGATAAAATGATGGGTGGCATGATGGGCAATATGAATGGCATGGGCGGTGATGCTCAGGGGCAAAACCCATTTGCAGATTTAATGCGTCAAATGCAGGACATGCAGCAGGGCGGTGGTTCACAGCGTCACGATTCCAGCATTATTGATGGTGAAGCACGTGAAGTGACACCCGACGCGAAAAAAATTGAAATGAAAGATGTGAAAAAATAAGTTGATAGCGCTGCCTTTATAGTGCTAGTTCATTAAAAGCCGGATCATGATGATTCGGCTTTTTTTATGGCTTTTATCTGTCAAATTGAGTTTAGATGACATGCAAAAAATTAAACAAACGATATAATACGGTTTTTCTAGAATTCTCATATTGTTATGCCTTTGCTTTTGACCATTTGTGCTCTGCATTTCGTGGCGCAGCTGAGCCCTGGACCGGATGTTTTACTGATTGCCAAAAGTTCAGCATCCACATCAAGAGCCAATACATTAAAGATTATTTTGGGTATTTCCGTGGGGATCGCAGTTTGGGTGGTACTGACCTTGCTGGGCTTTACCGTTCTGATTGAACAGTTCCCATGGATACAGCAGATTTTAATGCTGGTCGGTGGATTCTTTCTGGCACGTATGGGCTGGGCCATGCTGAATGGAGGCTTGAAAACCTTTAGGCAACAAACCAGTCTGGAGAATGATGCTCAGCCACTGGCGACAGCAGAGGCCCAAAATTATTTTTTGTCGGGACTCTTTACCAATCTTTCCAATCCGAAAACACTGATTTATTTCAGCAGTGTGTTTTCCCTGGCCTTAAGTTCATCTGCTTCGAGTCATTTAAAAGCCCAACTGGCTATTATTATTCCCATCCAGACTTTTTTGGTTTTTGCCTTGTTTATGCTGATTATGTCCCAGCCAACAATTAAAACCGCCTATCAGCGTTCCGGCAGTTATATCGATATTATTTCTGGCGGCTTGTTTCTGATTTTCGCACTCTGGTTATGGTATGACGCATTCGCCATGCTTTAATCATTTTGGGTTTTGTTATTATCTGTTTGAGTTAATGGCAGCGCAGGGGAATTTTCAACTTCACTTTGTTGCGGCTGTGCATAACGGTTCGGTTTTAGGGTGGTTTCAGTATTTTCCGAACCTTTGTAGCTGCGGCTACGGTTCGCACGCTCGCGTAAACCACCTTTTTTAATCAGTTGAACCATGCTGTACTCCCAGTTAATGGTGACTATTTTAACTAAAAATAGCCGTCTGATGTGGATATTCAGTGTTACTGCTGCTTTTTCTTGTTGTATTCCATTATGTTACAAATGATGTCATTGCACCTTGAATGTTGATGATCATTTTTTATTAAAAATAAATTATTTAAGTCATAAATCATAAAATTTATATTTTGGTCTAGTTTAGTTGTTGATAAACAGCCTTGTTTCTATATAAAGACAGGCATATGATTTTATTGAGACTACAGTCCATCAAGAATATAGATGGAACATAAAAACAAAAATGAAAGTAGGAGCATAACCTATGCTATATCAATATCATTGTGCCTGTTGTAATAAGGTTGTGGAGTCAACCGACAAAGAGTGCACAAATTGCGGTTCACATAATATGACCAGTCCTTACGGTTTCTGGATTTTCTGCGTTTTAACCTGCTTGGCTGCGGTGATTGTGTTTAAAGTGGTTCATGTTTATTTGCAGGATCATCAAGAAACACCTGTGCAAATTTCATTATTGGACGCGCTAAAAGAAGGAGGGAAAACTAAACCATGAATTTTCTAAGCAACAAAAAAGCCCACAGTTGTGGGCTTTTTAATGGCAAAAATTACAGTCCGGCAGAGGCTTTAAGCGCTTCCACTTTATCCGTTTTTTCCCAAGTAAATGCGGTATCAGAACCTTGACGACCAAAGTGACCATAAGCAGCAGTTTGCTTATACATTGGTTGAATGAGGTCAAGCATGCGGGTAATACCATATGGACGCAAGTCAAAGTGTTCGCGAACCAATTGAATAATTAATTCTTCAGGCACTTTTGCAGTGTTAAATGTATTGATTGAAATTGACGTTGGCTCTGCAACACCAATAGCATAAGACACCTGAATTTCACATTTATCAGCAAGACCGGCAGCGACAATATTTTTTGCAACATAACGGCCAGCATAGGCAGCTGAACGGTCAACTTTCGATGGATCTTTACCAGAAAAAGCACCACCACCATGACGCGCCATACCACCGTAAGTATCGACAATAATTTTACGACCAGTTAAACCACAGTCACCTACAGGACCACCAATCACAAACATCCCGGTCGGGTTGATGTGGAATTTGGTATCTGCATGGAACATTTCTGCAGGAATAACTTTTTTCACGATTTCTTCAATCACAGCTTCTTTAAGATTCGCTTGTGAAATTTCAGGATCGTGTTGGGTCGAAAGTACCACAGCATCCAAACGAACCGGCATGCCGTTTTCGTAAGCAAAAGTCACCTGACTTTTTGCATCTGGACGTAACCATGGTAATGAACCATTACGACGCAATTCAGCTTGTTTTTCCATTAAGCGGTGTGCATATGAAATAGGAGCTGGCATTAATACGTCAGTTTCACGGCTGGCATAACCAAACATTAAGCCTTGGTCACCCGCGCCCTGATCTTCAGGTTTTTGACGGTCTACACCCTGAGCAATTTCAGGAGATTGTTTACCAATCATGTTGATCACGGCACACGTTGAACCATCGAAACCGAGGTCAGTGTGGTGATAACCAATGCCATTTACGGTATGGCGAACGATTGCTTCAAAGTCAACGTTAGCAGTTGTTGTGATTTCACCCGCAAGTACTACAGCACCTGTTTTTACAAGCGTTTCACAAGCAACCCGTGCATAAGGGTCTTCTTTTAAGATTGCATCCAAAATAGCGTCACTGATTTGGTCAGCCATTTTATCTGGATGGCCTTCGCTTACAGATTCCGAGGTAAATACAGCGTACTCGCGCATAAGTCCTATCACAGTTAATTCAAAAGACGCAATATGTTACATCGAGATTGCTTCGAGGACTAGCTCAACATGATAAAAATGGATGAAATTAATTCATTTCAATGAGTTTTTAATTGATATAAGCATCTAAAAAATTGATATGGCATAAATTCAGTTTGATTCATGAATGAGCTAGGAATCATTTATGGCTAGGGGATAGTTGGTTTAATTTACAAGATTAAAACAGATATGACATTTGGGAAAAATTGTAAATTAAATCCTTGATTATCGCGTATTAAAACGAAACCAATAAGCAAACAGAATTATGCGTGTTGCCGTCAATAACTGTCAGCCTTGGTCATGAATAGACAAAAATTGGAATTTTGTTTTAATTGAAACACGGAAAATGCTGGTTATTGAGACTTGGTATGCAAATTGCGTTGTTTGTATTACGTTTCATGGGGGAGAACGTGATGAAACAGGCTGGCTTTACCTTGATTGAAATGATGATTGTGGTGGCAATCATTGGTATTTTGGCTGCATTTGCGGTTGTGTCCTATAATGGCTATGTTGCACGTGCCCAAGTAATTGAAGCATTGGTGATGTTTTCTGATTATCGGATGAAATTGCTGGATGTTTATTCAGAAAATCAAACGTGTGTAGAGCTCAATAATTCAGTTAATGAGACCATCTCTACCCGATATATTCAAAGTGCACAAATTGCCGATGTGTCAGGCAATTGTTCGATAGTGATTCAGTTTAAGGCTACTGATGTAAACATCAATCTACGTTCCAAACATCTATATTTTAATATTCCTGCTAATGTAAATAGCACATGGCAATGCCGTTCCAATGATATTTCTCAGCGTTTTTTGCCTGCTTCTTGTCTAGGTGTTTGAGCCATAATCAAATTTGGATTGCACTGAAACTTAAGCCTTTAGTATTTTCATGCTTTTTTACTTAAACTGAATAAAATTCATAATAAGCTACTTTGAGTAATTTGTTGGTATTGCGATTGGTGAACTGAAATACAATAAAATTTTCATTCTCAATGCGTCAATGATTTATAGTCCATATCAATACATCTCTATATTTTGTTTTGCAGTTTTGATAGGTAAAACTAACCATGTCTATAAAATAAACGGTATTTATAGGCTTGTAATTGCACAATAAGCGCACAATGTTACAGAGCTATATGAATATTTAGCGAAATATTGCCCATGAGGCTTTACCCATTCCGCTTTTTTTAAGACAATATGCACATCTTTGAATTCTTATTCATCTTACTCTTTAAACCATTTGTTTGGACTCTGACCTATGACAACCCCGCTTAACGAACGTCGTATTGCAAACGCAATTCGTGTATTGGCAATGGATGCTGTGCAAAAAGCAAATTCAGGACATCCAGGTGCTCCAATGGGGATGGCAGATATTGCTGATGTGGTATGGCGTGAATTTTTAAACCATAACCCTGCAAACCCACAATGGGCAAACCGTGACCGTTTTGTATTGTCTAACGGTCATGGCTCTATGTTGCAATATGCGTTATTGCACTTAACAGGTTACGACCTTTCAATTGAAGATTTAAAATCTTTCCGTCAACTGCATTCTAAAACGCCTGGCCACCCAGAATTGGGCTATGCACCTGGTATCGAAACAACAACTGGTCCATTAGGTCAAGGTATTGCCAATGCGGTTGGTTTTGCACTTGCTGAAAAAACGCTTGCTGCACAATTTAACAAAGATGACATTAAAGTTGTTGATCACAACACTTACTGTTTCCTTGGTGATGGTTGCTTAATGGAAGGTGTTTCTCACGAAGCATGTTCATTGGCGGGTACGCTGGGTCTAGGTAAATTAGTTGTTTACTACGATGACAACGGCATTTCAATTGATGGTGATGTTGAAGGTTGGTTCTCTGACGATACAGAACAACGTTTCTTGGCTTACGGCTGGCAAGTGCTTAAAGTTGATGGTCACGATGCTGATGCAATCCGTGAAGCAACTGTTGCAGCAAAAGCTGAAACGGCTAAACCAACTTTAATTATCTGTAAAACGATTATTGGTTTAGGTTCACCAAACAAACAAGGTAAAGAAGATTGCCATGGCGCACCGCTAGGTAATGATGAAATTGCTTTAACTCGTGAAGCTTTAGGTTGGATTGAAGGTCCATTCGAAATTCCTGCTGATGTATATGCTGCATGGGATGCTAAAGCAAAAGGTTCAACTTCAGAATCTGCTTGGAATGAAACATTTGCTGCATATGCTGCAAAATATCCAACTGAAGCGGCTGAATTGAAACGTCGTCTATCAGGTGAATTACCAGCTGAATTCGTTGCTCAAGCAGATGCTTACATTGCTGAAGTAAATGCAAAAGCTGAAACTATTGCAACGCGTAAAGCAAGCCAAAATGCCATTCAAGCATTTGCACCAAAACTTCCAGAAATTCTAGGTGGTTCTGCTGACCTTGCAGGTTCTAACCTGACTTTATGGAAAGGTGCAGAAGGCGTTGAATCGAATCCAGCAGGTAACTACGTTCACTACGGTGTACGTGAATTCGGTATGACTGCAATTGCCAATGGTGTTGCATTACACGGTGGTTTTATCCCTTACGTTGCAACATTCTTAATGTTCATGGAATATGCACGCAATGCAGTACGTATGTCTGCATTGATGAAACAACGTGTGATCCATGTCTATACACATGACTCAATTGGTCTGGGTGAAGATGGTCCTACACATCAACCTGTAGAGCAAATTGCATCTTTACGTGGTACGCCAAACCTAAATACATGGCGTCCATGTGACACTGTAGAAGCGTCTATTTCTTGGAAATCGGCACTTCTTCGTTCAGAAGGCCCTACAGCGTTAATTTTCTCTCGTCAAAACTTACCATTCCAAACTCGTACAGCAGAACAGATTGCTGACGTAGCGAAAGGTGGTTATGTGCTTGCGAAAGAAAAAGGCGAATTGAAAGCAATCATCATTGCGACTGGTTCTGAAGTTTCATTGGCAATGGATGCTTACGCTCAACTTGATGGCGTACGTGTTGTATCTATGCCATGTGCTGAAGAATTCGTGAAACAAGATGCGGCTTACCGTGAAGCGGTTCTTCCGTCTAACATCCGTGCACGTGTTGCTGTTGAAGCTGCGCATGTGGATTACTGGTGGAAATTTGTTGGTTTAGATGGTCGCGTAATTGGTATGACAACTTACGGTGAATCTGCACCAGCAAAAGATTTGTACCAACACTTCGGTATTACTGCTGAAGCTGTGGTTGCAGCAGTGAAAGAAATTACAGCTTAATCATTTTCGGTTAACTGTTGAAAAGACGCCCCAGTAAAAGGGGCGTTTTTTATTGAATAAATAACGATTTGTAACGAATGATTTAAACGTATAGGTTTAAAATTAACGCATTCATACAGTATTCAGACGTGGGTGCTTGATTGCCCCAAGTGAGGAAAATATGAGCCTTTATGATCAGATTAATGATGAAATTATCTTGATGGATGCTGGTGAACAAAAATGGATTGGTACAGACCTTGAACTTGAAGCCATGGTGGCTGTTGAGCTTATGCTTCAAGAATTGCAGGACGACAAGGTGATTAAGATTCGCCGTAAGAATCATGAAAAGCATACTGGATTAAAGCAAGTCGACCGGATTCTGGTTGAAAAGTTATAAAGCGTGAAATGGATTGAGAAAAGCCCCGATAGGGGCTTTAGTTTTTTAGCTTTAAATATTGAATATACTTAATAAAATATGAGCCTAATTGAGAATTGAGTAAGCCAGGCTGAGTCGTATCAAAACTTATTTATTCCATATCGCGTATAACCCATTTGTCCTCATACTTATTTCATTTACAAATCTATCGTTCTACTGATGCAACAAAACGTTTTATCTTTAACAATGTATTTTCTGCAGAATTCTATAAACTGAACAGTATTCCAAAGTGAGATAAAAACATGAACTTTAAAGCATTAGCAATTGGCTTGGCGGTCGCATCAGCAGCAACATTGACAATGGCAAAACCGGTTGCGTATCAAATTGATCCATCCCATACAGCAACCGTATTTAGCTGGAACCATTTTGGTTTCTCTACGCCATCTGCCAACTTTAGTGACATTCAAGGCACTATCAATGTGGATAACGCAAAACCGTCAAATTCTTCAGTGAATGTGACCATTCCACTTGCAAGTTTAAATACCAATGTAAAAGCGCTAGATGAGCATTTAAAAACTGCAGATTTTTTTGATGCAGCCAAATATCCAAATATCACTTTTAAAAGTACCAAGGTTCAGGCTTTAGGCAAAAACAAATACAAAATTACCGGTAACCTTACCGTTAAAGATGTAACTAAGCCTGTGGTCCTAGATGCTGTATTGAATAAACAGGGCGTTCATCCAATGACTAAAGCTGAGTCAATTGGTTTTAATGCAACGACTTCATTTAACCGTTCTGCTTTTGGTGTGGGTGCTTATGTGCCGAATGTGGGTGATAAAATCACAGTTAACATTACCACTGAAGCTTCAATTCCTGCGAAAAAATAAGCGGATAACGCTCTAAAAAAAGCACCATTGATGGCACTGCTGTCCCACAAATATCACAATAGGAACCTCAATTGAGGTTCTTCTTGTTTTAGCCATTTTTTATCAGGCAGAAAGAGTGACCTTAAGAGCTTCCTTTCGAATAAATTTAGTTGAATAATTCT
>NZ_CADDTS010000023.1 GCF_902753875.1 Acinetobacter bouvetii | reverse complement strand
GTAAAGCTCGTAGTATTCATGGATTTCTAAGTGGAATTTATGCTTCTTTATGTGCATACCAATTAACCCATCGAAATAAGCCAACAATTCAAATTATGAAATCATTAGCTTAAGCAGGATTCGGGTTAGATAAGGTATCAGGTCGACTTAGCACGGATATTGAAAATACAATTACATTAAACTCAGATGTTGTTATTGCGAACCTTTTCAATGAAATTGTTGAAATAAGAAATAGAATAGTACATAGCTTTCAGATTACTGCACCTGCTGATATTACTGATGATCCGGATAATCAGATGTTAGGAACTAAACATAGGGATGGAAGACAAGAACTAATAACTAAAGAATATTTAATGGATTTCATAAAAAAGAATGAAAAACTGTCTTCAAAGTTGCATCAATTTAGAGGTTACTAACTACTGTATTTAATACAATTTCGATTATACAAAATCGACTCCAATATCAGCCAATGAATATTAAATCTTATCAGTAATCTTCAATCTCGGTTAGCATATACAGTCACCGTAAAAAGTGACTGTATTAAGTCAAAGAGAATTCTTATGCTTTACCCCATGCCCAAAAAAATCCAACTTGCTCCATCTCAAGCCAAATGGCAGCTTTCATCTACACAATCTGTGCTGGTGCTTGTTGGATTACAAAACTTACGCATGCAAGCGGGCATACAAGACACAGATTTGATGACTAATCTGATCCAGATCAGCAATAAAGCCAAAGCACTGGATATTCCAATTGTCGATTTATATGGTGATGATCTGATGCAAGGGATGCAACAACTCGGTGAATATGCAAGCACACATCCACAACTGATTTTTGCCGGACAAATCACGCCAATGCTGAAACAGATACTGCCACATCTACAAAGCGTGACCGAGCAGATCTGCGTGGTGGATGATGCAATACACATGCATAATCAAGAACAACATATACAGTGGATAGACAGTATTTCAGCGCAAGGTCTGCATCACATGAACAGTTATAGTGTGATGCGCTTATGGAGCTTAAGTGCACCGAAAGAACTGATTTTATCGGCCAAAGGTATTTTACTTGCGGTTGCGGAGCAACTAGATATAGAGCCTTTGGAGATAGACCCGTTGCAAGATCTACGCAGTTATGGACTGGACTCGGTAGCAATTGTCAGTTTGATTGGTCTATGGCGGGCCAATGGCGCCAATATCACCTATGAAGATTTTCTGCAGCATGCTTCATTGGCAAAGTTATTGCATTTTTTACAGCTGAACTAAGTCCATAGATTTTATTTTTCATCCAATTGAAATTTTTTTTGCTTAAAATCGGAAAATCCGTCGCCAATTCCGGCATTGTGCATTGTAATTCTGTGCCAAGCTTTCTATTATTGCCGGCTTGTTTTCGCGATCAGCCTGGGATTGAACATTGAGTAATTTTCTAACCGAACATCTGATACATCGTGATGAAGATTTTATGGTGATCCATAAACCTGCAGGTGTACTCACTGTTCCCGGCAAAACTGAAGATTTGCAAGATTGCGTCATCAACCGCTTATTAAAAATAGAACCCAAAACCTTACTGATCCATCGTTTAGATCGCGATACCTCCGGCATCTTGGTATTTGGGCTGACCCGATGGGGACAAAAAAACATTTCCCGCCAGTTTCAGGAACGCCAAACAGACAAAACTTATCAAGCCGTAGTGGCAGGGCATCTTGAAGGCGAAGGTACGGTAGATGTACCGGTTGTCTATGACCCTGAACATCCACCCTTACATATTGCCGATCCGAATCACAACAAGCCTGCACTGACACATTGGCAGGCCATCGAACATTTTGAAATTCAGGGACAGGCGGTGACGCGTGTCAAACTGAGCCCGGTTACCGGCCGTTCACATCAGCTTCGTGTGCATATGCAATATCTGGGTCATCCCATTATTGGCGACACTTTATATGCTACAGCAGAGCAGCAACAGCTAATGCCGCGGCTGTGTTTACATGCTGAAAATTTAAGTTTTTATCATCCACAAACACAGAAGCTGTTGGAGTTTTATGCTCCCGTTCCTTTTTAAAGTAAAAACTTATTAATCCTCATCGATTTTGCGCACTTTTTAGTGGGCTTTATGTCAAAATATATTGCTTAAAGACCTGATTTTTTGCTCAAATAGCAACCAGATTTTGGGCTTAAAATTAGTGTCCTCATTTTTAGATAAAGGTGGAAAAATTGCATCAGTTTGCTATTGGTCAACGTTGGTTATCAGACACGGAAACAGAACTCGGTTTAGGCGTTCTTATTGACGTAGATGAACGATCGGTTAGCATCTTATTCCCGAAAAGTGATGAAACACGTGTCTATGCACGTAACAATGCCCCTTTATCACGTATTGTATTCAATGTGAATGATGAACTGCAGGATCAGGAAGGCACCAAATGGACGGTGGAGTCTTTGGAAGACCGTCATGGCGTGGTGCGCTACAATGTAGTGCGCAAGCTGGAAGATGGCTCAGAAGAACGTAAATCCTTAAACGAAACCCGTATTGGTGCGACCATCCAGCTGTCTAAACCGCTTGACCGTTTGCTGGCCAGTCAGGTCGACTATAAAGAATGGTATGACCTGCGTATTGAAGCCTTGCTGATGCAAGCCAATATGAAAGCCAGTCCTCTACGCGGCATGGTCGGTGCACGTGTAGGCCTGATTCCGCATCAGCTATATATCGCGCATGAAGTCGGTCAGCGTTTTGCGCCGCGTGTTTTACTGGCCGATGAAGTGGGCTTGGGTAAAACCATTGAAGCAGGCCTGATCATTCACCAGCAACTCAAAACAGCACGTTCTGAACGTATCCTGATTCTGGTTCCCGATTCACTGCAATATCAGTGGATGATTGAAATGCGTCGCCGTTTCAATTTACAGTTCTCGTTATTTGATTTGACCCGTACTGCTTCAATCAAAGAACATGATCCAGATTTAAACCCATTCCTGACCGAGCAATGCATTATTGCCAGCGTTGACTTGATGGTCGATCATGACGATTTACGTGAACAGGCTTTAGAAGCCGGTTTCGATCTTCTGGTAGTCGATGAAGCACATCACTTGATGTGGTCTGAGGAAGAAGGCGGTAATGACCGCTATGACCTGGTTGAAGAACTTGCAGAAAAAACGCCGGGTGTGTTACTGCTTACAGCAACACCTGAGCAGCTGGGTGTAGAAAGCCATTTTGCCCGTTTACGTCTGCTCGATCCGCAACGTTTTAGCTCACTGGATCGCTTCCTGGATGAAGAAGAGCAATATCATCAAACCGCAAAAATTGCTGAAGTGCTGATGTCAGACTTGCCTTTGGAAGCAGGACATTTAACAGCGATTGAAGGCTTGTTGGGTCATAGCATTCAAGATGAGCCTGAGCAACGTTTCCGTGCCATTCACGAATTGTTAGACCGTCATGGCACAGGTCGTATTTTATTCCGTAATACCCGTGAAGCGATTCAAGGCTTCCCGGGCCGTGACTGTCAACCTGCTGCTTTAGCTGCACCAGCAAATTGGTCGAAAGATGGCAAGTTACGTGAACAGATGTGGCCTGAAGAAGCCCAGCTGGATGGCGCATGGATGGAACATGATCCACGTGTGATGTGGCTGATGGAAATGCTACGCACCGAATTGAAACACAAAAAAGTGTTGCTGATTGCACGTAGTGGTCCAGTGGTTGAAGCCTTGGAAAATGTGCTGCGTTTGCATGCTGGTATTCGTACCGCCATGTTCCATGAGGGCATGAGCCTGCTTGAACGTGACCAAGCGGCAGCTTATTTTGCAGAAGACTCTTATGGCGCACAAATTTTACTGTGTTCTGAAATTGGTTCGGAAGGGCGTAACTTCCAGTTTGCCTCTGACCTGATTCTGTTTGATTTGCCAGCCAATCCGGATGTACTTGAACAGCGTATTGGTCGCCTGGACCGTATTGGTCAGGAAAACCGGATTCAGATTCATGTGCCTTATTTGACCGGTACTGCACAAGAACGTATGTTCCGTTGGTACAACGAAGGTCTAAATATTTTTAGCAATATTTCACCGACTGCACAAACGCTGCAAGAAAACTTTATTGTGAAATTAAAAGACTGTTTATTGGCAGATTTAGGCCAGCAGTTTGAAGATTTACTTGAAGAAGTCAGTGTTCAGCGCGAAGCGCTGGAAGCTGAATTGCAGGAAGGTCGTGACCGTTTGCTTGAATATAACTCTTGCCGTCCAATTGTGGCACAGGAAATTGTTCAGGCACTTGAAAATTATGACGATAACACCACTTTGCCAATGTTCATGAAACGTTTCATGGCATCGACCAATATTGATTTTGATGAACAAAGTAACGGTACGGTTATTATTAAGCCTACCGATCAAATGCAAGTTCAAGGTTTGTCTTTGGATGAAGAAGGCATGACCGCAACTTTCTATCGTGATCAGGCCCAAGTTCGTGAAGATGCCCAGTATTTGACGCTTGAACATCCATTCACTGAAAGCGTGATGGAAATGATCAATACCCAGTCTTTTGGTAGTACCAATGTTGCGGTATTAAAATCTGCAGCCTTGCCACAAGGTTCGGTATTGCTAGAAGTATGGTTCAAAGTAGATGTTATTGCGCCGAAAGCCCTGAACTTGCCGTCAAGCTTGCCACAACAGTTAATCCGTGTATTGCTGAGTGAAAAAGGTCAGGATCTATCGGAAAAGATTGCACCTGAAATTCTGAAACCTTATCTGCATCATCTGGATGGTAATAGCTGCCGTCAAGTGGTGAAAGCGCGTCGTGAAGTGATTGAACAGCGCTATGCGCAAGCCTTGGATATTGCCAAAACAGCATTGCCAAACTTTAAGCAGCAAGCGAAAGAAGTCTATGGCAACAAATGGCAATATGAAATTGACCGTTTAACTTACTTGAAGCAATTCAATCCAAGCATCCGTGAAGACGAAATTTCACGTTTACAGAAATTCCAGAAAGAAGGCTTAACATTACTGGACGGCTTATCTGTCACACCGGAAGCCATTCAGGTCATGGTTGTGGTTAAACCATAATTTCGAGTTATCTTACTTAAATGAAAAAGCACCTCCGGGTGCTTTTTTTATGGATTGATCCTGATAGGCTTTTGAATTGTTAATCTAGAATGTGGAATCAGGCTCATGTTAAAATCAAAAAATAATTTTTATAACGTACAAGAAGAATAACAATGGCGAAGTCTTTAATCACAATGGGTTCAACCACTTCACATGGCGGTATGGTTTCTAAATGTGACAATACATTTACCATTAATGGCATTGCGGTGCATTTAAACGGTATGAAGCATTTTTGTCCTCAATGTAAAACAATTGTATCCGCAATCGCTTCAGACCAGTCGACATCCGTAAAGGGTCGGGCAGTGGTGCTTGTGGGGGACAAAACTACATGCGGGGCGACATTTATGCCTAATCAAAATTTAGTAGTATCTGCGAAATAACCATTTTGAGTCTAATTATTGTAAAGCACTTATTTCTTTTGAATATATTCTGGTTTGCCAGATGCTTCATTTGAGTCTGCTTGACTGGCGATTCAGTGAATGAGGCAGAAATGCAATTACTTAAATGATGAATACAGACTAGGATGGAAAAAACACTCTAGTTATTTTAAGTTTATGCCACAGCCAATTCATTTCACTCATGCCAATGGCATTCCATCTGCCAGTTATCAAAAGTTTTTTAGCGCTTTGGGTGTAGAGTACGATATTAAAGCCATTCCAGTCATCGGGATGAGTCCTGAGCATCCAGTCACTTATACATGGACACACCTAGTTAATCAGGTAATTGCAGACATTGAACAGCAATTTCCAAATCAGCAGGTTATTGGGCTCGGGCATTCTTTTGGATCCCTGGTGACTTTAATGGCTGCTTATAAACGACCAGATTTATTTTCACAGTTGGTCATTATGGATCCACCTTTTGTGATAGGGCCTAAGTCAGCTATTTTTTAAGCTATGCAAAAGCTGAAATTAAAAGTAGTTGATAAAGTTACTCCAGCAGGGCTAACTTTGAAACGCAATGACCACTGGCCTGACCGTGCAACGGCATATACAGCTTTGCGAAATAACCGTTTGTTTAAAAGTTTTGATCAGCAATGTTTTGATGACTACTTTGCATATGGTGTGCAAGAAGATGAAAAACGTGGTGGCGTGACGCTGAGTATTCCTAAAGAAGTTGAAGCACATATTTTCCGGACGGTACCAGGGTGGTGGTGGCGTACACCGCGCAAAGCGCCCAATGTGCCTGCGCATTTAATTACCGCGAAGCAAAGCCATTTTTACAAGCAGGGCTTACCGCAAGGCATGAATAAAACCTATGGCATAAACTACAGTGTTGTAGAAGGTGGACACATGTTTCCTTTAGAGCAGCCGGAAGCCACAGCGCGGTTTGTACAGAAAATTATTAATTTACAGAAATAAAGGGTCATGGAAATCTTTTTAGTGTGATGTAGTGTGCATTTATGTTTTGATAATGTTGAAAAAAACGTCAAATATACCTATTTATAGGGATAGAAAAGTCAGTAGGTATGCACAACACTATCTACAAATATATCGGATAGTAAAAAATGTTGAATTTAAATTGTCCTTTGTTAAAACCCATGCTTGTTATTGAAGATGATCCAAATGAACAGAAGCGTATTCATAAAATTCTAAAAACCTTTGGCTATCAAGAAAACGATATATATTTTGCCCAAACGATTAGTTCTGCCAAAGAGATTTATCAAGAGAATGTAATCAAATTTTTATTGGTAGATTTGAATTTGCCTGATGGCAATGGAATTGAGTTTATCGATTCAGTTCGTCAAATGGGAGAAACAGAAGCTCCTATTATGGTTTTATCTTCCTGGAATGCTTTAGAGACGATTTATAATGCACTAAGTGTTGGCGCAAATGGCTATGTATTAAAGGAAAAAGATGATATAGAACTGATGTTTGCAATACGTAGTATGCTAAAAGGTGAAGCGATTATTGATCCGACTGTAGCCAAGGAAATACTCAAAAAAATGCGAAATAAAGGGATCATTCCTTCTGTGGATCATTGCGATAACCATATTCATGTCAAGTTATCACAACGTGAATTAGAAGTTCTGACCTATATTGCAAATGGTTTTAGCAGCCGTGAAACTGGTGCTGAAATGAATATTTCCAGATACACTGTTGATGTGCATATAAAAAAGATTTATCAAAAATTAGAAGTCAATTCTAGAACTAAAGCCATTTATACGGCCAAACAAATAGGTTTGTTAAGTTAACAATCACTATATTTCGTGTCGATGAAAATAGACAAATGCATCACAGAGCCAAGATCAAAGATGCAAAATTTACCGAATTTTTGCTTCATCTAAATGACGTGCACCTTCTAATATCATTCGAATCATAATCATGGTTTGTTCAGCAATTTCCTTGCGTTCTGCTACAGGAATATTAATGACAGTAGCTCCCATGTTGAAGACCAACTGGGTAATCGCTTTAGCAACCAAATCAGGATGTGAAAGTTTATTATTATTTAAGCGTTCCAAACGAATCAGATCTTCCTGTAATTCTTGTTGGAAATAATTTAATTGGCGTTCGACAGCCAGCTTATAGGAAGTGGAACCCGTATAAGCTTCACGCAGTAATAAGCTTAAATTGCCTTCATCTGCATCTAATTGCTCAATAAAAACTTCCACAGAACTGCGAATAATGCTGCTTTGCTTGGATGCTTTTAAGCGTGCCTGATGCAAAATTTGACGTAATACATTACCCGCTCGATCAATCAGTTCAATGGCAAGTTCGTCGATGTCTCTAAAATGTCGATAAAAACTGTTCGGAGCAATTCTAGCTTCACGTGCAACTTCCCTCAAGCTCAAAGAGGCAATGCTTTTTTGTGGGCCAATTAAATTTAGAGCAGCTTGAAACAGTTCTTCTTTGGTTATCGTTGCTTTACGACCCACAGTACGGACGACCACAGGCTCATGTATAAGACTCTGCTTATTCATTGGAGCATCAACTTTATTTTTGACTGAAGACTGGTTCATATTTTTCAATGGATTAGAGACACTAACGTATTATAACGGCAGCTATGCAACTTTGGAAATGAATAGAAACAATACAAATATATATACAAATATATATACATGTGTATAATAATTAAAATTCAATCGCGTGGTACTGACTATGCATGTTTTAGAAAAAACTAAATCTCCCTTAAGTTCCCTTGCTGAAACTGTAATTGATCAGCATGCAGCTAATTTCTGGTTGCAAAAATTCAACTCACTTTGGTCTCTCAATCAGCCTTTAGGCAAAATTGTACAAAAAGAAAATGCTGCACAAAATATGGTGAGTTTAACTATTCAAGTGAACCGTCATTTTAAAATGGGGCAAGCCGGACAGCATCATCCAGTTTTTGTGAGTGTTAATGGTATACGTTATGAACGTAGCTATAGTTTGACTCAGCTGGATAGCCAACATGTACTTCTTACGGTTAAAAAAGTCGATCAGGGTAAAGTCAGCTCATGGTTGCATGAACATGCACAAATAGGCGATGTACTTGAATTTGGTCAGCCTTATGGGGATATGTTGTTAACTCCACAAGCGCAACCAATGGTTTTACTGGCAGCAGGGAGTGGGATTACTCCAATGCTCAGTTTGTTGAAAGCACTGGCTAAAACAGAGCAAATGCGCCAAGCACCTATCCAGTTATTGTACTGGGTTAAAGAATATGCAGACGTTGCTTTTAAAACACGTTTTGAACAATTGGCGGAACAATATCCAAACTTTTCATTCCAGGTTTTTTATACCCAGGAACAAGATGCCGGAGAGCGCTTAAACCAAGAGCATCTGGCATTACTTTCAGATGTTGAAAATAGTACGGTCTATGCCTGCGGTCCCTCTGGATTTGTTGCGCAGGCTGAACAACTATTTGCCGATGCACAAAGTTTTAAAAGTGAAGCTTTTAGCATGTCTCCAGTAGAAAGTTCTGATGTCGGCTTTGTGAATATCACTTTGCTGAAGTCTAATAAAGTGGTGGCAATTCCTAAAGGCCAGTCCATTCTGAGCAGTCTGGAGCAGCAAAATGTCAAACCGACTTATGGTTGCCGTATGGGTATCTGTAATAAATGTGTCTGCAATAAAGTTGAAGGTTCTACCAAGAATCTAGTCAATGGCAGTCAAAATTCAGAGCCTGGAAATGTCTTAAAAATTTGTGTCAATTCAGCACAGTCCGATCTTGTTATTGATTTATAAGTGAGTCAAATATCATGAATATGCCCGTTAAAGTAGAATATTTTAAAAATCCAAAAAATGGTGAGCTCACACAATCTCAATTGGATGAATTAGCACGTGAGTTGGATGCGATTAAACAAGAAGTACTTGATGATATTGGTGAAAAAGACGCGAAATATATCCGTCGAGTGTATTCAACCATTCGTTATGCTTCGATTGCCGGACGTGCCTGTCTGTTTGCTGGTTGGTTCCCGCCAGCATGGCTTCTAGGTACAGGTTTACTAGGCTTTGCCAAAATCATGGAAAATATGGAATTGGGTCATAATGTCATGCATGGTCAATATGACTGGATGAATGATCCTAAATTTCATGGCCCAAGTTATGAGTGGGATATTGTCGGTACTTCAGATAACTGGCGTCAAACGCATAACTATAAACATCATACTTATACAAATATTAAAGGTATGGATGACGACATTGGTTATGGTTTGCTTCGCCTGTTTCCGGAACAACGCTGGAAACCAGGCTATCTGTTACAACCGATTTATGCCATTCCATTCTGCCTGTTGTTCCAGTGGGGCGTAGCCATTCAAAATCTGGAAATTGGTAAAGTATGGTTTGGTCGTAAGAGCAAAGCACAAGCCAAAAAAGAATGGCAACCGATGCAGAAGAAAATTGGCAAACAGCTGTTTAAAGATTATGTGTTTTTCCCATTGATTGCTGGTCCTGCAGCTTTACCGGTATTGACTGGCAATCTGGTGGCAAACGGTATCCGTAATATATGGACTTTCAGCATTATTTTTTGTGGTCACTTTACCAAAGATGTAGAAGTGTTCCCAAAATCGGTACTGCAAAATGAAAGTCGCGGGCACTGGTATATGCGTCAGATTCGTGGTTCATCCAACCTAACCGGTTCGGAAGCATTTCATATTTTGACCGGGCATTTAAGTCATCAGATTGAGCACCATTTGTATCCGGATATTCCGGCACGTCGTTACCGTAAAATGGCACCGAAAGTACAGGCAGTCTGTGAAAAATATGGTTTAAATTACAATAATGCCAACTTATTTAAGCAATATGGAAGTGTGATCAAACGCATTGCAAAATATGCATTTCCATTCAAGAAATAAAATTCTTCGCTTAAAAAGCCACTTCCAATGAAGTGGCTTTTTAGATAGAAAAAAGGATCTCTAAGTGTTTTGATCAAATCCAGGTTATTACTTTTTTGCTTCCGCCAATTTTATCTGGATACATGAAAATAAAATGAGATAAGCTTTCTGGATTAAATAGCAATTTGAATATCACCGGCTCTGGATAATAGGGGCATAACTTGGTTATTACCCACCATATAGGCATGATCGGCTAATGCCAGCATCTCATCATCTTCATGACTATTGCCATAGGCATAAATCAGGGCATAATCATCCAAAGCATATTTTTCTAAAATCCGTTGTCTTTTTTGTTCTGAACTGCAGTCAGGAGTAATATATTGTCCAGTATATATTTGATTAACTGTTTCAGTTTGCGTACAAATTAAATCTATATCCAATAAATCACATACAGGCTTAAGATAAATGTCAATTGAGGCAGATACCAGTACGACATCATCACCTAAAGCCTGATGCTGTTTCAGCTGTTTCAGCAAACTAGGATTTAACTGGGAAATTAAGCTTGCTGCATATTCTTCGGCAATGTGTTGTAAATCTATAACATCAGCATTAGTAAACATAGCTCGAAATAGTTTTAAGCGCATGGCATGTGCTGGATAGGCATTTAAATAATAGGCTTGAATCCATGGTAAAATTTTAATGCCTTGTTTAACAATATGCCGTTTAGATAGAGCATAGAAGATAAACCCTGTGAAACTATCTTTTGTACACAGGGTTCCATCAAAATCGAAGAGCGCTAAATTTTTATTCTTTTTGCTCGTTGCATACATGATTGGTATCTTCCATTGACGCGAGTAGCGAACCAGTTGGTATTATATTCGCGGCTTAATTTAGGACCAGAAATAACCACTTCAGGCATGATAGCATAAATAGGTTCTTTACCTGTTTTCTCTTGGTAAAGCTTCGCTACAGCACGATAAGTCGCAGTATCTTCGAAATCTTTTTCTTTCTCTTTCTTTAAGTCTGCGCGAATTTGGCGTGGCGTCACTAAAATATTATTAGCAGCAAAAACACTAATCAGCTCGCGTTCAGACTGGCTGGCTACAGAACGGACTGAACCATCTTTCGTGTAAAGCAACAAATCACCGTCCAGATCAAGCTCCGCTGTCGTCAAGTCATTCAGCATACTTTGAAAAGCGGCATTACGGCTTGAATACATACCCGAATTATAGTCTGCAAAACGATAAATGGCCTTATCATAATCGGCAGGGTACATCATTAAACGGTGAATACCGTAATATAAGCCACCATACTGGCTATATAGGTCGGTACGTAATTCGGCAATATTGCCGCCTTGACGCTTATGTTCTTTGGCATAACCAATATGCACTTGCATGGAACCCAGAGTGGTCACAGGATTCATTTTTTCAGCAATGTCCTGTCCAACCAGTTTTGCCGCACCGGTAAGTGCGCTCACATGGTAATGTTTAGACATATAATCAAATATTTCACGGTATAATTCATCCAGTTCGCGTTCTGTTTTCACGCGACGCATTTGGCTTAAATAGTTATCCTCTGGACTAGGCTGATTTTTTAAAACTTCTTCGAAATAGCCTGCAACTGTTCCGCCAATGGAATCTCCTAATTTATCTTTAAATTTCTCATCTAAGCGGTCTTGTACTTCCTTCACCGCTTTATCACCTAAACCTGGAACCTGAGGGTCTGCAACAAAGTTAGACTCTTGATCTACTACAGCCACGATACTACAAATATTTTCTTTGGTTTGGGGAATGCCCAGTTGATCGGTAATACTGTAAATATCTTTGGCCCATGAGCTACGTTCATTCACACGTGGTGGAATCAAGCGTTTGATTTGATCTTCTTCTAGAGTAGGTTCATTATTTTTTGACCACCATGAATTGTCGCCACAAGCGATCAAGCTGAGAGATAAAGCCAAAACACTCAAAGATTTAATATAAGATGAATTAAAATGCGTTTTTTTCATAATGTTGAAAACATATTCCAAAAGGATGAGCCAATACAGCAGATGCAGTATACTATGCCGGTCGAAAAAGTGATGAATTTATATGTATATTGGTCCATATCAACTGTCAAATAATTTAATTGTTGCTCCCATGGCAGGTGTTACGGATCGTCCATTCAGGACGTTGTGTAAATATTTTGGTGCCGGGCATGCGGTTAGTGAAATGATGACCTCAGATCAGACTTTGCGCATGAGCAAGAAAAGCCTATACCGTGCCAATTTTGATGGCGAATTGGCGCCTATTTCTGCACAGATTGCAGGTTCCGAACCAAGCGAGCTGGCTGAAGCTGCACGTTATCAGGTGGCCAATGGCGCGCAGATTGTAGATATCAATATGGGCTGTCCGGCAAAAAAAGTCTGTAACAAATTAGCTGGTTCAGCATTATTAAAAGATGAAGATCTAGTCGCGCGTATTTTAGATGCAGTGGTGGCTGCGGTTGATGTCCCTGTAACATTGAAAACCCGACTAGGATATTTAAATGGTCATGAAAATATCCTGCGTGTTGCAAAACGTGCTGAAGAGGCAGGAATTGCAGCATTAGCGTTACATGGGCGTACCCGTGAAGACATGTACTTGAATACGGCACGCTATAGTTTGATTAAAGAAGTCAAACAAATGTTGAATATTCCCGTGATTGCCAATGGTGATATCGATAGCCCTGAAAAGGCCAAATATGTCCTGGACTACACTAGTGCAGATGCGGTCATGATTGGACGTGCAGCACAAGGACGCCCATGGATTTTCCGTGAAATAGCACATTACTTAAACACCGGTGAACATCTGGCTGCACCGAGTATTGCAGAAGTGAAAGAGGTGTTATTGGGGCATTTATCTGAACTGTATGATTTTTATGGGGAATATTCGGGTTGTCGTATTTCGCGTAAACATATTGCGTGGTATACCAAGGGTTTACGTTCAAGTAACGAATTCCGCCAAAATATGTATAAGGTGGAAAGTACGATTGAGCAGGCAAAAGTCGTTGAAGATTATTTCAATCATTTGCTTGATCAAGGTGAGATTATGAGTGATGTTCAAACTGAACAGGTTAATTTACTTGAAGTTTAAATCTCTTTTTTCAAAAAATTAAATGCTTATCGTACTGATCAATTTGCACTTGAATATGGGCTAGTGAGGGTGACTAAGTATGGCTAACCAATATGGCTATTTTTCTCATTTGGATTTTCTGAGATAAATACCTGTCCAGATATGAATAGGCAGCCATAAAATACTGAACAGCCCAACCCAAATATGTAGCCATTTCACATTTTCATGCCATTCTTCGGGGCTGTAATATAGACCTAATCCGCTTATGGCCAGTAAAACCATGAGGCTGAGCATACTCAGCCCTGTGACTAAATTACGCTTTAGCTTTAATGCGATTTGAATATGTACAGCCAGCAATGCACCAAGCAGAATCAGAAAGATTGCTGCAGCTATACCATGAGTTTTTAAAATATTCACTGTCAGATCACTAGGTTCTTGCATTTGCCAATCTTGTGAATAAGCAAAATACAGACCCGTTAGTGACAGAATCAGCCAGATCAGATATAAGAAGTAACGTTGTGTATGTGGGATTTTTACCGAAAATGTCATAGGTACACCTAAAGAATAAAGGCTTGGGCTGCAAATAAACTCAGACAGGGGGGCTGAGGGTCTTGACTGACTGCAACAACTTTAGTGAGTGCATCTGCGATGCAGGCATTGGGCGCAATTACACTAAAACTCTGTGCTGAATCTAAAGCTTGTCTGGTTTGTGGATGGACTAGGGCATTGACCCATTGATGATTGAATTTTGTTTTGGAGAAGTAACAGGCGGAAGTGGCAATTGCACCATTACTTAAGCCACCCACTGCATGAAATTGTTGTGGCTGCTGTGGATCGCGGATCATGATATTTTCGATCATATGACCCAGAACTCTTAAATCACCACCTGCATTGACTACAGCATTTTTTATCCCCTTTTTTTTTAAAATATGAATCGCCAAATCCACAGCAAAACCTTTGGCGATTCCACCTAGATCTATCAGAATAGGGGCGGCAAACTGGACTGAGTATTGATCAAGCAGTTTGACATCTGTCTGAGAAGAATGTGGCTGATGCTGAAGCTTATCTGACAGGGGGTTAGGTAAGATTTGCCAATTCACTAAGGAATTGGCAATACTGCAATCAAACAGCCCTAGTGAAACTTCATGTAGATGTTTGGCACGCTTAAGCACGGCATAGGTGAAAGGATGTACGGTAATAGGCTGAAAAAAGGCATTGCGATTTAACTGAGATAATTCACTGTCAGGATCATGAAAACTCATTAACTGTTGTACTTTTTCAATGCAGGAAAAGGCTGCATTGATTGCATTATGGGCATCATTCGAGCTGATCGAATCATGGATTTTAATTTCGACCAGCGTGCCCAATAGTGGTTGTGCTCGGATCATCCCAGTGATTGCAACACTAATTGATAAAATTGCAAAATACGCTTTACGCCATCGGTAATGTGTTTGGACGATAGTGTTGCACCGCTGATATTTTTAATATCTTGATTGAGTACAAGTTTTGAAGCAGATGTCTTTCCAATGAATTGCTGTCGCCATGAGGCATCACGGACTTGTCCACCATAAGATTCATTGTATTGCAAAATCTCAACCTGTTTGACTACACCTTTTGCAGTTAATGCTACGGCATAGGTAATCATTTCATGTTTACCCAGAACTTGATCGATGACCATCCAGCCACCATCACTGCTTTTATAGACTTGATCTGCCTTAAATGCATAATAAATGCCTGAGGATTTTTTTAAACTTTTAATCTGATCTGCAGTTAAATGCACCGTTACTTTTTTCATGCTGCTGTTCGGAAACATCAATTGCTGCGCTTGTTCTGTGGTCAGATAAACTGCTGAATGCCCAACGATAGGGCTAACACTCAGTAAAGCTGCTGCGTAGGGCATCCATTTCATCTTTAAGACCTCATCAGCATGTTAAAAGTTATAACCAAATTTCAAACGGAATTCATTTTTGGTTTTTTCAATCAGGTGTAAATGACGGTCATCTTGCTCATCGAATTTTTCACGTCCACCACGTATTTGAGGAAACTAGGTTGCCGTTAGCCAATAGTCTTTAGAACCATAATGCAAAGAAGGGCCTAAGAACCAGGACCAGCGTTCTTGTCCAACTTCGGTTTCAAATTCGGTTTCATATTGTGTTTCTAGGCTTGTGTACCAGTTGGGCGCAAAACGATAGCTTAAGCCTGTACCTAGTTGTATTTCGAGTTCCATTTCAGGATCGGTTGGCCATTCGAAATTTGCAGGTAAATCTTGAATCGCACTGCGCTTGGCATAGGTACCTTCAAACATTAAATTACCCACCCAGACTAAACTGGCATCCATAAAGTATTTTTGTGCAATCAGCATATTTTCAAAGCTGAGCGTATCTTTATCTTGGCCTGAATGTGGGTCAATCATGGAATAACTCAGCTCAAACTGATTGGACAGACCAATCACTTCGCTAGCAGGGCTTAAAAAGTTGTATTTTCCACCCACCTCAAAGCCGGAAATCTTAAAATCAAATTCACGGTCTTTGGGCATATAGCCATTAATCACAATTCCTGACGTATCTAATGACATGGCTTTTAAAGCGACAGATGCATTAAATTTGTCCGTGATTCCACGCTCATATTCTGTTTTGTAATCAAAGGCAGAATAGTGTCCAGCACCTTTATCACGACGGTTGGTAATCCATTGATACAGTTCCTGACCACCTTTGGGCAGGGTTTCGGCACCTTTCACATATCCGAAAAGATTTTCATCTGCCCAAACACTTTGTGCCAGGACTAAAATGGTGATTCCAAAGCCAATTCGATTCATAATTTAGTCCTATTTTACGGCTGTTATTATTGATAGGCGTAAAAATGTTGATAATCATTATTATTAAGTGAAGCGTTTGCAGTGTATTTTTGCACTTGAATTGGGTCAATGGGGTAGCATCATAATTACGATGAATGAAATGTTGAAAATGAGATATTTATATTAAATTATTGATAAATAATATTATATTTGTGTATTGGAAATAAAAATTGCGAAGCTGAGTTTAATAATAAAAAATTATAGTTAAATTTAAGTTAATTTTAAGAAATGAATGGAAAAGGTTTGAACCTTTTCCAATAACCTTATAGATGAATGTTCATTTCCAGTACCAGCTGATTAATTAAATCTGCAGCGGCCATTTCACGAATCTGAGCGACATTGGTACCTGCCCAAAATGCTCCAAAACCCTCATCGCCTTGTGCCACAGCAACTGCATTTAGCTGTTTTCCTAAATCATAACAATACGGGTAGGCGGCAACATCAGGACGTTCTGGACGGTCAATCTGGGTATGCCAGTGATTAATTAGCCCACGGGCAGGGCGACCTGAAATACTGACCGTAATTTGTGTGATGGGATTGCTAAACAGGGCTTTTCTGTAGGCTGCATTTGCATTGGAGCTTTTACATTGCACGAATGCTGTACCGAGTTGAACCGCTTCAGCACCTAACTTGATTAATAGCTGAGCTTGTTGTCCGTTCATAACACCACCGGCTGCAACAACAGGCAAACTGCAATACTGTTTTAATAATTGCACCAAATCTGAAGTTTTAACTGCGCTATCGAAGCTTTGATTGAAAATACCGCGATGTCCACCAGCCTCAATGCCCTGAGCGATAATAATATCAATGCCGGCAGCTTCAATCTCCAGTGCCTCGGCCAGATTGGTTGCTGAAACCATGGTGATAATACCAGCCTGTTTAAGCGCTTGGATCTGGTGAGGATGAGGAATGCCGAAGTGAAAACTCACAGCTTTAGGTCGGGTTTCCAAGAGCAGATTTAAGTAGTCATCGCTATCTAAAAAGCTGGGATAAATGCACTTTAATTCACTCGGCGGTGTCGCATGATACTTCTCAAATTGAGGCCTTAAATATTCAATCCATTGTTTTGAAATATGTGGGTCAAGCGCGGAACTTTTATGACAAAAGAAATTGACCTGAAAAGGTTTTTCGGTGAGTGCCTGAGTTTCTAGAATCTGCTGACGGGCTGCTGCAACGGTACTTGCGCCTAAACCCAATGAACCCAAACCGCCTTGATTAGAGACCTCAGCTGCCAGTTGTGGGGTAGACACCCCAGCCATCGGTGCGAGGAAAATAGGATGTTTAATCTCAAGTTGTTCTAATAAAGTCATATTTGGCTCCTACTCATATTTCTCACTTTGCCTAAGCCCCTAAAATTAAGCAAATAATATTCGTTATTTTTTTATGAAATAAAAGCTGTATATTTTTAGATTGGCTAATTGAACAGGATAAATGAAACGTCAGACTGTGTCGCACAATAGATGAATAAACATGTATAAAAAATTATAGATTTTATAATTTATTTTTTATTTTACTCCCGCATAACCATGTCTGATCGTATCCGTGAAAAACTGCAAATTTTAGCCGATGCCGCCAAATATGATGTGTCCTGTTCCTCAAGTGGTAGCAATCGAAAAAATAAAGATAAAGGGCTAGGAAATACCGGTTCCGGAATTTGTCATAGCTATACTGAAGATGGGCGCTGTGTATCTTTATTAAAAATTCTGTTTTCCAATGTCTGTATTTATGACTGTGCTTACTGTGTATCACGCCGTTCTAATGATGTGAAACGGGCGGCCTTTACAGTGCAGGAAGTGGTTGATCTGACCATGAATTTTTATCGGCGTAACTATATTGAAGGCTTGTTTTTAAGCTCGGGAATATTCAAATCTGCGGATTACACTATGGAGCGTATGCTGCAAGTGGTGAAAAAATTACGTTTGGAAGAAAATTTTAATGGTTATATCCATCTAAAAACTATTCCCGGGGCCTCAGAGGAAATCATCACCGAAGCAGGTTTATATGTGGACCGGATGAGCATTAATCTGGAAATGCCGACTGAAGCAGGATTACAAAAATTTGCCCCTGAAAAAAACCATGCAGAGGTACAGAAAGATTTAGGCATTGTGCGTGATCGCCTGATTCAGCTGCATGATGAACGCAAGCTGATTCGTTCCGTACCGCAATTTGTACCGGCAGGGCAAACCACACAAATGGTGGTGGGTGCACATAGTGAAACCGATCAAGACATTATTTTGATGGCCGACCGGCATTACAGGGAATTTAAACTTAAACGGGTCTATTACTCAGGCTATATCCCGATCAATGAAGCAGAAAAGGCATTACCTGCAATGGGGACAGCACCTCCTTTAATTCGAGAAAACCGTTTATATCAAAGTGATTGGCTCATGCGTTTTTATGGTTTCGCAGCTACAGAACTGGTCGATGAACAGCATCCGAATCTGGATCTGGAGGTCGATCCAAAACTTGGCTGGGCACTGCGTCATCCGGAACAGTTTCCCGTGGACGTGAACCATGCAGATTACCGGATGATTTTACGTGTTCCTGGCATAGGCGTGCGCTCTGCCAAAAAAATTGTTCAAGCGCGCCGTTTTGGCCAGATTCATATCGATCAGCTCAAGCGAATGGGCGTTGCTTATAATCGTGCGCAACATTTTATCCGCTGTGCAGATACGCCTAAATTTATCAAGGAACAGTTACCGAGTCAGATTCGCAGTCAAATTTTGCAATCCGGGCAATCGAAATATAGCCGACAACAATCCTCACAACTGGGTTTTGGGTTCTGATGGCCACTTATTGTTTTGATGGCACGATGACAGGTTTACTCAGCTGTGTATTCCGTGCATTTCAGTTTCAAGACTGGCATGTGCAAGTGACCAGTGAGCTAAATGCACAGCATGGTCTATTTGATGATTTGATTCAGGTGGCTTCAAATGAACAGCAGGCGCAGCGAGTATGGAGGGGTTTAAAACAACGAACGTCAAGCGATAGCCAGCGGCATTTTTACTATAGTTTTCTGTCGGAAAATGAAACGGCTTTTCAGCATCTCTTTAATTATTGTCTCTATATTTTTCAGCATACCTACAAGGTCGATCAAAATTATGGACATCCTGATGTATTGGCACTCTCACAATGGGCTAAACAGGTGGGGCGTGAGAAGCATCGTATGGAAGCCTTTGTACGCTTTAAAAAATGTAAAAGCGGTTTGTTTTTAAGTTTGATTCGGCCAGATTTTAATGTTTTACCTTTAATCGAGCGACATTTTAAAGCACGTTATCAAGATCAGAGCTGGCTTATTTATGATGAAAAGCGAAAATATGGCATTTACTATGATTTGCAAGATGTACACTCAGTTGAAATGAATGCCGTTGCAGTCGATAGCACATTGGCCAGTGGATTCAGCCAGGCTTTTAGTGTGGAATTAGATGAACAGGAAGTGCTCTATGATCAGCTCTGGAAAGACTATTTTCATAGCGTTAATATTCAGGCACGGCAGAATTTAAAGCTGCATATTCAATATGTACCGAAACGCTACTGGCGTTATATGAATGAAAAATCAATTTAATTGAATATTTCGGGCATAATAGAACGCTATTGGGTATTGAGGATGATTTATGATGAAGCCGTTAATTTTAGCGACTTTAATTTCGAGTGTATTAGTTTCAGCATGTTCATCTTCAGAGCAACATCAGCCGCAGATTGATCCGAAAAAATACCAAGTTCAGGATCTGGTTACATTGCAACAACGTTTTGAGTTATTGAATCAACAGTTAGCAAAAGATTATCAGGCTTTTAAGCAGAACAACAATATTGCCTTTTCAGATCAGTCGGTGCTTGATGTCAATCAGCTGGATACTTTAAATCTGCATGCTGTGAGTAGAACCTCATTAAAACCGGTCAAGCTGGCGTATTGTGAAATGATGAACCGTTATTTTGTCGAGATGTACCAGTTGGGCCATCAAAATCCGAAGTTCATCGGGCAGGTCAAATTACCAGACGCGCAGGGTGAAGACTTGAGCAAAAACTTTGCAGATTCAGCTCAGTTTTATGACTTTATTCTAAACCGCTATACCTCATACCGTCAGGCACAAGAAATTATGGGCTTGGGCTGTAATCTAAAAGCTGCTCTAAACTAGTTTTCAATAATTGCATAAATAAAAAAAGCCCATCACGTGATGGGCTTTTTAATGATTGAGTACTGTAATTAACAACCAGTTAATTTTTCAGGCTGAGGGCGTTCACCCGGGAAGAAAATAGGGCGAAGTTTGACCCCAATGCCGTTGCCAATAAAGGCAAAGATCAGCCATAACCAGCCATGCAAACTGCCTGAGGCAATACCACTGAAATAAGCACCAATATTACAACCATAGGCCAGACGTGCACCGTAACCCAGCAGTAAGCCACCAATCACAGCAGCGATGAGCGAACGTTTAGGAATGTTGAAATTGGGAGCAAATTTACCTGCCAGACTTGCCGCCAATAATGCACCCAGCATAATGCCGAAGTTCATCATCGAGGTAATATCAAACCACAAGGACTCAGATAATGCTTTGGCATTGGCAGGTTGCTGCCAGTAGGCCCAGGACGCTACATCGACACCGGCAAAACTGGCGGTTTTGGCTGCCCAAACGGCAAGTGCAGAAGTCACACCCCATGGACGACCGGCTAAAGTGAGAGTGGCGAAGTTCAGCAGGGTGAGGATAATGCCGCCCCAAATCAGTGGCCATGGACCACGCAAGAAGCGTTTAAAACCTTGAGTTTGAGCTTTGGGTTCGACTTCAAGTGAACCATGACGTTTTTTCTCAAAAAAGATGGTTGCAAGCGCAATCGCAGCGAACAGCACAAAGCTCAGGATAAGTGCGGGAATTACACCTAAACTTGACACAATTGAAATCGGTTCAAGGTGTGGCAGATTAAACCACCAGCCTAAATGGGTAGTGGCAATTAAAGAACCGAGACAGAAAAAAATCAGTGTGACGATCATACGGGCGCTACCACCACCTACGGTATACAGCGTACCGGAAGCACAGCCACCGCCTAATTGCATGCCTATCCCAAAGATAAAAGCACCAATCATAACCGACATGGACACAGGGCTAACGTTGCCTTTAACCGGATTGCCAAAAAGCTCACCTGCACCTAAGGCAGGGAAAAATAGCAATACCGCAAGGGCAAGCATGATCATTTGGGCACGTAAACCACGGCCACGACGTTCTTTAATAAACACTCGCCAGCTAGAGGTGAAACCGAATGAGGCATGGTACAAGGTCATACCCAAGGCACCACCCACCAAAAATAAAAGGGCCTGATTCAGCCCGACGATTTGATAAGCACCGAGGGTGCCAATCAATATCAGAAAAACAGCAACCCAAATCGACAGATTAGATCGATTGGCTTGTGCAGCAATAACAGACATGGGAGAATAAATCCGACTAAATTAGTCAGGATATTTTAATCCATTATTCAACTTTAAATATTATCAAAACCTATAGTTTATGAGATTTTTAATTGAGAATAATTGATTATTTATATCAATAAAATTAATAATATGCTCGCTAAAATGTTGAAACATGAAATAAAGAACCGACCAAGCTTGCAAAACTCATGGCAATGATGCCCCAAATGGCCACACGTAAACTTCCTTTCAGTTTGGATGTACCGGCAAAATAACTGGATAAAGCACCTAATCCAGCCAGTGATAAAATCCCAACCACCATGACCACTGTTTCAACATGCTGTTCCGGACTAATTAAAATTGAAACCATCGGGAAAAGTGCACCGATTGAAAAAGCAAGGGCAGATGAACCCGCAGCTTGTAAGGGATTGGCTGCGGTATTTTCATGAATGCCGATTTCATCGCGGGCATGTGCTTCTAAAGCATTATTGGCGGTCAACTGGACGGCTACTTCATGGGCAAGTTCTGGAGTTAAACCACGCATGACATAAATCTGCGTCAATTCTTTCAGTTCATGGTGTGGATTACGTTCAAGTTCACGTGCTTCCATGTGCAAATCTGCTTCTTCAATATCCACCTGTGATCTGACTGAAATATATTCACCTGCAGCCATCGAGCTTGCGCCAGAAATAAGGCCGGCAACACAGGTAATGATTAAGGTCTGAGTTGAAGCACCACTCGCGGCCATGCCCATAATTAAACTGGTCACTGAAATAATGCCATCATTCGCTCCGAGTACTGCGGCACGCAGCCAGCCGGTTCTTTGAATATAATGTTTTTCAGAATGATGGGAAAATGACATGTATATATGTCCTTAATAATTCGTTATTTATTCCACCATAAAAGAAATATTCATAAAAACCAAGATTAATCCAATAAAAAAAAGCTCCTGATCAGGAGCTTTTTTCGTTCAACAATACAGATTATTGTTGCGCTTTTTCTTTCACATGAGCAGCACTGTCTTCTACAGCACTTGCAGTTGCTGCGGTGGCATCTTTAGCTGCTTGCTTTGCATCTTTTGCAGCTGCTTCAGTTTTAGCAGCAGCTTCTTCACCGGCAGCATCAATTTTAGCAGCAGCTTCATCTGTTGCAGCCTGAGTTTTAGCAGCAGCTTCATCAGCAGCATTTGAAATGTCATGACCAGCTTGATCTGCCGCATTTTCAAGATGCTCGCCTGTGGTTGCACCTGTTTCAGGGGCTTTTTCTTTATTACAACCAACTAAAGCAACGGTAGCAGCCAGACCTAAAGCAATAAGTAATTTATTCATTTTTCATTTCCTTTTAATTGTGGCATCCACTTAAACTGGATATTTTGAATATAGCTAAAAAAATGAACAAATAACGATCGAAAATTGTTGATTAAATGTAATTATTTTTTATGAAAAAATTGAGTGAAAAAAAAGGCTTATATCACCTTGTGATATAAGCCTGATTTAGGCAGTTTTATGTCGATGACAAATTACTGCCCAGAACGGATCATATAATCAAAAGCAGACAGTGATGCTTTGGCACCTTCACCAGTAGCAATGATGATTTGCTTATATGGTACTGTGGTACAGTCGCCGGCAGCAAATACACCCTTCACATTGGTTTCGTTGCGTTCGTTAATCATGATCTCGCCACGGTTGCTCAGTTCAACTTTTGAGGCTTTCAGGAAATCGGTGTTTGGTAACAAACCGATTTGCACGAAAATCCCCGCCAATTCAACTGTGTGCTCTTCATCAGTGGCACGGTCTTTGTATTTCAAAGCTGTAACCTGTGAACCGTCACCCACAACTTCGGTCGACAAGGCATTTTTGATCACGGTGGTGTTCGGCAAGCTGTTGAGTTTGTCTTGCAGGACTTGGTCCGCACGCAGTTTGGTATCAAATTCCACCAAAGTGACATGCTCGACAATCCCTGCCAGATCAATCGCCGCTTCAACACCCGAGTTACCGCCACCAATTACCGCAACACGTTTACCTTTGAACAACGGGCCATCACAGTGCGGGCAGTACGCCACACCACGGGTTTTATACTCTTGCTCACCCGGCACGTTCATTTCTCTCCAACGGGCACCGGTGGACAGGATGATGGTTTTGGATTCCAGTTTAGCGCCGTTTTCCAACGTCACTTCTACCAGACCATTCACGGTTTCATCGGCACCTTTAATGGCAGACACTTTTTGCAGGTTCATGATGTCAACGCCATATTGACGAACATGGGCTTCCATTTCAGCGGCAAATTTTGGACCTTGGGTCTTTTGCACCGAAGTGTAGTTTTCAATATCCATGGTATCCATGACCTGACCGCCAAAGCGTTCCGCTACGATCCCAGTTTGAATACCTTTACGTGCAGCATAGATCGCTGCGGTATTGCCTGCAGGTCCACCACCAATCACAAGTACATCAAAAGCAGCTTTGGCATTCAGTTTCTCGGCATCTTTGGCTGCTGAGTTGGTATCCAGTTTGGCAATGATTTCTTCCAGTGTCATACGACCCTGACCGATGTGGTTGCCGTCCTGGAACAGCATCGGAACCGCCATAATTTTGCGTTGTTCCACTTCGTCCTGGAAGAACGCACCATCAATCATGGTGGCAGTCGTACCCGGATTGTTAATCGCAATCAGGTTCAAGGCTTGCACCACATCTGGACAGTTATGACAGCTCAGTGAGACAAACACTTCAAAGTCGGTGCTGATGTTTAAGCTTTTAATTTGAGCCAATACTTCGTCAGAGACTTTAGGGGCATAACCAGACACTTGTAACAAGGCCAGAATCAACGAGGTAAATTCATGTCCCATTGGCAAACCGGCAAAGAAGACACGCGGTTGTTCACCAGCTTTCGCCACCCCAAAGCTAGGTGCACGTTTGTTGCTGCCATCAAAACGTGCAGTCACCTGATCAGACAGCGCTGCAACTTCAGTCACCAGTTCTTTGATTTTGTCAGATTTGTCTGAACCATCTAAAGTTGCGACCAGTTCAATCGGGCTTTCTAAACGTTCTAATAAGGTTTTCAGTTGTGCTGAAGTGTTTTGGTCTAACATGCTAACGTCTCCAAGGGAGTCAATACTTATTCAATACAGCTATAGTAGGATAAATCATTAAATTGGTAAAACATTTCATTTTTATAAAAACAATCGGTTTTATAGATTGTTGAGTTGTCTATAAAAACCATCTATAAAAATCTCTGCAGAATAAATGGAGGTTTAATGTGAATATTCAAGTAGTTAATCGGTATAAATGTTTATAAATTAACTGAAGATACGTATCATTTTTGATTATGATGGCGGTAGCTTTAAAAGAGGTGAGAAAAATGCAACTTAAATCCGGAATTTACCAGCACTATAAAGGCAAGCTGTATCAGGTATTTCATGTGGCTACCCATAGTGAAACAGAAGAAAAACTTGTGGTATATCAATGTTTATATGGTGATTATTCAATGTGGGTTCGTCCCTTGGCGATGTTTCAGGAAACGGTCACTTTGGAAGATGGCCAAGTCGTCCCGAGATTTAAACTAATTCAAGAGACGAGCTAAGCTAGATTAAACGCGCTAAAAAATTTAGACTGAAAAAAAGCAATAAATAAAGATAGGGACATCGAATATGAGCATGAGCGAAACATTCCAGAATCGAATGCGGGATTTGTATCAAAGCTTCATTAAATTTGACGCATTACAAAGCAATCGTATTCAGCGCTATCGTAATATTGAACCGGATTCTGCGTTATTTTTGGCCATGCAAATTCGTATGCAACAGTCCAAATCTGTTCTGGAAATTGGGACTTCAACAGGCTACTCGACCTTATGGCTAGCCAATGCCGTGCAGATTTCATCAGGACGAATCACCACTTTAGAAATTGATCCGGCGCGAACCCAGCAGGCCCAGCAATATGCTCAAGAACTGGAGCTGGATGGGGTGATTGATTTCTGGGTGGGAGATGCGCAAGCTTTTCTGGAAAGTGACGAACAGCAATATGATTTTATCTTGCTTGATGCTGAGCGTGATGCCTACATTGATTATTGGCCCTATTTACAGAAATTGCTGCATCCGCAACATGGAGTAATCTTTGTAGACAATGTGATATCGCACGCAGGTGAAGTGAAACAGTTTATTGAAATTGTTAAAAGTGATGCGCGTTTTATGACCATGACCCTGTCGATTGGGGCAGGTTTATTTATGATTTGTTATAAATAAGCGTCCATTCTATGCAACTAATGAATATGTCGTACATGAAAATCAGGGCAAAGACCATATTACTGTCCCTTATTCTTTGCTTATATGAAGGTTCAAAATTATCTTATTTAAGTCAGAAGCTTTCACTGCCGAAATTTTTCAATAAAATCGAAAGATATTTGTGTAGGCGAAGTCTTACTTTTAAGAGGCTAAAATGAGGAGCTAAAAATATATTTTGCGTCCGCAAGAAAAGCCTTTGTTAGCCATACACAACGTCCTGAGCTAGTTTTAAGCACTGCTTTAAAATGCAGCGCAAGGGATGGATAACGTGTGGCATCCATGCCACCTCATGTATCCGAAACTAGCTTAAATTCAACCTATGGGGCAATTACTGTCAAAGCCCTGATTTTTTAATGAATCGAAACCCGGGAAAAATGTAAGTCATATTCTAGATATTTATGTACAAAAGCCGCTTTGTCATTACATCGGAGCAAATTATCATAAATAAAAGGTGGTACGGGATAATATAAGTCACCAGAGCCATTATCGTAAAAAATTTTTAAATAGCGTGAAGATGCACTGTATTTCCAAGAAGTTACTGCATTGAGTGTTCCCATAAGCACCTCATTTTTTATATGACCAAAGTCTGTTGATGTCTTAGTGAGCATGACCCGAATCAAAAAGGTCATAGTTGATGTATAACAGAAATAAAAAGTGGAAGGTAGACTAATTTTGAGATTTAGTATCCTGTTTTTTTCAAAAACACCATAAACTAGATCGATTAAAATCAATATGGTCTAAGCATCGCTTTAAAACATCACGATGTTGCTTTGGCTAAAATAATAAGGTTCTTTATGTCGACATTTTTTCTCAAAAGTCTCAAACCTATGCAACCAAGAGATGTGAAAGAACCACATCGGGTTGCAACTTCACTCGAACTTTTATTCGACCTGATTTTTGTAGTGGCAATTGCATCTGCGGGTCAACAGTTACATCACGCGATTATTGAAAATCATCTAATGCATAGCTTGCCATTATATTTTATGGTGTTTTTTGCTTTGTGGTGGGCTTGGATGAACTTTACCTGGTTTGCCTCAGCCTATGATAATGACGACACGTTGTATCGTTTAATGACCATGGTACAAATGATTGGTGCATTGGTCATTGCGGCAGGTATTCCTGCCGCATTCCAAAAATCTGATTTTGATATCATTATCCTTGGTTATGTGGTCATGCGGACGGTGCTGATCTTGCAGTGGCTACGTGCTGCCAAACATGATCCGGAGCGACGCAGTACGATTTATCGTTATGTGATTGGTATTGCCATTATTCAAATCGGATGGTTATTTTTTCATTTTTCACCCATTGATTTTAGTGCATATTTTTTTGTGGCCTTAGCTCTTGCTGAACTTTCTGTACCTTTTATTGCAGAAAAATATGGCAAAACGCCTTGGCATCCACATCATATTGCAGAACGTTATTCCTTGTTGACGATCATTGTGTTAGGGGAGTCGATTGTAGCCAGCTTTAATGCCGTATCTGATGCGGTTAAGCATCAAGTAATTAATACCGAACTTATTTTTCTAACGATTGGTGGGGTCATGATGATGTTTACCATGTGGTGGATGTATTTTGATCGGACTATTCATGGACGTTTGAATAATCATAAACGGGTCTTTATTTGGGGATATGGGCACTTCTTTATTTTTATTGCGATTGCTTCGGTAGGCGCAGCTTTGGCAGCAGCGGTGGATGTAGCTGCATCACATGCTGAAATTAGCCATCAATACGCCGGTTTTATTATTGCCATTACTTTAATTCTTTATAGCTTTAGTTTGTGGTTATTACATGATTTGCCATTTTTGAATGGGCTGGGAAAATGGTTTTATCCCTTAACAGCAGCAGTCATTCTGATTATTCCTTTTTTGATTCAATCGATTGGTTATTGTGTCTTTGCAATGGCACTGGTTTATGGGCTGCGTTTAGTGCTATCTAAGTGGATCTTTAAAGCAGAGCAGTCTGAATCTGATCATATATATTAAGCATTGCTAGGGTGTTGCTTATGTATTGGTGAAATATCAGCGCTGGTTAAATGCATCCTGAAAAAAACCGCGCCAAAAGCGCGGTTTTTTTAAATCAGTTCAATCTAATAGAGATTAGATTTTACCAACTAGGTCGATTGAAGGAGCTAAAGTAGCATCGCCTTCTTTCCATTTAGCTGGGCAAACTTCACCTGGGTGAGCGTGAACGTATTGAGCTGCTTTAACTTTACGAAGAAGTTCAGAAGCATCACGGCCTACACCACCAGCGTTGATTTCAACGATTTGGATTTTGCCTTCAGGATCGATAACGAAAGTACCACGATCAGCAAGACCATCAGCTTCGATTAATACGTCAAAGTTTTTAGCAAGTGTCCAGTTCGCATCACCAACCATTACATATTGGATTTTTTTGATTTCTTCTGAAGAATCGTGCCAAGCTTTGTGAGTGAAATGAGTGTCAGTAGAAACTGAGTAGATTTCAACGCCTAATTTTTGGAATTCAGCGTAGTTGTCAGCAAGGTCACCAAGCTCAGTTGGGCAAACGAAAGTAAAGTCAGCTGGGTAGAAGAATACTACAGACCATTTGCCTTTAAGATCAGCTTCAGTTACTTCAATGAATTGACCGTTTTGGAATGCTTGTGCTTTGAATGGTTTAACTTCAGTATTAATTAAGCTCATCATTGTCTCCATGATCGAGGTTTGTATTTGATTTCCAAAAGGATAGCGAATTTTTTCTTATTGCTGAAATGGTATTTTTACATTATTGAAATCGGAAAAACCGAATTAACAAATATAAGCTTACAATTCCGGCAAATCTGATTCTCTTGTCTATTCAAGCACATAAAAATGATCATCGAATGACAAAAGAGCAGTTTTTCAGCTTGGTTAAGAACATGAAGGTTCAAGCACTAAAAATCAAGGGTAAATTTTTAAAAAATAAATTTCTTTTCAAATCTGCCGGATAATTTTGGTGAATGTGTACAAAATATATTCTGATGATTTATTTTTTAATTAATGAATAACATGAATGATGATCTAAAACGTAAATATCACGCTCAGCTTTGGGTTCATGCTGAGGGTTTTGCATATTCTTTATATCAAAGGCTATGAATAAATCTGTACCTGTCTTTCTCTTGGATGCGTTACAGCGTAAAATGCTCAGTTCAATTTTTTGTTTTGGGATAGGTTATCTGTGGTCAGTCATTTAAATGTAGATCAATGGGTCATGGCACGTGACCGTCATCGTTTAAATCGGCTACGCAAAGGTAAAGATGCCAACGAAAAACAATATCAAGAACTCTTTGAAAAATCGAATCATAAAGTTCGGGAGCGTTTGTCACGCGTTCCGAATATCAAACTGAATCAAGACCTTCCTGTTACCCAATATAAAGATAAGCTGATTGCAGCAATTCAGCAGCATCAGGTGATTATTGTGGCCGGGGAAACAGGTTCCGGTAAAACCACACAATTACCGCAAATTGCCATGCTGGCTGGTCGTGGTCTGACCGGGATGATTGGTCATACCCAGCCGCGTCGTCTGGCAGCTCGTAGCGTATCTCAGCGCATTGCCGAAGAAGTGGGTGAAAAACTCGGTGAATCCATCGGTTTTAAAATCCGTTTTAACGAGCAAGGTTCGCAGGACTCGATTGTTCGCTTGATGACCGATGGTATTTTACTGGCGGAACTGGCGAATGACCGCTATTTAACCAAATACGACACCATTATTATTGATGAAGCACATGAACGTTCATTGAACATCGACTTCATCATGGGCTATTTAAAACAGCTCTTGCCGCGTCGTAAAGATTTAAAAGTCATCATTACCTCCGCAACGCTCGATGTAAACCGCTTTAGCAATTATTTTAATGATGCGCCAGTGTTTGAAGTAGAAGGCCGCAGTTATCCGGTTGAAGTGCGTTATCGCCCCATTTCAGAAATGAGTATTGGCGGTAGTGATGATGATGAGTTTGATGATTTCGAAGAAAACTTGCCACGAGCCGTGGTTCAGGCGGTAGAAGAATGTTTTCAAGATGCGCAGGAAAAAGGCCATCCAGAACATGCCGATATCCTGATTTTTGCCAGTACCGAACAGGAAATTCGTGAACTTCAGGAAACCTTGCAAAAGCATGGTCCACGGCACACCGAAATTTTGCCTTTGTACGCCCGTTTAGCGATAGCAGAACAGCAAAAGATTTTTAATCCGGGCGGCGGCGGACGACGCATTATTATTGCCACCAACGTCGCTGAAACAGCTTTAACTGTACCGAATATCCGTTATGTGATTGACAGCGGTTTTGCGCGTATTTCACGTTATAGCTACCGTTCACGGGTACAACGTTTGCCGATTGAAGCTGTCTCTCAAGCGGCAGCCAATCAGCGTAAAGGTCGCTGTGGCCGTATTGCGCCGGGTGTCTGTATCCGTCTGTATAGTGAAGAAGATTTCCAGAGCCGTCCTGAATTTACTGAACCGGAAATTAAACGAACCAATTTGGCATCCGTGATTTTACAGATGCAAAGTCTAAATCTGGGTGATCTGGAAAGTTTTGATTTTATTGAGCCACCGGATCATCGTTTAGTGAATGATGGCCGTAAGCTGCTGATTGAACTTGGTGCTTTATCTGAGAAAAATCCCCCTAAAACTGAAGCTGATAAAGTAAATCCCTCACTTGCGGCGAAGAACGCCTCACCTATTGAGAAAGGGAGACTTCAAAGCAGTGGCTTAACCAAAATCGGTCAGCAAATGGCAAAAATGCCGATTGACCCACGCTTGGCTCGGATGATTTTGGGCGGGGCGCATTTTGGTGTACTGAATGAAGTGCTGATTATTGTGGCCGCACTGGCGGTGCAAGATCCGCGTGAACGTCCGGCAGATAAACAGAGTCAGGCCGATCAGAAACATGCCTTATTTAAGGAAGGGGATTCTGACTTTTTGTTTTACATTAAGTTATGGGAAACCTTGCAGGCAAACCGTGCATCGATGAATGAAAATAAACGTCGTAATTTTGCACGGCAGCATTTCTTAAGCTGGTTACGTTTACGGGAGTGGAAAAAGACCCATGAACAGTTATTTGAACTGGCTCAAGGCTTAAAGCTTTCCTTTAATGACAAAAAAGCCAGTTATGAAAATCTGCATCGCGCTTTATTAACCGGGCTGCTTTCGTTTATTGCCAATAAAACTGACGAAAAAAATGTCTACATGGCAGTACGTCAGCAAAAAGCCCGAATTTTCCCGGCCTCGACGCTGCATAAAGGGGGGGCATCCTGGGTGATGGCCTTTGAGATGGTGGAAACTTCTCAGGTGTATTTGCGGACTTTGGCGAAGATTGAACCGGAATGGATTCTGCTGGCTGCGCGTGACCTGCTCAAGCATCACTATTTCGAGCCACATTGGTCGAAGAAAGCCGGTATTGTGAATGCCTATGACCAGATCTCGCTGTTTGGCCTAATCATTGAACCGAAGCGTTTAATGAACTATGAAAAGGTAGATCAGCCGGCAGCACATGAAATATTCCTGCGGGATGCTTTAACCACGGGGCATTTGGGCATTACCCCGCCTTTCTTAAAGCATAATTTACTTAAGCTTGAAGAAGTGGAACGGGTAGAAGATAAACTCCGTCGTCGCGATTTGGTGGTGGACGAAGAAACCATCTATCAGTTCTATGCCGAGAAAGTACCGGCAGAAGTTGCAAGCCGTCGCAGTTTTGAAGACTGGCGTGCCACAGTTGAACCGCAACATCCACGCTATTTATTTGTGGATGATGATGCGCTGTGGATGAATGACCGTCCAACGACACAGCAATTTCCTGATTATTTGCATAATGGTGCATTGCGTCTGGCAGCCAGTTACCGTTTCGATCCAAGTCATGATGAAGATGGCGCAATGATCAAAATTCCGGTTCAGGCCTTGCCACAGGTGGATGAAAATATCTGGTCATGGGGTATACCGGGTTGGCGTAAAGATTTGATCGAAGCCTTATTGAAATCTTTGCCTAAGGACAAGCGTCGTAATTTGGTGCCGATTCCAGACACGGCTCGCAAACTCGTGAATGGCATTGATGCGGTTCATTTGCACGACCATATTTTCAAATTTTTGGCTTTCCAGCTGCGCGGTGAACAGATTACTGAAAAAGACTTTTCATTTGAACGGGTCGAGCAGTATTTACTGCCTTTTATTAAAGTCATTGATGAAAAGGGTCGAGTAATTGAAAAAGGCCGTGATCTGTCTGAGCTGAAAGCGCGTTGCCGTACTGAAACCCATAGCCCGGTCAAGCAGCTCAAAGGTGAGTTTAAAACCTTCCCCGAGAACTTCACTTTTGAAGCTTCACAAAAAGTGACAGGTGTGGTGGTCAAGCAATATCAGGCCCTAGTTCCGAGCAAATCTTTTGCACAACTGGATATTAAAGATGAATCTGGAGTGGTGATTCAAACCTTTAATGATCAGGCAGAAGCGATTAAACAGCATCGGGAAGGTGTTATTCATCTGGTTTATATGCAGTTGGGTGACCTGGCTCGCCAACTGAAAAAACAGATTTCCAAGCCCTTGGCTTTGGCTTATTCACCGCTGGGTGACAAGGCTCAACTGGAGCAAATGTTAGTTTATGCCACACTGCAGATGACAATAAATGATCTTCCTGTCAATGCTGAAGAGTTTCAAAACTTGATTTTAAATGTAAAAAAATCTTTCCTTACGCATGGACAACAGGCATTATCTATACTGAGTGAAATTTATATCCAATGGCAGGATATTCGTCGGAAATTATTGGTTTTAGACGATTCTATCTTTGGAAAAAATATTGATGATGTTGAAGATCAGCTAGACCTGATGAATCTTTCAGACTGTGTCTATGTCAAATCTTCAGATATTTGGCAGGAATTTCCACGTTATTTAAAGGCCTTGGTCTTGCGTTTGGAACGCTTGCCAAATAACCTACAAAGGGACAATTCTGCCATTGATCAAATTGACCCATGGATGGAAAAATTGTTTAAGTTTAAAAATGACGCTCGCCTGAAAGATCTGTACTTTATGGTTGAAGAATATCGTATTTCCTTGTTTTCACAGCCAATGAAAACCAAGATGCCAATTTCTCCAACCCGATTGCAAAAAGTATGGACGCAATTGGGCATCAGTTAACATAGCGCGAAATTAACAGGAGTTTTGCATGGGCATTCGTATTACCGGTACTGGTCTTTATCACCCAGAAGAATCCATCAGCAATGAAGAATTGGTTGCAAGTTTAAATGCTTATGTGGAACAGTTTAACCTCGACAATGCTGACAAAATTGCTGCGGGTGAAATTGAAGCACGTCGCGGTTCAAATGCAGAATTTATTGAAAAAGCATCCGGTGTTAAAAGTCGCTATGTTGCTGAAAAATCAGGCATCCTAGATCCAAAACGTCTATATCCACGTTTACGCGAACGTAGTAATGATGAACTTTCCATTCAAGCCGAATGGGGTGTGATTGCAGCTAAACAGGCGATGGAAAATGCCGGTGTGACTGCTGCAGATATCGATGTCGTGATTCTGTCCTGTTCAAACATCCAGCGTGCTTATCCTGCAGTTGCGATTGAGATCCAAACTGCTTTAGGCATTGAAGGCTATGCCTATGACATGAATGTGGCATGTTCGGCTGCAACTTTTGGTTTAAAACAGGCGGCTGATGCCATTAAAACCGGCGCACGTCGTGTATTATTGGTGAACGTGGAAATTACTTCAGGTCATACTGATTTCCGTTCACGTGATTGTCACTTTATTTTTGGTGATGTGGCTACAGCATCAATTATTGAAGATACCACTACTAAAACCGGTTTTGATATTTTAGATACACATTTGTTCACGCAATTTTCAAACAATATCCGTAACAACTTCGGTTATTTAAACCGTAGTGAAGATGCGGTTGTAGATGACAAATTGTTCCGTCAGGACGGTCGTAAGGTATTTAAAGAAGTGTGTCCACTGGTTGCGAAAATCATAACCAAGCAGCTTGAGAAAAATGAAATTGAACCAAGTAACGTGAAACGTTTCTGGTTGCACCAAGCTAATGCCAGTATGAATGACCTGATCTTGAAATATGTTGTGGGCAAAGATGCTGACCGTGCTTTAGTGCCAATTATTTTAGATGAGTTTGCCAATACGTCTTCTGCAGGTGTCATGATTGCATTGCACCGTTCTGCACATGAAGTGAATGATGGTGAATATGGCGTTCTTTGCTCATTCGGCGCAGGCTATTCAGTCGGTTCGATTCTGGTACAAAAACACGTTGTCGCATAAGGAACAATCTATTGCAGGTTGAGCATGATGCAAGATGGATCAAGCATCTTAGTGTGTTATCCAGACTGTATTTCACCCCGACCTTTTTAGGGGCTGAACATATTGATGCTGCTAAACCTGCAATGTATGTTGGCAATCATACTTTGTATGGTGTGCTCGATTCACCGATCTTGATTGATTACCTTTACAATGTGCATAAAGTGGCTGTGGTCAGTATTGCTGATCATGGCCATTTTTATTTGCCGTTATGGCGAACCCTATTTAAAAAATTTGGCGCGGTAGATGGGGAAAAAGAATATATTCGCGCCTTGATGCAGCAAGGCTATTCAATTCTGGTCTTTCCGGGTGGCGGGCGTGAAGTCCTGAAACGAAAAGGGGAAGCCTACCAGCTGATCTGGAAACAGCGTTACGGTTTTTTAAAACTGGCTCAAGAATTTGACTATGATATTGTCCCGTTTGCAGCTTTAGGCGGCGACGAAGTTTTTGAATTAGGTTTTGATGCCAACCGGATTATTGAAAGTTTTTGGTTTCAAAAATTATTGAAATTGCCGAAACTGGATCAATTATTGCGCCATGGTGATGTTATTCCATCTTTGCCTAAAAATATCATTCCGAAACGATTACCTTTTTATTTTCAATTTATGCCACGACAAAATATGAGTCATATTCAAAATATACAGGACTTGCATCATTTTCGTGATGTGATTCAGCAGCAAATCTATGCTGGCTTGGCGCATTTAAAACAACAACGTGAAAACTTAGAAAAATAAATATTCGATATCTCGCTAGAATTTTTAACAATAAACCTTAAGTCATCCATTGCGAATGATGCGTTGCTTGCATTTGCTTAAATTTTCAAGTCAGCATACATTATCTTGACAATATGATTAAATTCTTACAAATCAGTTGAATTTGAGGCGAGTATGGAACAGGAAAGTTTAGTACCGCAATATCAAGGGATTGCGAAACAGTTACTTAGAATTTCTAAAAGTTTAAATCAAATTTTTCAAGATCAGCTGAATATCGTCGGTGATCTGAATGCACATAACATGTTTAGTATCGATCAGGAGCGACATGCTGTGCAGGTGGCTAATGGTTTATTTCAACTGCAATTCCATGCGCCTGAGTCAGCGCTGAACAGCATTGTGCAGTGTGATTTTACCTACTTGGGGCAGAAGGCGGAAGCATTAGAAGAATTTATGCTGCATGACCTGTATTTTTTAACAGGTGATTTAAAACCGCAACATTCGCTATATTTACGGCAAAAAGCCCAGCAGTTACGACAATTGTTATTGGAACAGGTCTATGTCTGGGTGCATGGGGCTGAACGGGTCGAGGCCTTCTTAAAGCATCTCTCATTGCCCGAAGCGGAAATTATTGATCAGCTGATGATGAAAGCAAAGCTCTATTCTACGGCTATGCTGAGCGATTATGTACTGAACAAAACAACTCTGCCTGAAGTACTTGTACAGAGGATACAACAGATATGTAGCATTCAAATGCTTTGTGGTGATGATTTTTTGCCGCTACAGGCTTTAATGGATGCACTGGATGAGTTCTGCTTTAGTGCGCCGCAATTTTTACCTGTTGCCATGTATCGCATTATGGCGCTGTCATTTGAAGATCGTTTTAATTTACATGAATTAATCGATCATCAGGATGATATTCATTTGCTTTACCAGCATGCACAAGAGAAATCGGCTTTATTGGGTTTTGTCCGTTTAATGCGGCGTGAGCTTTGGCAGCGTGATGACTTATTGTCTAAATATAATTTTCTGGATAACAGATCAATGGTCTGGCAAAAGAAAGTGGCCAAGCTTCCCTTGATGGATTATCCACGTACAGCCAACTGGCTGTTTAAGCAATCCAGCAGCGTGTTGGACTGGTTAAGCCGTAATATTCAGCATAGCAGTGTACGGGTAGCCGTGACTGCCTTAAGTTTTGTAGATAGTAGCGAGATGCATCCGCAAGTCATTTTAGCCACTTTGCAATATTTTCAGTATTCTTCAGCACGTATGTTTATTCATAGCTGTCATTATTATGCCATGCAACACGGATGGTTTGAGCCGGACAATCAGCATGGTTTTATCTTAAAGGGGCAGCGGCAGGCTCTGGATGATCACCGGATTGCGATCAGTCCGTCCATTTTATATCTGGATGAATGGACAGAGTTAATGCGCAATGTCAGTCAGGGCAACGAGCAAATCGTAAAAAAAATTTATTTGCGCTTAAGTCGGGTGATGCAGGCCTATATGTTATATCTGCACAAAATAACGCAAGCCTTGCCGCCGGATATCATGCAATACATCCGTCCTGAAACCCATCAAAACCGTGATTTTTATAGTGTATTACAGCGTTATAAAATGCAGCTGGATGAGTTTAGGCAAATTTTTTATTTGCGTGGGCGACATCTGCGGATTTCAGTTTTCGATGCTTATGTGCGGGATTATCTGGTCGATTATTTTAAGGATAATAAAAGTATACCCAAGAGTACGACATGGATCGGTTTTTTTCATCAGGCCATGCACTGGCACAATCAAATTCAGAAACAGGAAATCATTAGCCTGTTAAAGAAAAATTTTGCAGTAGCAGAATGGCAACCGGTACTGGCTGAAAAAGTCATACAATTTTCTAGCTGGAGTTTTGAAGAACTTTCAGATTTGGATCGAATTATTGAAGAATCTAATCGCTGTCAGAATTGTCTGGCGGCCAGCTATGCTCAGCGCATTATCGAACGGGAATATGTGGCTTTTCATATGGTGTCCCAAACCGGCAAGTTGCATATGACTTTGGGTTGTCATCTACGTGATGGGCAGCTGATTTATGACCAGCTGGAATATCCGCATAATAAAAAAACCGAATATCTGTTTGTGAATATCGCACTGCAGTTTATCTCCTGGTTAAATGTCCAGTTTGCGCCGTTTAAGTGACAACTGCTGTCGTGAAACTTTTTTCTAGGCTTAACTTTTAGCGAAAAAATCGGTAGGCTATAGCCGTTAATTTACGGTTATAGGTCTTATGAAACAAGAAACTGCACTCAAGCTTTTAAAAGCAGGCGAAAATGTCTTTTTAACAGGTTCGGCTGGTGCAGGGAAAACCTATACACTTAATCAGTACATCAATTATCTGAAAGCGCGTAAGGTGCCTGTCGCGATCACGGCATCTACAGGGATTGCCGCCACGCATATGAACGGTATGACCATTCATACCTGGGCCGGCATTGGTATTAAAGATTTTTTGGGTGATGCTGACCTGAAAAACATGAAAGAACGCAAGTACCTGAAAGAGCATTTGGAAAATGCCCAGGTATTGATTATTGATGAAATTTCCATGTTGCACGCCAAGCAGCTGAATCTGGTCAATCAGGTCTTAAAATACTTTAAAGAAAGTGATGAAGCTTTCGGCGGTATTCAGGTCATTGTCGCAGGTGACTTTTTCCAGTTGCCGCCCGTGGGTAAAAATGATGAACGCAATCGGGATAAATTCTGCTTTATGTCGGATGCATGGGTCGAAGCCAAATTCCGGGTGTGTTATCTGACCGAGCAGCACCGTCAGGGCAATGACTATTTAAATGACATTTTAAATGCCATTCGCAGCCAAAGTATTACAGCTGAACATATTCAGGCTCTAGAACAGACCCGCCAGCAAGATGTAAGTGAAACCTTCACCCGTTTGTATACCCATAATATGGATGTGGATAGCATCAACTTTAAGCATCTCAATGCCATTGATGCTGAAAGCAAGCAGTTCGACGCGATTTGTGATGGTAATGACAAGCTGATTGAAACTTTAAAATCATCCGTTCGTGCGCCTGAAAACCTGAACTTAAAGAAAAATGCCAAAGTGATGTTTGTGAAAAACAACTTTGATATGGGCTATATCAACGGCAGTTTAGGTGAAGTAATTGGCTTTGAAGAAGATGATGAGCATGGCATTTTACCGAAAGTAAAATTGACGGATGGTACGGTACTGGTGGTGGAGCCTGAAACCTGGTCTGTAGATAACGATGCAGGTAAGACCATTGCCAGTTTTCAGCAAATTCCGTTACGACTGGCATGGGCCATTACCATTCACAAGTCTCAAGGGATGACCTTGGAAGCCGCGGAAATCAATCTGGCACATACTTTTGAGAAAGGTCAGGGTTATGTGGCACTGTCACGGTTAAAAGCATTAAGTGGTTTAAAACTGTTAGGGATGAATGAGCAGGCCTTGGAACTGGACAGTTTAGCTATTAAGGCCGATCGCCGTTTTCAGGAACTGTCTGAAGAAGCTGAAAATCATTTTGAACTGATTGATTTGGCGCCGCAGCATAAGGCCTTTATTCGCCATTGCGGTGGAACCTTGAATGAGACTGAAATTCAGCGCAATGAAAAGAAAATTGCCAAAAGTGGTGGTAAAACCAATTATGCGACAGCCACACTGGATGAAACCCGTGAACTGTTTGAAGAAGGTTATGAAATTCAGGACATTGCTGTCGAGCGTGGCTTAACCCCAGCAACCATTATTAATCATTTGGCGAAACTACATAAAGAACAAGGTCTAGATATTTCTGTGGCTCATCCCGGTGATGAAGTAGTGGAGCAGGTGCGTAAAATTTATAAGCGCCTCATGAAACGACAAAGCCCTGAAAACTTTAGTGAAGATGGTGCAATCAAGCTGCGTCCGATTGTTGAAGCCACCAGTCCGCGCATGGGATATGATCAGGTGCGTCTGGCGTTACTTTTTGTGGAATAAACGGAATAAGGCATTTTTGCAGACAACGTATACTGCGCTAATTTACAAAATATCTTGTCACTGTATGCGAAGGGTTTGGTCTTAGGTTAAACTGAAGGCTTAAAATTTAGAATAAAATGCACGACTTATGACCCTTAATGCATGGTTCAGGTTGCGAAAATTCATTTATGATCATTTGCATAATGAAGACTACGAAACCACTTCTAGCCGCTGGCTCAACTATTTTCTGATTTTACTGATTATCGGTAATGTGATTGCAGTGCTGTTGGAGTCAATTAATGATATCTACCGTGCTTATCAAGGGTTGTTTGATGCTTTTGAATATTTTTCCATCGTTATTTTTAGCACGGAATATCTATTAAGATTTTGGTCAGTTGCGGAAAAAGATCCTTTTCAATCTGGCTGGAAAAACCGTCTAAACTGGATTATAAGTGGCGGTGCTATTATTGATTTGCTTGCGATTTTGCCAGCCTATATTAATTTCTTTGTACATCTGGATTTGCGTTTCCTCAGAATTCTACGGTTGTTGCGACTGCTGAAGCTGACACGTTATTTTGTCTCGCTACAAATTTTATTACGCGTGATTGAGCGTGAAAAAGGGTCTTTTCAGGCGGTCATCTTTATTTTAATTATTATGATTGTAATGGCTGCGGCAGGGATTTATGTGGTGGAAAGCCGTGCCCAACCGGAAGTGTTCAGCTCTATACCGGCCTCTATGTGGTGGGCAGTAGTGACTTTAACCACTGTGGGTTATGGTGATGTTACACCGATTACCCCTTGGGGGCGTTTTTTGGGTGCAATGATTACCATTTTAGGCGTGGGGCTGGCAGCTTTACCTGCAGGTATTTTGGCAACTGGTCTCGCGAATGAACTGGAGCAGCGTAAGCAGCATTTGGAATTAAAATTTAGGGAATTATTGCAAAGTTCTGAAATCGACTTGCTGCAAGACGCCGATAAGATTGAAGAGATTCGTAAACAGGTTGGTCTCACGAGCGAGCAGACACGAGATATTCTTTTGCAACTCATACGCGAGCAACGCGAAGAATCTTTAAAGCAGGAACGTGAAAAATATGCCTATTGTCCGCATTGTGGGGAAAAGCTACCGGATTAATTTTCAGAAAATGAAATATATCTTGCGGGCTAAAACAGGCTTATGAAATGATTTTTTTGATCAATGGATCTTAAAAAGAAGAATGTGTTGACTTTCATGCTTTCGTTTTTCGCAGATGAAAAAATCAGCTTCAAGGCTTGTAATTACATGCCAGACCTTACAAAAATAGCACTTTAAGTAAAAAACATAATTTGCTATGTTGTAAGACAAGAAAAACAATTTCAATCATGCTTCAAATGGAAAAACAGGATTTTCTTCATTTGATTAAGATAATTAAAACAATAAAAAGGAAATTTTATGAAACAGTATCAGCGAGCTGCGTTAGCTTTAGTGGTGGCCAAACTGGAATTTGGTAACCATAAATCCAATATCTATGATTATGAAGAAAGTGACTACCCTCAAATTAGCGGTACTGTAAACCAGCATGAAGCAAAACTTTTTGATCATCACAGATCTGTGATCGTTGAAGGTAAAAATACTGGTCGTGAGTTCAATCTATATGATTATGGTCATAACGAATTTATCAGTTTAAAGAAAAAAGGCATAAAAAAATACGAAGGCTATCATTATGGCAATGCCAGTTATTATGAGATTACCGTGACTGGTACAAATATCACTTTTTATGATTGTGATACTGGAGAATATTATCGTTTTACTTAATGCGTAAAGAGGGAATATATGCGCATTACTGTATTTAAAAATAGCCTTTGGAGATGAGCAATCTTCAGGTTGAAGCATGTTGTCAGCTTCAGTTGTTTTATCTTTGAATATACAGCCAAGTACAATAAAGTCATGAGTCCTACAACAATCATTTATTTAGACTAAATGAGTTATTTGGCATGATCAATTTGCGACAATAAATCAGAAAAATCAGCTTTAAATTCTTGAGTTGAATTTACTTCAGGTAAAATATAGTGGGCAATGGTATCTAGTCATTGCATTATTTCCCATGCTGTAGCTTTAGTGTAGCCTGTAGCACAGCCATGAGTGCTATATAGAACAGAAAATGTTGAATTTGAGCCTGCCCATTGTAAGTCTTCAAACACTTGAGATTTGGTAAGCATTTCAGCTGTAATAGTTTCTTTTTTAGTTGTTATGCTCTACAAATTTGAGTTCACATTTTGCCTTAATACGCGGTTAACCCCCAATATGCAAAGTAATGGTGATGATCTTTCCTAAAAGATCTTCTTTTTGTTGAAAACATCTTCAAATAAAATAAAACATGAAACAAAATAACTAATTTAATGATATATTGAATTATATTCATTTTTGTTTTGCTGGAACCTTACACTCGAAGCATGGCTTCTTGTCTTGCGCTCAGGCAAAGCTTACTTTTTTTGTTGTCCTTCGCACTTTCAGCGTAGCTGAAAGCCTTGCGTAAGGTTTTTTTATCGTTTTGTCTGATCCTTGCCACTCGAAGCATAGCTTCTCGTCTTGCGCTCAGGCAAAGCTTACTTTTTTTGTTGTCCTTCGCACTTTCAGCGTAGCTGAAAGTCTTGCGCAAGGTTTTTTTTATCGTTTTGTCTGATCCTTGCCACTCGAAGCCTAGCTTCTCGTCTTGCGCTCAGGCAAAGCAGTGCTTTGCTGGTCTTCACTCATGCTAGAGATTCGTCATCTTAAAACTTTAACTGCCTTGCGTGAGCATGGTTCACTGGTCGCTGCTGCGAATGATTTGTGCTTAACACCATCGGCACTTTCTCATCAGTTGAAAGAGCTGGATCATTGGTATGGGGTGGAGGTGGTCAATCGCCGCAGTCGCCCAGTCACATTTTCTAATGTAGGGCAGCGTTTACTGAAACTGGCAGATGATGTATTGCCACAAATCCAGATTACTCAAACCGACATTACCCGCATTGTGCATGGGCAGACCGGACGTATTATTTTCTCTTCCGAATGTCATAGCTGTTTTGACTGGTTAATGCCTTTGCTTAATCAATATCGTCAACAATACCCAGATGTAGACTTGGACTTTGCTTCAGGTTTTGAAGCCAATCCGCATGAGCTTTTGCAAAATGCCGAATTTGATCTGTTGATTACCGCAGATCCAATTGCATTAAAAGGCATTGAATATTTTCCGATATTTGAATATGAATCGCGTCTGGTTTTATCTAATACTCATCCCTTGGTGCGAGCGGAACGCGTAACTGTGCAAGAACTGGCAGATGAAACCTTGATTACTTACCCGGTAGATAAACACCGTTTGGATATTATGGCGAAACTGTTTATTCCAGCCAATATTTTACCAAAGCAGATACGCACCACTGATTTAACCCAGATGTTAATTCAATTGGTCGCAAGCGGGCGAGGGATCGCCGCACTTCCAGATTGGGTGGTGAATGAATATGAGCAAAAAGGTTGGGTGACTTCGCGTCGTTTAGATTGTGTATCTTCTACGGGATTGCGTCGTACTTTATATGCGGGTTATCGTATTGAAGAGAAAGAAAAAAGTTACTTTGAAGGCTTCTTAAAACAACTGGCCAAGTTCTCGCAAAAACGTAATCAGTATTATTCTGAATAAATAGCCAATTAGGTTAATTTAAAACTGAAGACGAGCAATCAAACAGATGGGGAAAATACCCTGTCTGTTCTTTTATTTAGCATTACACAAAATCTAGAAAATTAATCATGTGACATAAAATATTGAAAATGAGAACCAAGGCTCGAAAACTGCCTGTACAATTTCTGTGAAAATTTCTAAAATTCACCTACTTCTATTTCAACTCTTCGCATTTAAATTTCGGGTCTACGTATGCCTAACTCTAAACAACCTTCACCCAAGCAGCTTATGTCTGTTATTCAGACACAAACAGCTATTGCGAAGCTTGGACTTGATTTGAATGCGGTGATGACTTTAGTTGCTGAACAGGCACAAGGTATTACCAATGCCAAAGGTGCAGTGGTTGAATTAGCTGAAGATGGAGATATGGTTTACCGTGCAGTATCCGGTGGGGCATCTCATTTTTTAGGCTTGCGTTTAAAAATGCAAAACAGTCTGTCTGGCTTGTGTATTGCGCAAAATGAAACCTTATATTGTCAGGATAGTGAAGATGATGTTCGTGTAGATCGTGAAGCCTGTCGTCGTGTCGGTTTGCGTTCTATGGCTGTTGTACCACTGATTCACTGTGGTGAGCCTATTGGGGTGTTGAAGATTTATTCAGAACGAGTAAATGCCTTTAAACCCGGCGACTTACAGATTTTAAGCCTGATGTCTGAGTTGATTGCTGCTGCCATGTATCACGCAACCAAATTTGGCGCGCAGGAGCTTTATAAGCTCGCAACTCAGGATAATCTAACCGGATTAGCCAATAGAGCACTATTTTTGGACTGTTTGCGTCAAGGTGTGGAAAAAGCAAAATCTGAAAACAAGGTACTGGGCATCCTCATGATTGATATGGATGGACTTAAGCCGATTAATGATGAGTTTGGTCATCGTATAGGTGATGCAGCCTTAAAAGAAATTGCCAAACGTATTCTAAGTAATACGCGCCATGATGATTTGGTTGCACGTTTGGGTGGTGATGAATTTGCTGTGATTTTAACTTCAATCGCCAATCAGGAACTGGCAAAATCTGCTATGAACCGTATTGCTGAATCTTGTGGTTTACCTTTTGTGTTTGAAAATGTGCAATTAAGCATAGGGGCAAGTATTGGCCTGGCTGTATATCCGGAGGATGCGCAGGGGCTAGAACAGTTATTAGAATGTGCTGACCTGAAAATGTATGAAAATAAAAGAGAGAAGAAACAGATTCAACTGAATGATTTCTAAATATTTAGAAATCATAGTTTATGAATATTTTTAGATTCAATTTCAGCAGAATACGTTTCACATCTATATTTATTTAAGAATGTCCAATAAACAGGGTTAATATCCCCGCTGCAATTAAAGGGCCAACAGGTACTCCGCGTAATACTGCCACACCTGCAACCGTACCTATCAGTAAGCCTGCAACTACGTCTGGTTGATTAGTCATTAGTTTGACCCCTCGACCACCTAGCCAAGCGACTAAAACACCAATAGCGATGGCAAGTAATGATTTCCAGCTCATAAATGATTTCAAAATAGCATCACCTGGAATTTTGCCACTGGCAATCGGGGTCAACACACCAATGGTTAAAATAATGATGCCAATATTTAACCCATGTTGTTGCAAATAAGGGAAATATTCACTGAGTGGGGTAATGCGAAAAACAATCAGAACCCCGGCTGCAATGGTCACTGCGCTATTATGACTAAAGATGCCACAAGCCAATAAAATCAATAGAACGATTAGGTTTAAATCTAAATTAGACATGACTTTCAGGGAGAATGAAGCAAGTAATAGTTATTGTATCGGGTTTTGCATAAGGATTAACTTTAAAAGCTGTAAAACATAAAAATAGTGCGCATTTCAGTATAGAATGCGGCATGCTGGGTCGTTAGTCATGAAAAGGTTGAGTTTATGTTTTTGGAAAAGATGCTGCAGTCGCAAGGTTTTGGTTCGCGCAAACATTGCCAGCAGCTGATTAAAAACGGTGCGGTTGCCATTCAAGGTGAAGTCATCAGCAACGTAAAACATAAACTGAACTTAAATGATTTAACTTTTACCGTGTATGGTGAAAGTTTTGATTATCGTGAAAAAGTTTATATTGCCTTGAATAAACCTCAGGGTTATGAATGTTCACATCAGGCCACTCACCATTTTAGCGTATTTGATTTATTTGATGATGTTTTGTTAAACCGTGGTTTGCAGTGTGTAGGTCGTCTGGATCAGGACACCAGTGGATTATTACTACTGACTGATGACGGTCAATTTCTGCAAGCCTTAACCCATCCTAAAAAACACGTGGCGAAAGTTTACCGCATGCATACGGCTGATCCTGTTACGGTAGAGCAAATCCAGCAATTGGAACAGGGCGTAGAATTACGCAATGAAGCAGGGCTTTTTGCAGCAACCGATGTGATGCAATTGGGGGATAATGAATTGCAGCTCACTATTCATCAAGGCGTCTATCATCAAGTCAAGCGCATGCTGGCCGCTGTAGGTAATAGAGTTGAGCAATTACATCGGCAGCAAATTGGTGGTTTGGCGCTACCTGAACTTGAAGAGGGGCAATGGATCTATTTGGATCCTGTACAAATTGATCTCGCAAAACAGCGCATGGCTATTTAAGAAAGCAATGATAGATTTGAAATTCGGTATCTTTCACAAATCCCATTTTTTCATACAACTGATGTGACTGATAATTGGTTCTTTGAGTTTCTAGGCTAATTCTTAAAGCATTCTCATGACGAGCAAATAAAATTGCTGTATCAATCAGTTGCTTGGCTGAGCCCTGACGACGATAAGTTGGGGTAACGTAAACATCATCCAGTATGAAATAGGTAGAACAGGCAACTGACGAAAAACCGAGATAGAGCATAATAAAGCCGGTAAAAACATCATCTTTAACGTGAATAAAAATCACGCTTTCTTGATTTTCAAATCGCTGTTTTAAGAATTTATAAGATAAATCCAGATTAGAAGATGCACCATAAAACTGGCGATATTCATCGAACAAAACAGAAAGTGGGTGTAAATCTTCTAAAGAAGCACGCCTGACGATCATTTTATACTCCATGCTTTTTTATTGTATTTGCATGAAGCATACCTAAGTTTTTATAAGAATTTTTCTAAATATTGTTTGTAAATGCAACACTGTTAAGTTTTGTCACTTTCACCCAAAATGGCATTGAGTTCTTCAAATAGGGCTAAATGATCATCATCTAAATCAAAGTCTTGATCATGAGCGGCTGCTTGATCTGCAGGAGCATTCAAAGCATTTTGCTGCTGCTTTAATTTGCGGATTTTGTTCAATTGATCAAGGTTAATATTCTGATTTTCAATAGAAAATGGAATAGATTTAGTTAAAACAACTTGTTTGAAAAAAAGTCGAACCGCTTGTGCAGGAGTAATGCCTAATTGCTTAAATACCGCAAAGGCATGTTTCTTTTCTTGGGAATCAAGTCGTATTTGATAAACTTCGGTTTTTCTCATGATTTTTTAAATACGTCTAATTACTTAACTTTTCAGCATTTATTTTAATCAAATTGAATGTAATTTCAATATTCATACACCATATTTACGAAAATATTTTGTAATGACAAGCATATTACAACGTCAGCTCATAATTAGAAGAAAATTGCATGGTTTGGCGTGATACGGGATCAACAAATGCAATGTGTTTGGCCAGCAGTTGCAGCGGTGCTGTAAAATCATCTTCCCTTTTATGTTGCACTAGCGGATAAAATGCATCATTTTTGATTGCAATCCCTAGACTGTTGAGATGCACACGTAACTGGTGCTGTTTTCCGGTATGGGGCTTGAGTTCATATTTACCCCAATGCAAATTATGTTCCAGCAAAGCAATTTCGGTTTCACTATTTACCGTTCCATCAACCACTTGCATGGTATAAAACGGTTGTCCTTTTTCCATCCGACAGCGGATCTGGCGGGGAAAGGTTAAATGTTCCTGAAAAGGTGCAATGGCATGATAAGTTTTTTGAACTTCACGCTTTGCAAACATCTCCTGATACACTGCACGTGTAGCGGGTTGTTTGGAAAATAAAACCACGCCAGCCGTTTCACGGTCCAGACGGTGAATCGGGGTTAAAAATTCATTGCCAGTCTGTTTTTTTAAACGAACCAATAGGGTTTGCTGCACATATTGACCGGTCGGGCTGATGGTTAAAAAATGTGGCTTATCAATGATAAGTAAGTGTTCATTTTCAAATAAAATTTCATGTTCAAAAGGAACAGGTATTTCATGGGCCAAAAAGCGATAGTAGAACACATGACTATTTTCGATATAAGGAGTATCTGAGCTTAATACATGACCCGCGGCATCATAGACCAAACCATCGTTAAAGCGTTGCAGCCATTCTTGCTTAGCAATATGCGGGAATTGCTGACATAAGTAGTGATAGACACTTGCAGGAACAGGATCGATTTTTGGAAGAAAGACTTTGCTTGCGCTGACGCCATCAAGCATAGGTGGAATAAATTCAGGACGGTGCATGAGATCGGGGGCTTGAATTCAAGATCATTTACAATCAAATATAGGAAAAATTGCACATTTAGAAGTGCGTGCATGGGCAATAAAGCAGTGCGATGCTATCATATTTGCTCTTTGGAATCTTGTCGTGAGTAATATGCAGTATTCATTTAATTTAGCTTTGAACAATGAAGACGATACCCAAAATTTAGCACAGGTTTTGGCACAGCATTTTACAACGGGCGTAGTTTATTTGATTGGTGATTTAGGCGCAGGCAAGACCACGCTAACGCGCTATTTTCTGCAAAGTTTAGGTCATCAAGGGGCGGTAAAAAGTCCAACCTATACTCTGGTTGAGCCCTATCATATTCAGGGTAAAGATATTTTCCATTTTGATTTATATCGTTTAAATGACCCTTATGAACTTGAACTCATGGGTATTCGTGACTATTTAGAAACTCCAGATGCGCTATTTTTATTTGAGTGGCCATCCAAAGGTGGAGATGAAATTCCCCAGCCGGAAATGGTGATCAATATTGAAAAATCTGAAGATGAGCTGACCCGGACTGCGAGTTTGAACTTCTCATCTGCAGCATTAAAACAAGCCTTAGAGAGTCAATTCAACCATGCGTGATAATTTAAGTATCGGTCGTATTCATACCCTTAATCCTGCACTGGCAAACCAGATTGCCGCAGGTGAGGTGATTGAGCGTCCTGCATCGGTTGTCAAAGAGCTACTTGAAAATGCAATTGATGCGGGTGCGACCGAACTGATTATCCGTGTTGAGCAGGGCGGCAGCACACTAATCGAAATTATTGACAATGGTCGAGGGATTCACCCAGAAGACCTGGCTTTGGCGGTTATGCGGCATGCCACCAGTAAAATCCAGACGGCTGATGATTTACACGCTATTGTCAGTTTGGGCTTCCGTGGAGAAGCTTTGGCTTCCATTGCAGCGGTATCACGTTTAACTTTAACCAGTAGCCAAAATGACGATGGCATTGGCTATCAGGTGGAAGTCAATGGAACGGCTTTTGATCATCAGGAAATACAAGCCGTTGCCACGCAAAAAGGCACGCATATACGAGTGCAGGACCTGTTTTTTAATGTGCCTGCACGACGTAAGTTCTTAAAAAAACAAGGCACTGAATTTGGCCATATTGAAGAAATTGTTCGCCGGCTTGCTTTAACTCATTTTGATATCCGTTTTGTTTTAGAACATAACAACACTATCCGTTTGAATTTGCCGCTGGCAGATAGCGGTGAACTCCGTTTTCAGCGGGTACAACAATTATTGGGTCGTCCATTTACTGAAAATGCCTACTGGATGGATGCAGATAGTGTCAGCATGCGGCTTTCAGGCTGGTTGGGGCATCCTTCGGATGCACGTGCCCAAGCCGATTTGCAGTATGTTTATGTGAATGGACGCATTGTCAAAGATAAAACCATTTCGCATGCTTTACGTATGGCTTATGACGGGATTCTGCATGGTCATCAGCATGCAGCCTATTTGCTGTTTCTGGAAGTTGATCCTGAAAATATCGATGTCAATGTACATCCGACCAAACATGAAATTCGCTTTTTAAATCAGCGTGAAGTACATGAGTTTGTCCGTCATTTTGCTAAAGACACCTTGTCGCAGTTTCAAACGGCAACTGCCGAATTATCTTCTGCAATGAAAAAGGATGAAGCGGATGTCGTACCACTTCAGCCTCAGCCACGCTATCAAGAACAATTTCAGTTGCATAAGGCGGTAGATCGCTATTCGCCACAGCCTGAAGCACAGCTATCTACCGAACTATTGAACGATTTTAATGCCAGTCGTCCACAAACAGTACATTATGCGTCCTCATCCACACAGCAGGGTTATCAGGCTTCCCAACAGCTGAATAATGCCTTGAAAAGCTATCTTGCACCTTTGCGTGAAGAGTCTACAGATTCGGTTAATTCATCTAATGTAAATAGCCTAAGCAATACGGGTGAACAGCCATCATCCAAAGTAGATGAGCATCCACTCGGGATTGCAATTGCACAGTTACACGGCATTTATATTCTGGCACAGAACACTGAAGGTCTGATTATTGTTGATATGCATGCAGCACATGAGCGTATTGTCTTGCAGCAAATGAAAGCAGCATGGGACAAGCCTGAATTTTGGACCTCACAGCAGTTACTCATTCCTAAAGTGATCAGCATTAGTCGTATGCAGGCGATGCGGGTAGATGACTTAAAAGCTCAGCTAGCACGTTTGGGGCTTGAAATTGACCAGTATGGTGATGAGCAGGTGATTGTTCGTGGTGTGCCGGCTATTTTGCACAAAGCGGATTTTGAGGCGTTGGTGCCTGAATTGCTGAATGATCTGGATCCGAATGATGAAGCCCAAGGTTTACTGCAAAAGCGTGATCAGATTTTGGCGGGTATGGCTTGTCATGGCGCGGTGCGTGCGCATCGTATCTTAAGTCTTTCTGAAATGAATGCCTTGCTCCGTCAAATGGAACAAACCGAATTTGCCAGTCAGTGTAATCATGGACGTCCAACCTGGCGTGCATTTCCACTGTCACAATTAGATAAACTTTTTGCTCGAGGAGAGTAGTTGTACATGTCAAATCAATTGCCGGTCATCAATTTAATGGGACCAACTGCAAGTGGTAAAACCGCTTTGGCATGTGAACTGTATGAACGAGGTCATTTTGAGCTGATTTCGGTCGATTCTGCCTTGGTTTATAAAGATATGGACATTGGTACTGCCAAGCCCACCAAAGAGGAACAGGAGTGTTATCCGCATCATCTTATTGATATCATTAGCCCACTTGAAGTTTATTCGGCAGCGCAGTTTGTGGAAGATGCCTGTGTGCTGATTGATGACATACATGCACGTGGAAAAACACCTATTTTGGTGGGTGGTACCATGCTGTATTTCAAGGCATTATTGGAGGGCTTGTCGACTAATCTGCCGAGTGCAGATTATGCTGTTCGTGCTGAAATTGAAGCAAAAGCAGCACAGCAAGGTTGGGAAGCGGTCTATCAGGAATTATGTGCGGTTGATCCTTTGGCAGGCCAGAAATTTAAGGTGAGTGATAAACAGCGTATTATTCGTGCCTTGGAAGTATTTATGCTTACTGGACAACCGATTACAAAACTACAAGCTGAGCAACCAAAAAACGTACCATACCGTTACACTTTTCATAATCATGCTCTACTACCAGATCGTGTAGAATTACATAAACGTATCGAACAACGCTTACAAATCATGTGGGATATCGGATTTTTGCATGAGGTGAAAGGACTGATTGAAAAATACGATTTAAATGATAATTTACCCTCGATGCGCTCCGTTGGATATCGACAAGCTCTAGAATTTATACAAAAAAGTGACTTAAGTATCGAAAAACAACGAGAAATGGAGGATAAGTCTTTATTTGCGACACGACAACTGGCTAAACGTCAATATACATGGTTAAGATCTTTGCAAGAATCGCATAATTTTAAGACATATTTGACGATCAAGCAGGCTCAAGAAGACTTGCGAAACTGTTACGGATAAAGCAAAATTTAGTAACTATCTTTTTTATAATTTTTATTGAGAAATAAAGATAGTTTTTTGCGCTGATTTTTAATTTTTTTTGGAGTTATAACATGTCTAAAGGTCAAACTTTACAAGATCCGTTCTTAAATTCTCTCCGTAAGGAACGTATCCCTGTTTCTATCTTCCTTGTGAATGGTATTAAATTGCAAGGTCATATTGAATCTTTTGACCAATATGTTGTTTTATTAAAGAATACTGTAAGCCAAATGGTTTACAAACATGCAATTTCTACTGTGGTTCCTGCGCGTAACCCACGTCCTGCTGGTGCTCCTGCTGGTGCTCAAGGCGCTGGTGGCTTTGGTGGCCAATCTCAAGGCGGCTTCGGTGGTCAAGGTGGCTTCGGTGGTCAAGGTGGCTTCGGTGGTCAAGGTGGCTTTGGTGGTCAAGGTGGCTTTGGTGGTCAAGCTGGTGGCTTCGGTGGTCAAGGTGGCTTCGGTGGTCAAGCTGGTGGCTTCGGTGGTCAAGGTGGCTTTGGTGGTCAAGGTGGCTTCGGTGGTCAATCAAACCCAGGTTTTGAAGGCGAATCAAAATTTGAAGATTCTCAAGATGACGAAAACAATCGTTAATTGATGATTCTTAAAAGCCTCTCCAAGTGAGAGGCTTTTTTATTTTTAAAATTAATTGTATGCCCAGATTTTTATACTGGTGATAAAAAAGCCAGCTGCATACGCAACTGGCTTTTTGATTAAATCATTTGATGTGAGATTACTTATTCTTTTTACGATCCAGAGTAGGATCTTTAATTTCTACAAAAGCATTACTACGAATTTCACGTAACCAGCTATCGAGCTCTGCATCAAATTGGCGCTCACCTAAAATTTGGCGTGCCATACGTTCTTGATATTCACGGGTCATATCTTGTTGACGTGTATCAGTCACTTCAAGAATGTGCCAGCCAAATTGAGTCTGGAAAGGTTGACTGATCTGGCCGACAGGTGTGTTTTTCATTTGTGTTTCAAATTCAGGAACCATAACGCCAGGGCTAACCCAGCCTAAGCTGCCACCATCACGTGCAGAACCTGGATCGTTAGAAAAGGTCGCTGCAAGTACTGCAAAATCTTCACCAGCTTTTAAGCGATTGTAAATGCTGTCAATTTGCTGTTTAGCATTTTCAGGACTAACCACTTCAGAAGGCTGAATTAAGATATGACGAGCTTTATATTGCGATACAATCGCTTTTTGCTCACCGCCTTTGCGTTCAATCAATTTCAAGACATGAATGCCGTCACGAACAGGAATTAGTTCTGTTGTTTGTCCATCTTGTAGGGCGCTAACACGAGCAGCCAGTTCAGCAGGGATGTCTGACAGGCTGCGGAAGCCCATGTCTGCACCTTCGACTTTAACAGTCTTGGTGGTGAACTTTTGATCAATTGCTTTCACATCATTACTGTTGTTGAGTTCAGCTTTGACCAGTTTTGCTGTTTTTTCTAAGGCAGCTTGATCGGTGCCTGACACACGAACATGAATAACATGTGCCTGATTGCCTAAAGCCGCTTGACCTTGAGGCGTTTTTAGGAAGTTAGCAACATCCTGGTCGCTAATTTTAATGCGTGACATTACGATCTGTTGACGCAAGCGGTTAATGGCTAGATCTTCCGCAATACGATTGCGTAGCGACTCATAGGTGCCAGGAGCAATTCCATCAAGCTTTTGCTGGAATGCTTCAAGACTCTTGCTCCCAGACTGGCCAGCGACCTTCAGTACAGCTTCATTCAGCTCTTTTTCATTCGGCTTGATATTGTAGCGCTTGACCTGTTCAAGTTGTGCTTGACGAATAATGAGTTGATCCAGTGCCTGCTGGTTTAAATACTGTTCTGGTGGGACTGGTTTTTTTTGTGCTTCAAGTTGATGTTTAACTTCGGCAATGCTTTGTTCCAAATCACTTTTTAAAATGACACTATTATCGACCAAAGCAACAACTTCATCTGCGGGTTGTGCAAAGGTACTCATTGATGAAGAAAGGGCTAAAGCAAGAGTTGTGGCTTTAAAAAAATGTTTTAACTGTATTGTCTTCATTAACGTTGTGTCCAAGATTGATTAATTTTATTAAAACCTAAAATACGACTTTCCAGTAATGATGAAAGCTTGTTGTTAAATCCACCTAGGCCTTTCAGGCTAATTTCAGCCATAATGGCACGTTTCGGTTTAACACTATCATCATTTACATTGTCCAGGTCGTTATAGTAAGAACGTCCGTAAACTGAAATGCCCCAGCAACACGCCTCATAATTTACACCTAATAAATACTCGCGTGCGACATTATTGTCTAGATCATACTGAGCGTGCCCCATGATGCGCCAATTGTTGGAGACAGGCTGGATGAATGAAGCAACCACCTGGTCATACTGGTCTTGACGGTTCGGAATGTCTTTACGGTAAAAGTAACCTACATTATAGAGATTACCCTGATTACCTGTGTAATAAAGCTGTACATCACGTTGAGCATTATCACCGTTTGCCATCCATGCAGAATTGGCACCAAGAGTAAAGTTCTGAGAAAGCTGACTAGACACACTTAAAACAGGACCAGTATGGCGTTCTGTATCAAATTGATCAGATTCGTTGTCTAGACGAACACGACGATCTTCAAAATAAAAGCTTTGTCCAACGCTGGTTTTTAAGCGTTCCAGACCAATTTCGTCAAATAGGCTATAACTTAAGCCTAAAGATAAGAAATTATTGTCTTCTAGACGGTCATGGCCATAGAAACGACGTGGACTGAACAGTTGATCATAATTAATGGATGCAGTTGCTGAGTCAAAGTTTGGATGACCATTTTGATTTTTATATGGTGCATAAGCATAAAATGCACGTGGTGTAATAGTCTGTAGGTATTTACCTTCTTTTTCAAAGGTTAAACCAGTGTCCAGAGTAAACTCAGGAACCGTTACTGACTGATTTTCAGATGATGTGCTGGTCTGGTTTAAAGTATTGACAGTGTCTTTGTCATAGAAGGTATTGACATTACGCAGTGAGACTTCAGGAATGACAAATGACCATGGATTGCGATAGTTGTAACGTACAGAAAAATCATTGTAGATACGTGTACCACTTGGTTCATAAGAGTCATTGTTGGCTAAACTTGTCGCACTCATGTCCTTTTTGAAATAGGCAGTATCGTGGTCAAACTCAAATTGTAAGCCTTGAGCATCGCCTGTTTTATAATTTAATAAAAATTGTGGTAAGCGGGCATAGGGGCGGTCTTTATCTGCAACAGTATCGTCCAGTGTCAGGAAGTCTTCTACTTTTAACTGAGCTTTAAGTCCAGGAATGCCATTTTTATAATTCAGCTCCCAGGCACGACGTAGGTTTAAGTCGGTCTTGGAGTTTGGATTATTGTTTAAATCGGCAAAATAGTCTTTATCGGAGGCATAATTATATTCAAGATTGGTTGAAAACTGATTATTGATTTGCCAGTTATGCAATAAATGTAAATCTTTACGATCCTTGTCGTTATATTCACTATCCGAAGCTAGATAACCACCCCAGATCATACCTGAACCGAAGTTTTCGGTTAAATAGCGGAATTCACCTTCCAGCATCGGGCCACGATTACCGATATATCGCGGCGTAATGGTGGCATCGTAATTAGGCGCCAGATTTAGATAAACCGGGACGGCTAGTTCTACACCACCATCATTGGAAAAACCAAAACTCGGCGTTAGCACGCCAGTGGTTCGGCGGTCATCAATCGGGAAATTGAAATAAGGAACCGCAAGTACCGGCACTTCTTTGACATAAAGTTTGGTGCCGCGTGTTTCACCACGACCGGTTTCCTTGTTTAAAGTGATTTTATCAGCCTGAATTTTCCAGGTCGGCTTTTCATCCGGTGGGCAAGTGCTGTAAGTGGCATTATTCATGACTACTATATTTTCTGAGGTACGGGCAATTTTGTCTGCGCGACCGTGTGCATGTTGCTCTTCAGAAATATAGAAGCTGTTATTTAAATCGCCTTGTTGAGTCTTTAAGTTGTAATTGATTTGGTCACTTTGTGCCAGTAAGCCACTTTGCGCCATTTGTACCCGGCCTTGTGCATTGGCATAGGTTTGGGTCTGGTCGATGGTAATTTTATCGGCACGAATTTGGCGACCTTGCTGGTCAATCAGGACATTGCCTTCCAAGACTGAATCGCCATTCGGGTCATAATGGCCGTAATCGGCAGTTACGGTTGAGGTTGCATTGTCCGGGTCTACCGCTTTGGTTTCCGGACTGATTGGCGTAATCCAGGTGCCTTTACAATAAGCCGAACCTAAATTCTGCCCCTGACGTTGCTGAGCTTCCGGTGCTGATTTGTCTACATAGTATTGTTCGAAAAACTGTTGTCCAGGATAGGCTTCTTGAATACTGTCTTTCATTTTCTGGTTGTCGACAGTCGAAGCTGGAATTGTGGATTCAGCATAGCTTGAAATCGAGCTGCCACATAAAAGGGTCAAAATAGCAGTCGCTAAAGGATTAAATTTAAACTGATGCTTCATTTGTGTCATTAACCAAGTATGCTTAATCGCAATTAATTATCCTCGCATCATAGAGAAAAAGTTGATAAGTGGCTACACTTAGCACTTTAAAAACTCAGCCTGTATTAGAATTTATCGCAAATGAATACACAACGTGAACAATTGATACAAACATGGATTACATCTGTACTTGGTTCAGATCAATTTGAAACTCATTTTTTGGCAGGCGATGCAAGCTTCCGTCGTTATGCACGAATCAAATTGAATAATAAAACATTTATGCTCATGGATGCACCACCAGAAAAAGAAGATTGTGGGCCTTTTGTGACGATCGATGAATTTTTTGATAACAATGGTGTGCGTGTACCACATATCATTGCCAAAGACCTGAAATTAGGCTTCTTGCTACTTGAAGACTTTGGTGATGTTTTGCTCTCTACATTGTTAAATGATCAAACAGTAGACAATTATTATGCGCAAAGTTTTAAACAGTTGATTCAATTACAATCAATTAATGGAACAAATCACTTTCCAGACTACTCCTACGAAAAACTGATGTCAGAAATGGCATTACTGACTGACTGGATGTTGCCTTCACTGCAAATTCAACCGACAGCAGAGGAGAGTGCTTTAATTAAACGTACTTTTGCCATTTTGGCCAATGCCGCGCTGGCACAACCGCAAGTGATCGTACATCGCGATTTTCATAGCCGTAACCTGATGCAGATTGAAGGCGAAACTGATCTGGGCGTCATCGACTTTCAGGATGCAGTAATTGGGGCAGATACTTATGACTTGATTTCGATTACCCGTGATGCCTATGTACAGTGGAATGCTGATCATGTGTATCGCTGGTTTAAGATGTTCTATGACTTGTTGCCGGCAACAGCAAAACAGGATCGCGATTTTGAGCAGTTTAAAAAAGATGCCGACATGATGGCGATTCAGCGTCATATTAAAATTTTGGGGATCTTTGTGCGTCTGTTCGAGCGTGATGGCAAATCTGGCTATTTAAAAGACCTACCGCGCGTGATGTGGTATCTGCTGGAAGAAAGCAAACCTTATGCAGAATTACAACCGTTTATGCAGTTTATTGAAGCTCGGGTCATGCCGAAATTTGAAGCAAAATACGGTGCTTATGAGGTAGTTGCCTAATGAAAGCCATGATTTTAGCGGCGGGATTGGGTAACCGTATGCGTCCCTTGACGCTGTATAAGCCTAAACCTTTACTGGAAGTGGGCGGCAAGCCATTAATCGTTTGGCATATTGAAAAATTAAAAGACATTGGCGTCACCGAAATTATCATTAACTCTGCCTGGTTGGCCGATGTGCTAATTGGTGCATTGGGTGATGGCTCGCAGTTTGGCGTCAATATTCGCTGGACACGAGAAGCAGAAGGCCTGGAAACAGCTGGTGGCATTATTAATGCCTTGCCTTTATTGGGTACAGAGCCTTTTATATTGGTGAATGGTGACGTCTGGACTACCTTTGATTTCGGAAACGTATTCAATTTTGATTTAAAAGATGATTTGGCTCATCTGGTTTTTGTTAGAAATCCAGAACAGCATCCCAAAGGTGATTTCACCTTAAAAGAAGGTCGTGCTTATACCTTTGATCAAAATGTTGAGGGTGAAAATCTCACCTTTAGTGGGGTTTCAGTTATTCATCCGAAAATGTTTGCTGGTTTGGAGCAGGGAAAACGTCCTTTAGCACCGCTTTTAAAAGAGGCGATGCTGGCCGGGAAAATTTCTGCCGAAAAAATGCAGACGGCCTGGGTCGATGTTGGCACACCTGAGCGATTAAGTGATCTAGATCTACAGATTCGTCAGGGGATGTACGTTTAAGTGCATAATCACTAAGCGTTAACTACTGTTCCACGGCTTAGAAATCGGTATACTTCCATTAACTTTTCGAGACCTTTTTGTATATGCACCAGTTTTTCAAAGAACTACAGCAGGGTAGTCAGGCTTTAGGTTTAGAGCTAAGCGATGAAGCTTTAAATTTATTACTCAAATACCAGGATGCTTTGGTGCTGTGGAATAAAGCATATAACTTGACAGCCATTCGTGATCCTAAGGAAATGCTGGTCAAGCATTTACTGGATAGCTTGAGTATTTTGAAAGATTTACCTCAGGGGCGTTTGCTGGACATCGGAACAGGTGGTGGTATGCCGGGCATGATCATTGCATTATGTCAACCTGAACGTCAGTGTGTATTATTGGATTCAAATGGCAAGAAAATTCGTTTTCTTAAACAGTTTATTGCCGATTTAAAACTAAAAAATGTGGTTGCTGTACAAACTCGTGTTGAAAATGAAGAAAGCATTCAGGAACTGGGTCGGTTTGATGTGATCACCAGTCGGGCATTTGCCTCGTTAACTGATTTTGTAGCAGCTTCGAAACCTTTCATGCATGAGCAAAGTATTATTGCTTCCATGAAAGGCTTAATCCCGGCGGATGAAGTGGCAGCTTTAAAAGATCAATTCAGTTGTGAGATTATTGAACTGAAAGTTCCGCGTTTAGACGAACAACGTCACTTGCTTTTATTGAAACATATTTAAATTTTTGAAGGATTGGGGTCACCATGGCACAAATTATTGCGATTGCGAACCAAAAAGGTGGCGTAGGTAAAACCACAACCGCAGTAAATTTGGCAGCATCGTTAGCTGTTTTGAAAAAGCGCGTTTTACTTGTAGATATGGATTCGCAAGGCAACGCCACGATGGGCTCTGGGATCCAAAAAAATGATTTACTGTACTCGGTGACTGATGTGTTGCTGGGTGAAGTGCCGATTGAAACGGCCATTACCAAAGCTGAAGTGGGTTATAAGGTTCTTGGGGCAAATCGTGATTTGGCGGGTGTGGAACTGGCCATTGCCGAGCAGGATGGACGTGAATATATTTTACGTGAAGCATTAAAAGAAATTGAATCTTCATTTGATTATATTATTGTAGATTGTGCACCGAGCTTGAGCCTGATTACAGTCAATGCCTTGGCAGCTGTGCAAGGCGTGATGATTCCAATGCAATGTGAATACTATGCTCTGGAAGGTTTGGCTGATTTAACCCAAACCATCGATCGCATCCAGCAAGCGCTGAATCCGGATCTGCAAATCGTGGGGGTACTTCGCACCATGTATGATGCCCGTAATGCCTTGACCCGCGATGTATCGGCAGAATTGGAACAGTATTTTGGTAAAAAACTCTATGATACGGTGGTGCCACGTAATGTGCGTTTGGCTGAAGCACCGGCACATGGTTTACCAATTATCTATTTTGAAAAAAGCTCTAAAGGTGCAGTTGCTTACTTAAATCTGGCAGCTGAAATGTTAAAGAAAAGTAAAGTGAAAAAAGGAAGTAACGCATGACCACAAAAAAACGCGGACTAGCCAAAGGTCGTGGTTTGGATGCCTTACTTGGGTCGATCCAAAAAGAAAAATTACAAATGGAAGCTCAAGCTTTAGATCATGGTCAGCTGAAACAGATTGATGTGCATTTGCTAAAACGTGGCGAATATCAACCGCGTCGCTTTATTCATGAGCAAGACTTGCAAGAACTGGCAGCATCGATTGAAAAACATGGGGTGATGCAGCCGATTGTGATTCGTCCGATTGATGACGACAAACATCCCTATGAAATTATTGCCGGTGAGCGTCGTTGGCGTGCGGCGCAATTGGCGGGTATGACTGAAATCCCGGCGATTGTACGTGACTTGAATGATCAGGTTGCAATCGCTTTGGCATTGATTGAAAACATTCAGCGTCAGGACTTGAACCCGATTGATCAAGCTATGGCATTACAGCGCTTTCATGAAGAATTCGGTTTAAGCCATCAGGAAATTGCCGATACCGTGGGTAAAGCACGTACCACTGTCAGTAACTTATTGCGTTTGTTGACTCTGGGTGAGCCGGTAAAAGACTTTATGCAGCAAGGTCTGCTAGATATGGGACATGCACGTGCCATTTTGACTTTAAAAGCTAAAGATCAGCTTAAAGTTGCGGAACATGTGATTGAAAAAAGTTTATCGGTACGTCAAACCGAACAACTGGTCCGCGACTTAAATACGCCAAAACAAGAAAAACCGAAAGCTGAAGTGGCACCGGATATCCAGCAGTTGACTCAACGTTTAGCAGAACGTTTTAGTGCAGATGTAAAAATTGATCATAATAAACAAGGTAAAGGGAAACTGGTGATTCAGTACCATTCTCTTGATGAATTAGACGGTATATTGAATATTTGTTTCGCAGAATAATTTTTTGTTTTTATTGGGGAAAAACAGATGTGGGAACTCGTTAAAGCAGGGGGCTGGCTTATGTTGCCCCTCGTGCTGTGTTCGATTTTTACGGTAGCGATTACCATCGAACGCTTTATACGCTTAAAAAAATCAATGATTTTGCCTAAGGCATTGTTATTAAATCAGGCGCAAAATATCGATAATGTGATGCAGCAATTACAACAAGATCAGGCATTACAACAAAGTACTTTGGGTCGAATTTTTAATGCAGGCTATGAAAGTAAGCATCAAAATGAACAATATGCACGTGCACAAATGGAAACCACGGCATCTCAAGAAATTGGCTATTTGGAAAAAAATATCAACTTTCTGGGCACACTCAGTGCGGTAGCACCATTACTGGGTCTGTTGGGTACAGTGCTGGGTATTATCGAATCTTTCCTGGTGATTGATTTGGGGACCAACAGCAATCCCACCTTGATGATTCCGGGGATTTCAAAAGCACTCATTACCACCGCAGCCGGGATGTTTATTGCGATTCCTGCACTGTTTGCCTATCGTTATTTTCAGCGTTTGGTACAAGAGTATGTGGCTGAACTTGAGCAGCAATCGACATTATTTCATGCGGCACTTTTTTATCAAACTTCTAAAGATGAAGAACATGATCTTAGAAAAGTGGGTTAAGGTGGTTCATGAAATTCAAACGCACACAAGTTGAAGATATACATATTAACCTGACCCCGATGATTGACTGTTTATTGTTTATCTTGGTGTTTTTACTGTTGTCGACCACCTTTAACCAATTTAGTCGCATGAATTTGACCTTGCCTGATGCGCAAGGGGTGCCGCCGAAACAATATGAGCATAAAATTGAAGTCGTTGTTGATTCTTCTGGGCATTACTCAATTAATGGCCAATCAATTGCAACGAAAGATGTCGCTGATTTAAATACTGCAATTAAACAGATTTCTAATGATCGCCGTGATTTAATGTTCGTGATCGCTGCAGATGCAAAAGCCACTCATCAGGATGTCATTCGGGTGATGGATGTTGCAGGTCAGTTGGGTTTTGTTAACATCAATATTAGTACTAAAGTTCCGTCTAGAGGTTATTAGTGAAGTACGATGTAAAAGTTTATTTGCGCCTGTTAAGTTATTTAAAGCCCTTTTGGGGGTTGGCGATCTTTGTTGTAATCGGCTTTGCGATCAATGCGGCAACTGAAGTCTCAGTTGCCAAATTGCTTGAAAAGATTATTAATGCGATTCAGCATCGAGATCGGGACTTTACATCGTTATTTCCATTATTTGTCATTCTTTTAATGTTCTTTCGGGGGCTTGGTACCTTTATTGGTGGCTATTTCACTGCGGTTATTTCAAGAAATCTGATTTTTAATATCCGCCAGGAAGTATTTTCTAAACTGATGCGCCTGCCTTCGCAATATTATCTGGATAATTCCAGTGGTCATATTACTGCGAAAATTATGTACAACGTTGAACAGTTGACAGCAGCTTCAACTGAGTCGCTGAGAACGATTGTGCAACAAGGCTTGATTACTGCTGGTCTGATTGGTTACCTGATTTATAGCAACTGGCGATTGACGCTCATCATTCTATTTTTTGCCCCTTTAATTGGCCTGCTCATTCGAAAAGCCTCTAAACGTATGCGTAAACTGTCCACTCAGGTGCAAGACACTATGGGGGATGTGAACCATGTGGTACAAGAAACAGTAAACGGCAATGTGGTGGTTAAAGGATTTTCTGGTCAGGAATATGAGCAAAAGCGTTTTTACGAAACGTCTATGGAGAACTTGCGCCGTGGCATGAAAATGGTGATTGTACAGCAGCTGAACAGCCCGACCGTACAGCTCATCATGTCTATTCCATTGGCAATCATCATGTATATCGCTTTACGTCCAGAGATTATGCAGGATACTTCTGCTGGACAGTTTGTGGCCTACATTACAGCAGCGGGTATGCTCAGTAAGCCTATTAAAGCACTGACTGATGTGAATGAAAAAATTCAGCGGGGCATGGCGGCCGCACATTCAGTATTTGAATTGCTAGATCTGCCTGAAGAGAAAAATACCGGTACTTTAACTCCTGCCTTGAATGGCAATATTGAATTTAAAGATGTAAATCTGGTTTATTCCGATGGTTATCACGCGCTGCATGATTTTAATCTGTCAGTCAAATCCGGAGAAACTGTTGCACTGGTTGGACGTTCAGGTGCAGGTAAAACATCATTGGTCAATTTGCTGTTACGCTATCAGGACATCAGTTCGGGTCAATTGAAGCTGGATAATATCGATATTCAAGAGATAGAGTTGAATAATCTTCGTCGTCAAATTTCGATGGTGAATCAACAGGTCGTGATGTTTAACCGTACCGTACGTGAAAATATTGCCTATGGTCAGCTTGAGGGTGCATCGGATGAAGATGTCATTAAAGCTGCTAAAGCGGCGTATGCGCATGATTTTATTATGCGTCTGCCACAGGGGTATGACACGCCACTGGGTGCACAAGGTTTGAATTTGTCTGGTGGTCAGCGCCAGCGTATTGCGATTGCCCGCGCAATCTTAAAAAATGCGCCTATCCTGATTTTGGATGAAGCGACCAGTGCGCTGGATAATGAATCGGAATACTTTATTCAGCAAGCGTTTGATGCTGCCATGCGTGACCGCACGACTATTGTGATTGCCCATCGTTTATCCACTATTGAAAATGCGGATCGCATTGTGGTGATGGATAACGGTAGAATAGTAGAGCAAGGTAATCATGTTGAATTGCTGGCTATGAAAGGTGCTTACTATCAGTTGCATCAGCGTAATTTTGAGGAAAATTGATTTATGTCAATTGCACAATTTATTCAGGATGCTTGGAATCATCAAGCCAAATGGTTAATTGTGCTTAGGCCTTTGTCATGGATCTATCGCGGTGGCTTTTTACTCAATAAAAAACTTTACCAACTAGGCATTAAATCCCGCTATCAGTCACCGGTTCCAGTGATGGTGATTGGTAATATTACCGTGGGTGGTAGTGGAAAAACACCGCTGTTGATTCAACTGGTGGATCATTTGCAAAGTCACAATGTCCGTGTTGGGGTAATTAGTCGGGGCTATGGCGGTAAGGGGCCTTTTCCAGCCTATGTCGATTTAGACTCTGTTCCTGAAGTTGTCGGTGATGAACCTTGCTTGATTGTTCAGTCTACTGGTGTGCCCATGGTCGTGGGTTCAAATCGGCAGCACAGTATTGAATATTTGTTATCCAAACATGAGCTGGATTTAATTATCAGTGATGATGGTCTGCAACATTGGGCTTTGGAACGCCAGATTGAGTGGATCGTGCTGGATCAGAATCGTGGGCTAGGGAATCAAAAATTATTACCGGAAGGGTTTTTACGTGAACCAGCCAGCCGATTAAAAACTGCGACAGTGATTGAACATGCAGCGGAACCGGGCACACTTTTAAATATGCATCTCGAAGTGGCTGAGCCTTATTTGCTCAATGCAGTGGATGCCAAGCCTTTTAATCCCTTAGACAGTTTTTATGCCGTGGTGGGTATTGGCTTCCCGCAGCGTTTTTATAAAACCTTGGATTCCATGGGCATCCACCAGTTTCAGTGTCATGAATTTCCAGATCATTATGATTATGAAATCACCGATCTACAGTTTGAAGACAACAATCCGATTATTACCACTGAAAAAGATGCGGTGAAGCTGCTGCCTTTATTGAAGCAAAACCCAGATTTTAATCGGGCAATCTGGGTTGTTCCGGTAGAGGCTGTGCTTTCGTCACAGTGTTATGCACTTTTGCATCAGCAATTACGACAACTTGGTATTCAAATTTTTTAAGGTTCATCGTTTATGAAACATATTGTTATTCCTGCGCGTTTTGCAAGCTCACGTTTGCCAGGTAAACCACTATTGGAAATTCATGGACGTGCCATGATTTTACGTGTGGTGGATCAAGCGAAAAAAGTAGCCGGTTTTGATGATTTATGTGTTGCAACCGATGATGAACGCATTGCAGAAATTTGTCGGGCTGAAGGCATTGATGTGGTATTGACCAGTGCGGATCATCCATCAGGTACAGACCGCCTTAGTGAAGTGGCGCGAATCAAAGGCTGGGCCAGTGAAGACATTATTGTTAATGTGCAAGGGGATGAGCCTTTACTGCCTGCACAACTCGTTAAGCAGGTCGCTCAATTATTAGAAGATAAACCTGACTGTTCTATGTCAACGCTGTGTGAGCCTATTCATCATCTGGAAGAATTTCAGCGTGACAGTATTGTTAAAGTGGTCATGTCCAAATATAACCAGGCGCTTTATTTTAGCCGTGCTACCATTCCTTATGATCGTGATGGCGCCAAGCAAGCAGTACAACAATTACATTCACAAGCCTACCGTCATTTAGGTTTATATGCCTATCGGGTGAATTTACTGCAAGAATATGTGTCTTGGGATATGGGTGTACTGGAAAAACTGGAAAGTCTGGAGCAGCTGCGTGTGCTGGAAAATGGTCATCGTATAGCCATTGCTGTGGCTGAAGCCAACTTGCCACCAGGTGTAGATACGCAGGCAGATTTAGATCGTCTCAATGCCATGGATGTTGCTCATTTTGAGTAAGACTGGTGAACAGGGTGGGCTTGAATTCCATGCAAAATGAGATCGTCGCACAAGTTTACCCTTGGCAACAAAGTGTTTGGGAAACCCTGACCGGGCGCTTCCCGAAGCTGGGTCATGGCTTGCTGTTTTACGGTAAAAAAGGCTGTGGCAAGGAAGCTTTTGCGCAATATTTTTTGGCGTGGATACTTTGTAGCAATCGTCATGTGCATAATGCGCCGTGTGGTGAGTGTGGCAGCTGTCTGTGGCTGAAATCGGACACCCACCCGAATTATGTTTATATCAGTAACGATGAAGACAATAAAAAACAAAATGCCAAAATCAAGATTGAAAAAATTCGGGATTTATTGCCTTTTGTTCAGCAAACTGTAGATGGCTGGCGTGTCATTGTAATTGAACCGGCAGAAGCCTTGAATACGGCATCTGCCAATGCCTTGTTAAAAACGCTGGAAGAACCGGGTGAGCGGGTGGTAATTATTCTACTGGCGGATCATTATCTGAAACTTCCTGCCACCATTCGTAGCCGTCTACAGCATTTTGCCCTGGATCGCATTTCATCGATTCAGGCGGATGGTTATTTAACAGAACATTTACCTGATTTAGATCAAAACCAAAAACAGTTGTTGATGAACCTGTCCAATCAAATGCCACTCCAAGCCATCCAGTTGGCAGAAATGGAATGGCTGCAGAAACGACAGGAGTTTTTAACGGACTGGCATAAACTGGTCACACAGAAAAATATGCCGATGGCCATTGCGACCAAGTGGAATAAAGCACTGCCTTTTAGTGACTTTGCGCAAATGTTTGAATACTTGTTGTCTGATTTGATTTGTGTCAAGCTAAATCAGCAGGTCAAAAACTCAGATCTGGATCTGAGCGGGTTGGCAGAACACTATACATTGAAATTTTTATTTACGATTTATGCTGACTTGCAGCAATCGAAACGGTTTATTGAGCAAAACGTACAAAGCAATTTAGTGCTTGATCAATTGTGTATAAAACTAATGAACATTTGAATATTTTAAGGGGAATAAAATGCAACCACGTATGGGCGGTATTATTCAGGCCAATATCCCGGACAAAGACACCTTGTATGCCAGTTATATGCCTTATGTGGTGGGTGGCGGACTCTTTATTCCAACCAAACAGGCAGTAAAATTGGGTGATGAAGTTTTTGTATTGGCCACCTTACCAGAACAATCACAAAAAATTCCTCTGACAGGCAAGGTAATCTGGGTCTCACAAAAGCAAAATGGCATCAAATTACAGGGATTTGGCATGCAGTTGACTGGGGAAAAAGGTGTTTATTACAAATCAGAAGCTGAAAAAATACTAACAGGTATTAAGTCTGAAGGTCGAACTAGTTACACTATGTAGGTGTTTAAACGATTTAGGATTTCACCGTGTTTGTAGATACTCACTGCCATTTAACCTTGCTGGATTTAACACCTTATGAAGGTGATCTGGATTTGGCATTAGCACAGGCGCGTGAAGCGGGCGTATCCAAGTTCATGAGTATCTCGGTGGATCTGGATGATCATATAGAGCTTGCGAAAATAGCCGCACGTCACGCGGATGTTGGATACAGTGTCGGGGTTCATCCCTGTGAAGATCCTGACACGATGGCTCGTGCAACCACTGATTATTTAATTGAATTGGCTCAACCAGAAAAAGTCTGGGCAATTGGTGAAACCGGTCTGGATTATTTTCACAGCACCGATTTTATTGCAGAGCAAAAACAATGTTTTGCCCGTCATATCCATGCCTCACAAGCAGTAAAAAAGCCTGTAGTGGTACATACACGTTCAGCCAAGCACGATACAGTCGATATTATTCGTGCAGAAAAGTCGACACATGGCATTTTGCACTGTTTTACTGAAGACTGGGAAACAGCCAAAGCCGTGCTGGACTGCGGATACTATGTGTCATTTTCCGGGATTGTTTCGTTTAAAAATGCCCAGGATTTGCGTGATGTGGCCAAGCAGGTTCCACTGGATCGGGTCTTGATTGAAACAGATAGTCCTTATCTGGCACCCGTACCATATAGAGGAAAGTCTAATGAGCCAAAATACGTTCCCTATGTAGCCAAAGCCTTAAGTGATGTATATGATAAGTCGGTTGAGGAAATCGCTTTCATTACAATGCAAAACTTTGAAAACCTCCTTAATTTAAAGTAAATCATTAGAATTGGTCTAAGCGCAAAAGAGAGTGACAGAGTGAAGATGGATCGTCAGGCTCAGTTTCGAGCAAGAGAAGCGTTAATTTTTCAGGTTGCAGAGCAACTGTTATTAGAAAATGGCGAATCAGGGATGACGCTTGATGCGTTGGCCGCAGAACTCGATCTTGCAAAGGGAACTTTGTATAAGCATTTCCAGAGTAAAGATGAGTTGTATATGCTGCTTATTATCCGTAATGAGAACATGTTGCTAGAGATGATTAAGGATTCCGAGAAAGCCTTTCCTGAACATCTGGCTTTCTTTATGCTGCACCATTTGCATCATCCTGAACGGACAGTGTTGTTCCATCAGATCGAGGAGCGGCTGTCCACGACCGGTATTGGCATCAATCTGTTATTTAGTGAGCTGTATCAGGTCAGAAAGCACCGCTTGCGCATCATCATTCGGATGACGGAAAACTATCTTGAAAGCATCCAGAGCCATATGACGGTTCGGGACTATCTGGCATCGATTTGGGCGCTAACCCTTGGTGCAGCTGCAATCCTGAATTCGAGCTTTTACCAGCGCTATTTAGGTTCACGCGACACTTTACGCGTGGCTTATATTGATCAGGCCTTAGCAATGCCGAAACAACTGAGTTCTACCGAACAGTTTGCTTAAAGGTATGCCATGAAGTCAGCGCAATCATCATCCATTCGTGGTTTTACCCTGATAGAGTTGATGGTGGTTATTGTGATTATGGCGATCATGGCATCCTTAATTTTAAGCAATATCAATGGGGTAGATCAGCGTAAGGCCATGCAGGCGCGTGAAGTGTTTATAATGGATTTGCGCAGGCTGAACCGGGAATCCACCGATCAGGCCCGTATTTTCGCTTTGGATGTCCAAAATGCGACCGATGTTTCACCATTTCGTTATGGGGTGCTTGAATATCTGCTGTCATCTCAGCCCTCAACAACAAACCCTATACTGTCCGAAAATAAAAAATGGCAAGCGTATGCTGAATTTAAGCAGCGCAGTTTGCCAGAGCGGGTCAGTTTTCAAGTGCAGCCGCTCGATCAAGCCTATGAAAATGCCAATAATGACGATTTGCTGAATTCAAATGCCCCTAAACTGGTGTGGTTGGGCAACGGGGAAGCCAAACCTGTCCGTATTCAATTTTATTTCGAACAGCGTCCGATAGGTGCAGAAATCGAAATTGACCATTTAGGTAAAATCAATGAACGCTAGAGATTTTGGGCAGAGTGTTTCGTCTCGTGTAGCTGTGAAACAAGGTTTTACTTATCGCTGCTCCTCAAACACAGTTTTTGGACTTTCTTGCGAGGAAGCACCTCTCAGGTCGAGTGTTACTCGATTTAATCTTCACTCCGAGCATAGCTCTTCGTCTTGCGCAGCGGTAAAACAGCGTTTCACTCATCGCTGCTCAGGATTTACCTTATTGGAAGTGATGGTAGCTTTGGCAATTTTTGCGACAGCTGCGATTGCTTTTACCAAAGTGGCCATGCAATACACTCAGGCGACATCGAATGCCATTTTAAGAACCAAAGCACAATTTGTGGCATTGAATGAAGTTGCCCTGATGGAAATCAATCAGGAATGGTTGCAGGGAACTCAGTCCAAGCAAGTCACTCAGCAAGGTGAAAGCTGGCAAATTGACAAAGCGGCGCAATCGACCATTAGTCCTAATGTACAGCGTATAGAAGTACAGGTTAGTTTGCTGAATAACGAAACGGGCAAGGTTGAATCTGGAGTGACGCATTTGGTATTTTTTAACTATAAGGCCAAAGTTTGATGCAAGAAAAAAATAAAAAAAATCAAATGCTAAGCTTGCTACAGAGAACTTCATTTTACACGAAGAAAAAGAATCTTGCCTTAGGCTTTACCTTGGTAGAATTACTGGTCGCAATTGCTATCTTTGCTGTACTTTCAGCTTTGGGGTGGAAAGTCTTTGATTATATGATTAAAGTTAAAGATCGTAATGCTGAGCATGAGCTGCAGTTAGGTCAATTACAAGAAGCCTATCAGCAAATTTTGCGAGATACCGTGCAAGCTGTGCCTGTAAATGCCAATATTAATCATGAGCTTCAACCTGCTTTGGTTTTGCAAAATGGTCGTTTTAATTTTAGCAAAACGGGAGTTACTGATCCTTTACAGCAGGGTATGTCCCCTGATGAGCGGGTAGAGTATCAATATCGTGCAGATGAGAAAAAACTCTATCGTTTGAAATATCGTCATTTAAATGGCAATGGTCGAGATCAACCTGAATCTAGTGTGTTGTTAAATGATGTCGAGCAGTTTGACACTGTAGCCTTGAATCCCAATGAAACAGCCACATGGCCAGATGGTCAAGTGGACTTAAATGATGATACGCAAACACAGCTGTTACCCAAAGGGATTAAAATGAAATTAACAGTGAAAGGGGTGGCCTATGAATGGATTTTTAGCCTGTTAAATACTGACTATTTAAGACAGCAAAATACTAATCAGAACAGCAATTCAAATAATAATTTAAACAATCCAACTTCGTAAGGTTAAAACAATTGAGCAGGAAGCAGCATCAGGGCATTGCCTTAATCACAATTTTGGTCATGGTGGCATTGGCTACGATTCTTGCTGCGACAATTGCTAAACGTCAGGCCAATACTGCGGAAAATACCGCCTATCTGATGCGTCAAAATCAGTCATTGCTGTATGCCAAAAGTGCAGAAGCCTTTTTTTCAGAACTTTTGGTTGATGATGCTGAAAATGCCGGTGAGGTCGATCATCTGCAAGAAAATTGGGCCAAACCTATGCCGGCATTTCCTGTCGAAGATGGATATGTATCTGGAGTTTTGCAGGATGAATCTGGAAAATTCAATTTAAACAGTTTGGTGAATGACGATGGTACCCCCAATCCGCTGGCCAAAGCATGGTTTGAAAAGCTTTTGCTGCGTGTGGGGTTGCCTGAACAGCTGAGTGAGGCAGTCATTGATTGGCAGGATGCTGATGATGAAACCATTGGCGCAATGGGAGCGGAAGCCAGCTATTATCAAGGTTTGCCGCAAGGTTATTTGGCACCTAACAAGAAATTTCATAGTGTAGAAGAACTTAAACTGGTACGTGGTTTTGAAGGAAAAAAATATCTGCAAATTGCTGATTATGTGACTGCAGTTCCGACCTCTGACAGCAAGGTGAATATCAATACCGCACCGGCCATGGTCTTGGTGAGTCTGGATCCCAAACTGAATATTAATCAGGTGCAACAGGCTATACAGCAGCGTCAGGCCAAATTGGAGCATTTCTCCAATCTGAATGAACTTTGGGCCATTGAGCCGTTTAGTCAGGTCAGTGACGAGAATCGGAATGCGGTCAATGATCTGTTAGGTGTGCAATCCAATTACTTTAAGGCCAAAATTGAAGTGTTGTTAAGTGAGCGTAAGCGCCAGTTCAGCACGGACTTGCTGCGTAAGGATCAAACTGTATCGGTAATTTATCGTAGTATGGCACCCTTTAATCCGTTACAGCAACCCACTCAATAAGTCTTGAATTTAGTCTGTTTGTGCAGGATATGTTTTGCCAATCAGCTTGAACAGGAAAATAAATGCGCAGACTTTCACTTTTGCTTTATAATTAATTTTAATTCACAGATTTTTGATTGCATCACGGCACATGTTAATTCGTAAGTTATTTAAGTTTGAAAATGCTCATATTGTGCGAAATTGCACATCGGATCGCTGTAAGCGTTCGATTCATGGTCACAGCTATAAGGTTGAATTATTGCTTAAGGCTTCGAAGCTTGATCATGGTCAAATGGTCTATGATTTTGGATTATTAAAAGGCGTGATCAAGGATATTTTTGACAGTTTTGATCATGCCATTTGCTTCTGGCAACATGATGATGCGGACTATATTACAGCATGTAAAAAATTTAGTGCACGCTGGGTCTCCTTACCGGTTTCGCCATCAGCAGAGCAGTTTTCACGTATTTTTTTCTTCCTGGCACAACAGGTACTTGCATCGACCATTACCCAAAATGGGGAAGGTGATGTTGAAGTTTACTCGGTGATTGTGCATGAAACCGATACCGGTTATGCGCAAAGTTTTATTGAAGATATAGAAAATGCCCAAATGGGTGCATTGAGTTTGGAACAAATCGTATTCTCTGAACAAGTCCAGATAGAGTGGGCTGATCCGTCAATGTATGAGAAATTACAACAAGGCATTAAATTTCAAAACCCAATGGTTGATCTGCAAGTTCAAATTTAAAGATATTTAAACAATCACTGGACATGATGCTAAAGAATTAGGAAGTTATATGTTTTTAACGGAACAGCAGCAAGCTAAACTTGATAAAATTCAGTTGGATGCAAGCTGGAAGAGTGCATTGAGCGATTTTTTGCTCAGTACTAAAATGGATGATTTAAAACAGTTTCTTGTTACTGAAAAACATTCAGAAAAAGTGATCTATCCACCTAGTTCACTGATTTTTAATGCTTTAAATACAACACCATTGAATCGCGTCAAAGTCGTGATTATTGGTCAAGATCCTTATCATGGACCAAATCAGGCACATGGTTTAAGTTTTTCTGTACAAAGAGGGGTTGCATTACCGCCGTCTTTACGTAATATTTTCCATGAGTTAAATACAGATCTGGGTCTTTCTATTCCAAAACATGGGGACTTAACTCGGTGGGCAGAGCAAGGCGTGTTACTGTTAAACGCCGTATTGACTGTTGAAGCGGGTCAACCGACTTCACATCAAAAGAAAGGTTGGGAAGATTTTACTGATCATGTAATTGATGTGCTGAATGAACAATGTGAGCATATTGTGTTTATCCTGTGGGGGGCGTATGCACAACGAAAAGGGCAACGTATTGATCAAAACAAACATTTGGTCTTAAAGGCTGCACATCCTTCTCCATTGTCGGCAAATCGTGGTGGTTTTTTTGGTTGTAAAGTATTTTCCAAGGCAAATAATTATCTGAAACAAAATGGCATTGAGCCTATAAATTGGCAGCTGGACGCATGACACAATCTCCTGAATTAAAAATTTATCATCCTGATCTTATTGTAGAAGAAGCAAGAAATGGCTGGCGCATCGTTCGTCTGAATCGCCCGAAATCTCTACATGCTTTGGATGAATCCATTGTTACGGCACTTCTGGAAGTGTTTCAAGATTTTCAATACGATGACGCCGTAAAAGCGATTTGGCTCGATTCAACTACACCGAAAGCGTTCTGTGCTGGTGGAGATGTCCGTAAACTTCGTCAGTTGGTGATTAATGATGAAGTAGATACTGCAAATAAATTCTTTGAGCAAGAATATGCTTTAGATTTGCTGTTACATAATTATGCCAAGCCTGTCCTGGTTTGGGGTGAAGGTTATGTGATGGGTGGTGGATTGGGCTTGTTTATGGCTGCACCGTTTCGTTTGGTGACACCTTATTCGCGGTTGGCAATGCCTGAAATCAATATTGGTTTATATCCGGATGTGGGGGCGACACGCTTCTTGGCAGACCGTGGTGCCATTGGTTTGTTTACCGGTCTGACGGGGTCAATCATGACCTCTGCGGGTGCTTATGGTATTGGCTGGGCGACTCATATTTGCGATGCACAGCGTGATAACGTGCTGGAAAAAGTCCTCAATATTGACTGGGGGCATTATCCTGCAGGGGATTACCGCGCCATTGATGATACGCTGAACAGTATGCACCGTCCGGTTGGTCCGGGGCCATTGCAGAACTCATTGGATGTCATTCAAAGTGTTTGCCGTGGGGTGAGTTTTGAACATGACTACGAATCGATTATTGGCTTAAGTGATGCGCGCAGTGACTGGTTGCGTCAAGCCAGTGAAAACCTGCAAAAGGGTTCTCCAGCGACTGCTGCATTAACGTGGTTGTTATGGCAATGGGGTAAACATGTTCATTCGTGGAATGAAGTGTTTGAACTGGAAACGCAAATTTCTGACTGGAAGATTCGCCATCCTGACTTTGTGGAAGGTGTTCGTGCTCGGTTGGTAGATAAGGATCTTTCTCCAGAATGGAAAAAAGGCAGTGATTGCTCTTTAAAGGCAATTTTATCTGACTGTCCTCCGGTAACAAATATTCAAAGCTGGAATGATCTGTTAAAACATTATGGAATCATTAGCTAAATCTATGACTGATGCAACACAATTGACTGATGAATACTGGATGCAGTTTGCTTATGAGCAAGCTGCCATTGCGGCATCAAAACAGGAAATTCCAGTCGGTGCGGTAATTGTTAGTCAAAATAAAATTATTGGGGCAGGCTATAATGCCCCAATCTCTTTAAGTGATCCGACGGCACATGCGGAAGTCCAGGCCTTGCGCCAAGCCTGTGCGCATTTGAATAATTATCGGTTGCCTGACGATTCGGTGCTTTATGTCACTTTAGAACCTTGCACCATGTGTGTTGGAGCATTAATTCATGCGCGTGTATCCAGAGTGGTCTTTGGGGCAACAGAACCCAAAGCCGGTTCTCTGGTCAGTGCACGTAGACTATTTGAAACGGGTTACTACAATCATGTCTTTGCATTTGAGCAGAGTGTTTTGCATAGCGAATGTTCAGAGCAACTCAGCCTGTTTTTTAAAATGCGTCGTGAGCAGAAAAGACAGCAAAAATTACAAGAAAAGGCCTTAAATGATCAAGGCTAAAGCGTATGATATTTGCTATTTCTATTTCATAAAACAGCACAATAACTTTTAGGATCTACTATGAACTCTATTACCATACAAAAAGAATTTAATGCGCCAGTAGAACAGGTATTTGAACTATTGTCTAAACATGCAACTTATAACGTGGCTTTTGCGCCAGTGCAGGTTGTGCGTGTGAAAGATTCAGCAGATCCTGAGCGTCCGGATGGAGTTGGGTCTGTGCGTCGTATGGGGTTTGGCCCAGTTAAGCCACTCCAAGAGCAAATTACACTGCTTGAGCCGAATTCACGCATTGAATATAAAATTATTAAAAACCCATTGGTGAAGCATCATTTGGGCGTGATTCAATTTCAGCGCGTTGATGGTGAGAAAACTTTAGTGACTTATACGATTGAATTACAAGCACGTGCACCTTTTGTCAGTAAATTAATCCTTGCACAGCTTAAATCAGCGATTAAACTTGGTTTTTCTAAACTCGCAAAAACTGTATAGGGAATGGCGGAAAAGGCAATGACAGTAAATATTATTACGATTGATGGGCCAAGTGGTTCGGGTAAAGGCACATTAGCGGCAAAACTGGCGTCGCATTACCAATATCATTTATTGGATTCAGGTGCGCTGTATCGATTGCTGGGGCTGTCATTGTTTAATAAAGGCTTGCTTGAAAAGTTAGATACAGAACTTGAAGCCTGTACCCAAATTGCAACAAATTTAGACATACAGTTTGTTACAACTCAAACTGGCATGACGGTATTACTAGAATCAGTTGATGTAACACAACAGATTCGTACTGAACGCGTGGGAGAGTATGCTTCAAAAGTTGCAGCAATTCCTGCACTTAGAGCTGCTTTATTGGCGCGTCAACATGCATTTGCTCAAGCGCCTGGTTTGGTTGCTGATGGTCGTGATATGGCCACTTCAATTTTTCCAGAGGCGCAAGCCAAGATATATTTGACGGCATCGGCTGAATCTCGTGCACAGCGTCGTGTAAAGCAGTTGCAGGGGATGGGGCTGGATGCTAAAATAAACGACATTTTAGTTAATATCGAAGCTCGCGATAAACGAGATATGGAGCGCACAGTCGCGCCACTCAAGCCTGCTTCGGATGCGTATATTATCGATAGCTCTAATTTAAGCATTGATGATGTATTCAAGTTGATGACAAATTATGTCGATCAACAATTAACAAATTAAAGAATTTTTCAGCAGAAGCATAGCTTGATCAGTTCAATATGGACTATGTAGACGCTTAATTAAACCGGCCTTGTCTGATCCAAGACCGCTGACTTATCGGAAATATCATGACCGAATCTTTTGCAGCCCTCTTTGAAGAAAGCGAATTAAACCTCAACGTTGAAAAGGGTGCTGTCATCCAAGGCGTTGTAGTAAGCATCGACTCTGACTGGGTAACAGTTGACACTGGCCTTAAATCAGAAGGTATTGTTGACCGCGCTGAATTCCTAAACGACCAACGTGAACTTGAAGTTCAAGTTGGTGATACTGTTGACGTTGTTGTTGAAGCTCTTGACAACGGTATGGGTCAAACAGTTTTATCACGTGAAAAAGCTAAACGTGCTGAAACTTGGACTAAACTTGAAAAAATCTTTGAAGACGGCGAAATCGTTACTGGTGTTATCTCTGGTAAAGTTAAAGGCGGTTTCACTGTTGACATCGGTCCAGTTCGTGCGTTCTTACCAGGTTCTTTGGTAGACACTCGTCCTATCCGTGACACTACTCACCTTGAAGGTAAAGAGTTAGAATTCAAAGTAATCAAACTTGATGCTAAACGTAACAACGTTGTTGTATCTCGTCGTGCTGTTATGGAAGCTGAATCTTCAGCTGACCGTGAAGCTCTTCTTGCTCAGCTTGAAGAAGGTCAAACAGTTACAGGTACTATCAAGAACCTTACTGATTACGGCGCATTCGTTGACCTTGGTGGTATCGACGGTCTTCTTCACATCACTGACATGGCTTGGAAACGCATCAAGCACCCTTCAGAAGTTGTTGAAGTTGGTCAAGAAGTTACTGTTAAAGTACTTAAATTTGACCGCGAACGTAACCGCGTATCTTTAGGTCTTAAACAATTAGGCGAAGATCCATGGTTAGCGATCATGAACCGTTACCCTAAAGGTTCTATCGTTAAAGCGCGCGTAACTAATCTTACTGATTACGGTTGTTTCGCTGAAATCGCTGAAGGCGTTGAAGGTTTAGTACACGTTTCAGAAATGGATCACACTAACAAAAACATCCACCCATCTAAAGTAGTTCAGATTGGTGACGAAGTTGATGTTATGGTTCTTGAAGTTGATGAAGAACGTCGTCGTATTTCTCTTGGTATCAAACAAACTCGTGCTAATCCATGGGAAGAGTTTGCTAAAGACCACGACAAAGGCGAAAAAGTTTCAGGTACTATCAAATCAATCACTGATTTTGGTATCTTCATCGGTTTACCTGGCGGTATCGATGGTCTAGTTCACTTGTCAGACATCTCTTGGAACGAACAAGGCGAAGAAGCTATCCGTCGTTACAAGAAAGGTGACACTGTTGAAGCGGTTATCTTGTCTGTAGACGCTGAAGGCAACCGTATCAGCCTTGGCATCAAACAAATGAACAGCGATCCGTTCAACGATTTCTTGGCTGCTAACGAACGCGGTGCGCTTGTTAAAGGTACTGTAACTGCAGTTGACGCTCGTGGCGCGACTGTTAAGTTAGCTGACGAAGTTGAAGCGACTCTTAAAGCATCTGAAATCAACCGCGACCGCGTTGAAGATGCAACTAAGTTCCTTGAAGTTGGTCAAGAAGTTGAAGCTAAAATCATTAATGTAGACCGTAAATCTCGCTCTATCAACTTGTCTATCAAAGCGAAAGACGAAGCTGAAGAGAAAGAAGCAGTTGCTAACTTACGTCAAGCAACTACTGGTCAAGACAATGGTCCTAAGACTATTGGTGATTTGATCAAAGCTCAAATGAACCACTAAGTAGGCGTTAAACTGTATTGTTAATGTAAATTAACTAATACTTTTTACACAAATACTGTAAACGGTAGCGTAGTATTAACTTATTACGCTACCGTTTTGTATTTAAACAGGTTATTATCGGATCATCTACAAAGTAGCTTGATAATTAAAGAGGTCGCAGATGACTACGGAAGCACTGAATAAGTCTGACTTAATAGAGCGGATTTCCCTAAAAAATCCACACTTAGCAGAGCCTTTGGTTGAAGAAGCTGTTAAAATTATGATTGATCAAATGATAGCCGCGTTATCATCTGATAATCGTATTGAGATTCGTGGTTTTGGTAGTTTCGCTTTGCATCACCGTGATCCACGTGTGGGTCGTAATCCTAAGACAGGTAAATCTGTTGAGGTCGCTGCTAAAGCAGTTCCGCACTTTAAACCTGGTAAAGCATTACGTGATGCGGTAAACGAATCTGCATAGTCATAAAAAATTATGGGGTGTTTATGCGTTACGTTTTAGTCGCATTATTAATAGTACTTTTTGGCTATTCATTAGCCCTTGTACTACAAAATGGTACCGAACTTACGGTTGACCTGTTGTTTACTCAGGTGCCGGCAATGCGTTTGGGTCTGTTATTATTATTGACCTTGGCTTTAGGTGTGGTATTAGGTTTGTTGTTAGGGGTACAAATTTTTCGGGTATTTCAAAATAACTGGGAAATTAAACGACTACGTAAAGACATTGAACATCTTCGCAAAGAACAAATACAAGCTGCACAGCTGGCAGCAGCTGAGGCAGCAGCCCATAGCAGACATGAAAAAACGGTTTTAGACATCCATCCGGAAGACAGATCGTCTAATCCTTTATAGTGTCAGATTTGGGTATTATTTTAGGTTTTAACTCTATCAGTTTAAAACCAAAGGTTTAAAAGTTTTGAAACACCCTGAAGAAATTTCTTCAGGGTGTTTTTTTATACGTTAATTCTGTACGTGAGATTTAAAATAATAACTTGAATGAACATGGTTTTATCGCTTTGTGAAAGCTTGGAATAACTCTTATAATAAGCTCAATTTTTTGTCTGAGTGAAGGTAAGTCTCTTGAGTATCATTGTTGCACTGGATGCTAAAAGCCAATATGACGCGTTAACGATTGCAGAACAATTGGATCCTGCATTATGTCGGGTGAAAGTTGGTAAAGAGCTATTTACTCATGAAGGCCCAAGTGTGGTGAAGGCATTGCATGACAAAGGGTTTGAAGTTTTTCTGGACTTGAAATTCCATGATATTCCAAATACTACAGCTCAAGCTGTTTGTGCAGCAGCAGACCTTGGTGTATGGATGGTCAACGTTCATGCATCTGGCGGACGCAAGATGATGGAAACCTGTGTGGAGCGACTGAAGGCTGGAAACTATCCTACTCAGCTGATTGCAGTGACTGTATTGACTTCAATGGGGCGTGAAGACTTAAAAGATATTGGTTTGGATATTGAGCCATTTGAACAGGTGCAGCGTCTTGCGAAACTTACTCAAGACAGTGGTTTGGATGGTGTAGTTTGTTCAGCTCAAGAAGCGAAAATGCTGCGTGAAACTTTGGGCTCTAAATTTGCTTTGGTGACACCGGGTATCCGTCCAGCGGGTTCTGCTGCGGACGATCAAAAACGTATTGTGACACCGAAACAAGCAATGATAGATGGTTCTACACATTTGGTTATTGGTCGGCCAATTACCAAATCAGAAAATCCGCGTCAGACTTTGAAAGATATTTTGGCGACGTTGTAAGTATTCGCCCTCTCTCTAACTCTCTCCCAAAGGGAGAGAGGAGAAATCCCTCCTTTTTAAAGGGGGACTTCCTGCCTTTGTTAAAGGGTGAGCAGCACTGCTGCGCAAGGAGCGATTTTTATAAGGCCGCCAATACACTCACTAAAATTGGCGCAAGTACAGAAAGAATAAAACCACTCACCATCGCGTGCGGAATAAAGTCATTACCGCAAGCCTGTTTCACCATTGGCAGGGTGACATCCATCGCTGTTGCACCTGCTGAAGAAATTGCAGAACGTGGGTAACGCCAGCCAATAATATACATAAACACAATCGCTAGGATTTCTCTAAACAAATCATTCATCAGCGCAATACTGCCTAAATGCGCATTTTTGAGTTCAGTCACTACAATCCCAGTCATGGAATAAAAACCATAACCTTGGGATAGCATAATCAGATCTTTTAAACTGATATCTTGAATGAGTGTAGCTGTAACAAATGCACCCATTAGTGACCCAAGGATACAACCCAAAGGCACCAATAAAATTTTCCAGTTTAACCAGGATCTGTCTAGTGGTGAGTAGGCAAGGTCCAAACCAATCAAGAACATGAACACCAACAATAGATGCCATGTACTCAGGTGCAAGGTGTAGCCTAGGTTTGCGACAGATTCAGAGAGTGTATAACCCACTCCAAGAGCAATAAAAGCATAACTGATATTAATAAGCGACTTACTGACTAAGCTCATAGAGACTTTGCCATGACTAGGCTGGTAGCCTAAAAGTTTGAATAATACATAGCAGCAGATAAATGCGCCTATGCTGGTCAAAAAGGCTAAAAGTGCAGCATGATTCAAAATTTGCCAAGGTTGGGCAATGGTATGCAATGTTTGGGTAAACTCAATGGCAATTGCAATGAGTAAGATATAAGTAAAATAGGGCAGAATTTTAAAGGCAATGCGTTCTAACCATTGCGGTAAACGTCTAGCCAAGACAAATCCAAGTACCAAACAAATGAGTAACTGGAAAATCAACCAAAAGGATTGCATAGGATAATAAAGATTAATAAATACCTGTGTATTATGACGATTAAACCTTGAGCCTGCAGTAATTCCTGCAGTTTAATTTAGAGGATGATTAGCCAGAATATTAAATGGTCTATTCTGTGACCAAAAGACATTGATATGACTAGCTTGGAATGTAAATTTTCATAAGGGGGTAAAGGGTAAGTGTACCAGTCTATGTGCTTAGTAAGCTGCGCATATGGATTTAATCCATCACGTATTCCGTCTGTTTAACCTCTATTTTTGGCTATTGAAATATGGAAGGTAGAGATTAGCTGTTCGCACAAAGTTATATCCAGAAAATTGATAGATTCGGCAATTTGCAAGGGTAAAAAATTATAGTAAAAATTAAGGGTTATCTTTTTTTGAAAGTGTTATGAAACGATCAGTACTCAGCTTGATGTATTTGGTTCAAGGTATGCGTAAAGCAGGAGTACCGGTTGATCATAAGCTTTTAAGTATTGGGCTGCGCGCAGAAGCTTTGGATCCAAGTTCAACGATTTATCCTGGTCTGGAACGGGATGTGCTGAAAGTGATAGGCGAAGGCGTTGCACCAGAAGTTGGTTTATTGATTGGGCAGCATTATACACTTGCGGGCTACGGTCCCTTGCTGATGCTGTTGGTCGCCAGTGATAATCTGCATATCGCTTTGCAGCAGGGTATTCACTTTCAGGCCTTAACTTATTTAACCGGATCTTTAAGTCTGAAATATCAAGAAGATCTGGTGGCTTTGTGTTACTTCCCTCAAGATTTAAAGAGTGATCTGGGATTGCTGCAAGCACAATGTGAGATTTCTGGAAGCTATAAATTTATTCGGGATCTTTATCAGATGATGGGTTTGCCTATTCCTCACATGCATATTGAATTGCCATTTGCAGCGCCTAAAGATCAGCAATCTTTAGAGAAGTATCATGAATATTATGGTGCTGATTTACAGTTTGGTTGTTCTTGTGCAGCCTTCTGGTTTGATCAGGCATTGTTAAGTGTGCAAATTCCATCGACAGATCAAATGACTTTCAAAATCTATGAAAATAAATGCATGGCCGAATTGCAGCGATTAAAGGTAGATGAGCCGGTGCCTTCATTGGTACAGCGGGTACAGGATTACTTGGAATTACAGCAGGGTGTTATGCCGACCATGGCAGAAACTGCCCAAGCCTTACAGATTCCAGAACGGACATTGCGGCATCAATTGCAACAATTGCAAAGCAGTTATAAACAGATTCGTGAACAACTGATTAAAGACAAAGCTTTAAGGTTGATTGAATATAAAGAGTACTCTATAGAAATGATTGCGGAGTTACTTGGTTATTCAGAACCGGCAGCTTTTAATCATGCTTTTAAAAGATGGTTTGGATACAGTCCACGCCAGTATTTTAAATAGTTTTGTAAATAGCCTAAGTATATTAATGCCAAAGTGTTATATATTCCATCTCAATCTTCGCTATACTTTTAATAGCCTAAAATAGTATTCAATGATATGTCAGAATTAAACTCTAAGCACAGCACAGCCTTTACTCCTTTGTCACCTGCGGAGCGTTATGCTCAAGCACTATCTTCTGGTCAGTTCATGCCGGATGAAGCACAGGCTCAAGCTGTACATGAATTGGATCGTGTCTGGCAGGAATTGATTCAGCGCTTTAAAGCATCAAAAAAAGCGTTTCGTCGTTTTCGCCGTCAAACATCACCGCAAGGTGTCTATATGTGGGGCGGTGTAGGGCGTGGTAAAACCTGGTTAATGGATCAATTTTTTGAGTCGATTCCGTTTCGTCGTAAAATGCGCATGCATTTTCATCATTTTATGCAGCATGTACATCGCGAGCTGAATAAATTGTCGGGACAGCGAAATCCACTGGATTTGGTGGCAGATCAGATTTACCAGCAGGCTGTGGTGATCTGTTTTGATGAATTCTTTGTCTCCAATGTCACAGATGCCATGATTCTAAGTGAATTGTTCCAGAAGTTGTTCACCCGTGGCATTACTTTGGTGGCAACGTCAAACATTGCGCCAGATGGTTTATATAAAAACGGCATTCACCGTGACCGTTTTATGCCGACTATTGAAATGGTGAAAAAGAACTGTGTCATTTTGAATGTGGATGCTGGCGTAGATTACCGCTTACGTGTGCTCAAGCAAGCGCAACTGTTCAAGCACCCATTGACACATGAACATCAGCTCTGGATTGCACAGCGTTTCACTGCCTTAACGCAAACTCAAACCCAGTCACAAGAGCCAATTATCATCAATAACCGTATTGTAGAAACGATTGGTCATACTGAAGATGTGTTGTGGTGTGAATATTCAGAATTGTGTTTGAAGCCACGTAGCCCGGCAGATTTTATTGAGATTGCCAATATTTATAATACCGTGCTGGTCAGCAATGTGCCGCATATGACAGATTATCTGTCTGAAGGCACGCGCCGTTTCATCTACCTGGTCGATGAGTTTTATGATCGCGGTGTCAAGCTGCTGCTCACTTCGGAAGACAGTATTATTGAGATTTATCAGGGCGAGAAACTGGCTTTCGAAATTGAACGCACGCGTTCACGTTTACTTGAAATGCAGTCCGATGATTATCTGAATTCTGAACACCGACAAATACAAGGTTCAGCTTCAGAAGCGAGCTAAATATCAAGCGCCGAAAGGCGCTTTTTTAATAAAAATTCTTTGATTGTTTTATCGACATTTTGTGATATTCGTGGCTTAATCTTTGCTCGAGAGTAAAAGAAATAAGGCTTTTGCGCGGTTTTAATGCAAAATTCTGCACTTAAGTCTAATTTCGACATTTAAAAAACTTTATAAACTATAAAAAGGTATTCAGGCAGATAATAATGTTGCATTCCTGATCTTTATTTTATTGAATGATGGCTATATTTATTTATTGAAAAATGGTCACTATTTAGGAATGTGATAGTACTATTCAGCTAGGTATAAATCGGTATACTAGAATCTCTTGTTATAAAAAGTAGCAATATCAGGAAAGACAATGACTGCACGTATTCAAAAAGGCAAGTTAGCGATTGCTAAAGAACTTTACGATTTCATCGAAAATGAAGCATTACCGGGTTCGGGTTTAGACAGTGAAACTTACTGGAAAAACTTTGAACAAGTCGTTGTCGATCTTAGCCCAAAGAACAAAGCACTATTGGCTAAGCGTGACGACATTCAAGCGAAAATTGATGAATGGCACCGCAACAACAAATTTGAACTCGAAGCTTACAAAGCTTTCCTTACTGAAATTGGCTACTTATTACCAGAAGTAGAAGATTTCCAAATCAGCACAGAAAATGTAGACGAAGAAATCGCATTATTGGCTGGTGCGCAATTGGTAGTGCCTGTGCGTAATGCACGTTACTGCTTAAACGCTGCGAATGCACGTTGGGGTTCATTGTATGACGCACTTTACGGTTTCGATGTCATCTCTGAAGAAGGTGGCGCGGAAAAAGGTAAGGGCTATAACCCGGTTCGTGGTGACAAAGTTATCGCATTTGCTAAAAACTTCTTAAATGAAACTTTCCCGCTGGCAAACGGTTCGCATGCAGATGCAACCAAATATGCGGTCGAAGGCAAAAAATTAGCTGTAACGCTCAAAGATGGTTCAACGACGACTTTAGCGAAAGAAGCTCAATTTGTTGGTTTCAATGGCGATGAAGCCGCACCAGTTGAAATCGTACTTTTGAACAATGGTTTACACGTTGTTATCGAAATTGATGCAACCAGCCCAATTGGCAAAACTGACGCTGCTGGCGTAAAAGATCTTGTACTTGAAGCTGCAGTAACCACAATTCAAGACTTGGAAGACTCAATTGCAGCTGTAGATGCTGAAGAGAAAGTTGAAGGCTACCGTAACTGGTTAGGCTTAATGAAAGGTACACTTTCAGAGTCTATCGAAAAGAATGGTAAAACGGTTACACGTACTTTAAACAAAGACCGTACTCACAAAAACTTAATCGGTGGTGAAACGACTCTTCACGGTCGTTCGTTAATGCTTCTTCGTAACGTTGGTCACTTGATGACAAACCCTGCGATTCTTGTAGATGGTGCTGAAATCTACGAAGGTATTATGGATGCGTTAGTTACTCCATTATTGACATTTGCAGACATTAAAGGCGAAAACGAAAACAAGAACTCTCGTAAAGGTTCGATGTACATCGTTAAGCCAAAAATGCACGGTCCAGAAGAAGTGGCGTTTGCTGTTGAGTTATTCGAGCGTGCTGAACAAGCCCTTGGTTTACCAGCGAAGACTTTGAAAATCGGGATCATGGATGAAGAACGTCGTACATCTGTGAACTTGAAAAACTGTATCGCTCAAGCGAAAGATCGTACCATCTTCATCAACACGGGCTTCATGGACCGTACAGGTGATGAAATCCATACATTTATGGAAGCTGGTCCATTCGTTCGTAAAGGCGAAGTGAAGTCACAAATCTGGTTCCCTGCGTACGAAAACCGTAACGTAATGATCGGTCTTCAAGCGGGTCTACGTGGTAAGGCACAAATTGGTAAAGGAATGTGGCCAAAACCAGATATGCTTGCTGACATGTACAAAACCAAAATTGAGCATCCAGAAGCTGGCGCAAGCTGTGCATGGGTTCCATCTCCATCTGGTGCTGTAATTCACGCAATCCATTACCATCAATGCAACGTGTCTGAGCGTCAAAAAGAATTATTGAACACTCAGCCATTATCATTAGATGATTTGTTGACACCGCCATTAGCAACAGATACAAACTGGACTGCTGAAGAGAAAACCAAAGAACTGGAAAATAACCTACAAGGTATCTTAGGTTATGTGGTTCGTTGGGTTGATCTAGGTGTGGGTTGTTCGAAAGTTCCAGATATCAACGACGTTGGTTTGATGGAAGACCGTGCAACTTTACGTATTTCTTCACAACACGTTGCGAACTGGTTACGTCACGGTATCGTAACGGCTGAGCAAGTTGAAGAAGTGTTCAAGCGCATGGCGAAAATTGTGGACGAGCAAAATGCCAATGATCCACTGTATACGCCAATGGCACCAAACTTTGACGGCTATGCATATCAAGCTGCGTATGACTTGGTATTTAAAGGTGGTGAACAACCTTCTGGTTATACAGAGCCACTTCTACATGCTGCACGTTTAAAATTAAAAGGTTATACAGGTGACTAATCCTGTAAATTAAAAAAAGCCTCTTCGGAGGCTTTTTTTAATTTATAAAGAATATAAAAAATTGAGTATTTACAGTATGTATTTTTGGAATGTAAACCAACTAATTGAAGACTTAAAAAGTAATCGCATCACACAGGCACAATATAAAAATTATTATATTGCAAGCAGCATTTTAATCTTGCTGTCATTCTTTTTAGTGGTGATTACTCCAGAGCAGCCTGTACGATTGAATTTTGCTGTTTTTTTAGTAAATTTAGGCCTGTTGATTAGCTGGACTAATGCTATATTTAAGATAAATGGCGGAGAAAATGGACAGCAATTTCTCAACCGTTATTTTGCTCTGTATTTGCCAATAGTGCTTAAAACTTTAGTGATTTTTATTGCAGTTATCGTGCTGCTTGATGTTGTTTGGATGGGCTTTTCGGAACGATGGAGCACAGAAGAACTGGAAAAAATCAATTTATATAAAGATGCCTGTATTGATCCAGTTTTTAGTTTTTTTGTTTATTGGCGCTTATATGCTGCTATGCAAAAACTGAATCGAGTTAATACCTAACCTTTGTTTAAATACAGATTTATAAAATTTTAAAGCCTCAGCAGGGGCTTTTTTATTGCATGAAGATAACATGACGTGCAAAAGTGAATTTGTTCTGTGATGGTATCAAACGTAATCGTTTGAATAAAATAGGTCTGATCTGAAATAAAATTTATGCCCAGATTAAATCTGCAATTTGCGCTGGTTGTAGATACAAAGAAGTATAGCAAGGCTATTAGATTGAGATCAGGCCAATGCACATTTAGTGGTAAAAAAACTCTGGGCTACGGTGCTTTAATAGACAGTGGATTTTGTAAGAATTTAGCCGTACACATTGGTTAACGTTTCCAGCGATGAGGTAAAAGTAAAAACAAGGGCACGACGTTATAATGAGCCGTGTTCTCTGCTAAATGTTATCGTATGTGTGCTAACTTCAAACCACTTACTCTAGATCAGATACGGGATTTAAATCTTCCTGATATTCCATTTGAATATCCAGATGAAGTCTATCCGAACTATGAGTTGCCCTTGCTGTTTAAATCAGATCAGGGTTTGGAATGGCGTAAGGTACATTTTGGTTTAATTCCAAAATGGGCAGAAGATAAAAATATTGCTCTTAAGACCTACAATGCCCGAAATGAAACACTCCTGCAAAAACCAAGCTTTAGCGAAGCAATAATGAAGTGTAAGTTTGGAGTAATACCCGTCAATGAATTTTATGAGTCAAAATATTTTGATTCTAAACCCCAGCGCTGGGGAGTAAGGCGTAAAGATGGTAATGCGATTTATATCGCAGCGTTATATGAGATCGCGCGGTTAGGAGATGAAATTGTTCGTTCAGCAACCATGATTACGATGGATGCGATAGATCACCCTATGATGAAGGAGTTTCATGAACCTGGAAGTGTTAAACGCTCAGTGATTGTAATTCCACACGAGCGTTTAGATGAATGGCTTGGCTGGAACTCTCCGGATATTCATTCTTTTGTAGAAGGATTTCCGGAGGCTGAGTTTGAATGCTCACATGTTCCTAAAGCGATAATCAGAAAAACCAGTCCCCAGCTGAATTTTTTTGATTAAGCAAAATTAATGCGATAAATTTTTGAAAATATGTTTAAGGCTTTCCATCATTTTTTCAATTTGTAATGGTGTTAGACCTTCAAAAGACTGCTCTAAAACCACATTCGTGAGATCATTAATCTTCTGTGTCATTTGTTTCCCTTTTTCTGTGAGGACTACACGGGTAATTCGAGCATCATCTTCACAAGAGTAAGTATCCACCAAGCCTTCATCCTTTAATCGATATACAATTTTAGTTGTAGTCGACATTTTGGATACGACCATATCTGAAAGATCGGATACACTTGCATGCGGTTTTGACTGCAATGCAACAAGAATACGGCGGCGAGAATTATCTAAACCATATTTTTTTAGGGCATGATCTACATTCTGTACTTGTTGAGCATGTACCTGCGTAATCCAGTAGTATGGAAAATCTTCTAATTTAAAATCTTCCCCAGAAGGTAAAAACTTACTGTATTTTTTTGTCATTGAGTTTTTCTCCCCAATTAATTGTTGTATTTGTATTTTATTATTGTAACATTATTTTAAGAAATTTATGAGAAAAATGCATAAATTTTATTTTTATAGATTTATAATCTATAAATTATCGTGCTAAATTTTTAAAAATAAATTTTAAACTTTCTATCATTTTTTCGATTTGTAATGGCGTCAGTCCATCAAAAGACTGTTCTAAAACTACATTTGTCAGATCATTAATTTTGATGATCATCTGTTGTCCCTTATCAGTTAAAATGACTCGTGTAATACGTGCATCATCTTCACAAGAGTAGGTTTCAACTAATCCTTCATCTTTTAATCGATAAACAATTTTTGTTGTGGTCGACATTTTTGAAACCACCATTTCAGAAAGATCAGAAACACTTGCATGGGGTTTGCATTTTAAGGATAGTAAAATACGACGACGAGAATTGTCTAATCCATATTTTTTTAAGGCATGATCAACATTCTGCACATATTGGGCGTGAACTTGTGTTACCCAGTAGTATGGAAAATTTTCTAAAGTGAAATCTTCAGAAGAAGGTAAGAATTTATTGTATTTTTTAGTCATGGTTATTGCCTCTAGGACATTGTTGTAGTTTGATGGATTGATGGGCATCCTGTTTTTTTTAGATTTGCCAACCAATACTCATTTTTATTATTAATATATATCAAGTTTCTTATAATGCAATAAGGAAAGTTATATTAATAAGTTTCCTTACAAAAAATCAAGATTACGCATGTTTTATCAAAAAGATTGCATATATTTTTTGTTATCTATTTGAAAAATAATTGATATTTTTAATACTTAAAATCTTTTGCTAGCAGAGTATAGGTAGGCTATCGAAACAAATACACGAATGAAAATAGCTAAGTCAGAATGTAATGATGTTGTGATATTGCATTTGAAAAATTGTTTGAATGTAAAATGTTTTGAAGAGCATGTTATAGGTATTAAAAGCAATTTATAAAAATTATATTATTCAATAAAAAAACATAAGTTTATTTATAGTTACTGTTCAACTGCATTAGGTTAAATAAAAGATTAACATGTATTTTTTTAAAGTATTTTTGCATTTAACTTAAATTAAAAGATAAAAGTGAACAAGATTTCAGCTTTGAACTTAGTTGTAGCTCTTTAAATACAAAAATATAATTACAAATTTTACAGATTGTGCATAATAAATTATCTATTGTTGAAAAGGTCACTTATATGGATCCGTCGCCGTGTCGGTTTAAATTTGCTTTTAACCAAATTCTTGAAATCGGAGTAATAAACTAATGGAGTTTTTATTGGATCCGGGAATTTGGATTGGTTTACTTACCCTTATTATTTTAGAAATTGTTCTAGGGATTGATAACCTAGTCTTTATTGCCATTTTGGCAGAAAAACTTCCTCCTGAACAACGTGATAAAGCACGTATCATTGGCCTTTCACTTGCATTGATTATGCGTTTAGGGCTTTTATCAGTCATTTCATGGCTCGTTACCTTGACTAAGCCGATTATCGAGATAGCAAATTTAAGCTTCTCGGGGCGAGATCTAATTTTACTCTTCGGCGGACTATTTCTGGTCTATAAAGCTGTCACAGAACTGCACGAAAAAATGGAAGGAAAGATTGAAGTACAATCGACATCTTCCGTGGTTTATGCCGGTTTTTGGGCAGTAGTAGCACAAATTATTATATTGGATGCCGTATTTTCCCTAGATTCGGTCATTACTGCTGTTGGGATGGTGGATAATATTTATGTGATGATGGCGGCAGTAACGATTGCTGTAATTGTCATGCTGATTGCCTCTAAACCGTTAACTGCGTTTGTGAACCGCCATCCAACTGTTGTGATCCTGTGCTTAAGCTTCTTATTGCTGATTGGTATCAGCCTGATTGCTGAAGGTTTTGGTTTCCATATTCCTAAAGGTTATATCTATTCGGGTATTGGTGTTGCAATCTTGATCGAAGTATTTAACCAGTTTTCAAAACGCAATGCTGTTAAGAATGCCTCTAAAATTCCATTACGCCACCGCACTGCAGACTCTATTTTGAAATTGATGGGGGGTAAAGTGGAAACTCTGGCTGATAGTGCCCAGCACTTTGAGGCTCAAGAAGCATTTGCTGATGAAGAGCGATATATGATTGGTGGAGTACTGACTCTTGCTGAAAGATCCGTTGCCTCAATCATGACGCCTAGAACACAGATTTCCTGGGTCAATCTGGATGACAGTGCCGAACAGATTCGTGAACAGGTATTGTCTGTCCCGCATAGCTTGTTTCCAGTTTGCCGTGGCAGTTTGGACAAAGTACTTTCTATTGTTCGGGCTAAGGAATTGCTTGATGTGCTTGAAGATCAAGAACAACTTAAAGCCTTGATCAAACGTCATCGTCCGATCTATATTTTTGAAAAAATGAAAGTGATAGATGCTATTAATACTCTGCGGACTTCAAAAGGTTCATTGGTATTGGTAAGTGATGAGTTTGGGAATGTACAGGGGCTGATTTCTCCACTTGATGTTTTTGAGGCGATTGCTGGTGAGTTTCCTGATGCCGATGAGCAGCTGGATTTGGTAAAAGTTGATGATCATACATGGAAAGCTTCAGGTATGCTGGATGTGTATCAACTTGAACTAGAATTGGGCATGATGGATCTGGTTGAAGAAGAGGCGGGTTACATTAGCCTTGCGGGTCTAATTTTAGATAAAACGCATGGCGAGGTCAGTCTGGGGATTCAACTGGAATATCGTGGAATTCAATTCGAAGTGACTGAAATGGAAGATAACCGGATTAAGTCGGTGCTGATTACCTATCCTTGAGGCATTGTGGTTGAGAGTTAAAAGGATTTGGATATCTTTAATCCATTCTTTTAGCTGATCGGAAAAGTCCAACAGACTTGAGCTGTTGGACTTTTTTATTGGGAATGTATGGCAGTATTTTTTGAAATTTAACCATACAGCATAAAGAAGCATGATGAAAAAATGCTGAAATGGGGCTTAAATCACCATTTTAAGTGATAGAGATGCAAGCAAAGATCATGAATAATTGATATGTATAAGAAAAATGGAACAATGTGATGGGAATTACAGAAACCATAATAGATTTTGCAAAACTGGCAACTGAACAAAAACATCGATTTTTTAAAACCATGTGTGAATTTGATCAGCAAATTTTCCCGGATTTTTGTGAAGAAGAAATTTATAATTTTGTCTATGATAAAGATGCAGTTTCAGTACTCGTTATTCATTATCATCATAAAAATGAAATCGTTGGACAGAATATTATCCCAATACTCAAACTATCTTTAGCGGGTAATCCAATTTTTGTGGTGAGTAATCGGGCGGGGATTTTACCTGCCTACCGCAAAGGCAATAGAACCCTGAAAACTGCAATTCGTATTGCGATTAATCATCGTATTCGGCACCCGACTATACCATTATGGTTTGTTCCCACTGTAATACAGCCCAAGGTTTATACTCTTTTCGCTTCTCGCTCACAAAATTTTTTTCCACGTGTAGGTAAGGATATACCGCAAGAATATTTAAAAGTTTTGCAGCTGATGCAGCAACGTAAGCAGGAGGTCAGCAAGCGTCGTGAAGATATTTTTGTCTATCCTCACGTGATGCCACAGACCACACCTAAGCATATTCAACGATTAAGAAATAAGGCTACGCCGCATAGCAATTTTTTTATGCAGCATGTACCTGACTATTTTGATGGTATGGGCTTGCTTTGTATCTGCAAACTGGATTTGAAAACCATTTTAGAGACGATCTTTAATTTATCGTTTGATCGTCATGTGTATTAAGTCTGGTCTGAGTACAAATGTTTGATTAACAGTATAGTCTAGAGTTCAATAATTTTAATATCTGCATATTGCTGGATTAAATCTGGATTTAAACTGTGAATATAATCCATGAAAGCGACATTGAACTGTCCCAGCGTCTGGGCTTTTTCAAAGGCCAGTTTTCCTGCAATGGCAAAATGGCTATGTGCTGCAATGGTGGCAATAGTCGGTGAGGTGACAGCGCAATAGGCTGCAATTAATGCCCCCAAGGCGCAACCTGTTGCGGTGACTTTGGGCTGTAAATATGAGCCGCCGTTGACTTGAATAACAGCATCTAGTGCCCGGGTCAAAATGAAATCAGACTCGCCAGAAATGGCAATACATTCGGCTTGGGTTAACAACACTTTGGCTTGATGGTAAACATCTGCGCTATCCAGTGTACTATCTACACCTTTGGAAACTACCTGATTGCCGGCAAGGGTACTGATTTCTGAAGCATTCCCGCGAATAACAGTGGGATGATATTGCAATAGTTCATCAACCATGTCTGAACGCCATTTTAATATGGGACCATAACCGACAGGATCCAGTACCCAAGGTGTACCGCTAAGCTGCGCTGTCTTGGCAGAAATTTGCATTGCCTGCATCTGCGCATCAGTCGGCGTCCCCAGATTGATACTGAGTGCAGCTGAAATCGTGGTAAAACTTTCAGCTTCGAATGGATTATCAATCATGGCCGGGGATGCGCCAGCAGCCAGTAAGATATTGGCTGCATAATTTGCGGCTACACTGTTGGTAATACATTGCACCAAAGGCTGCTGAGTTTGCAGTTGTGTCCATGCTTCAACAATCTGCTCGACCAATGCTGAAGTTTGATCCATGGGATTATTCCTTAAATGATAGAGAGTTGAATCGGAGAAACTAGACATATCAATCACCATTTAGCGGGTGAAATGCTATTGGGTAAAATAGTGGTCTTGATGCTTACAGTTGCGACAGCACAAGGTCACATAATTTTCAGCATCATAATCCACGGTTAGATCATTGGAACCACAATACATACAGCGCTTTTGTGAGTAAAAGCTTAACCGTGGTTCAATCTTTTTCCACAGTCGCCAATGCGGTTGGAAAAAGATCGTTTCATCATAGCCCAGAAAACGGAACAACAGGATTTCGCTCATCTTGCTGAATGGAATATTGTGCGGACGTGGCAGGGTCGACGTTTCCCATTTTTCAGTCACGGCACGTTCGCGATATTGCTGCAAAGTTTTCTTTAATAAATTGGTGTTAATAAAGTTTTCATTGCGTACTTGCAGGGCCTTTTGCTGATACAGATATTCCAGAGCCGTTTGTACCAGATAATAAATCTGCCCAACTGCGAGTGAGTCCATTAAACGGTAGCAAAAGGTCTGGAAACTGTTATTGCCAGCAATCTGGATGCCCCAGGTGCGACAGTAGAATTGGGCGAACTGGATAATTTCTTGATATAGCACCAGATAAAGCGCATTCTTGACTTCATCGGCGCTTTTAAAGGGCACGCCCATGGTTAAATTTTCATAGAACCAGTTACGCAGTTGCTGGGTAATACTAAACAAACTCGGTTCTGAATAACCGTCTAGACGAACATTGACATAGTAATGGTGGGCTTCGGATGCAAAATCTTTGGCAATCAGGATTTGCTCTTTGACCAGCTGCTTGATCAAATAATTCTGGAATAGATAGTTCGGGGTGATGGCATGGTATTTAATACTTTCCCAGTCTATGTATTCATGATGCGTAGTATGTTCCTGCACCTGATTGTCTAAAAGACTCAGTAAAAACAATTTATTTAGAAAACTGATTTGATCTAGTCGGTACTCGACAGCATCTTTATCTTTGGATTTCAGTTTGCGTTGTTCTTGCAGGCGTGTTTCTGCGAGTATTCTTTTACGACTGGCCAAACATTTGTCACAGTGACAGGTATGCCGCGCATCTTCGAAAACCCGGTGCTGACAGTGACTGCATTCATGAAAATTTATAGCTTGATCATACTGTTCTGCTTCAATCCAGAACATGGATGCCTGACATAAAGGGCATGATGAACTTTCATCGAGCTGTTTTTGCAGAATCTGAAGAAGCATGAAATGAGTCAATCGCAAGTCGGGTTTATCGTCTTATTGATTATACACATGTCTTTAAGCGGGACGTGATGGAATAATGCTGAAGGGAGCATCATTCAGTTAAGTTTTAGCACAAGAGATGTTATGGATTGAGATATATGACTCCATGGAATCAGCTAATTGAGATAGAGATAAAAACTGTGCTTTTATCTCTACCAAGAAGGGGATGAAAGCCTTATGTTAAAACGAAGTATTAATAAGAGGCGGGGCAAGGTAATGATTCATCCTCCTCTCCCATGAGCTTTGCATTAATTAAAGCCTGAACCTTTTTAGAAGGAAGTTTTTTGCTTCCTAAAGCATCGTAGTTATTTAAAATTGCACAAATATCGACCGATTGCATTGGAATGCCTTCACAGCTCATGAACATGGCAATAACTTTATGATCGATGCCTGCTGCATCCAGAGTCTGCATGGTTTTGATATTTTCTACGCGAACAATATGGTCTTTTAGATACATAGGACACCTCTTTTTAATTTTGGCTTAATTTTTATAGTGCGCTTCGCACAGAGATATACAAGCAAAAAACGTGCTCAAAATGTACTCATCTTGAAAATAAGTGTCATTTTGAGTTAATCAATTTTATAAGCCCTATAAATTTCACTCAAATAATATAAAGAGATATCAAAATACATAGATTGTCTATTTATTTTGTTCAGACACATTAGAGTTAAATCAGATGGTTGGATGAGCAATGCATATTAAATAAGCAACTGGCAGATTAATTGTGTTGATGTTCATTTCACGAATTGAAAATGATAGGCAAAGTGCCCATATATAACTCAAAGCAATAGCACAGACAGATTGTGAAAGTTGTCGTATGATCGAAGCATTTTACAACAACAAAGTTTTGGCTTAAGAATACAGGATCAGGACATTATATGAATATCGCGGCTAACCCAGTGGTTGAAGCAGACCAAACTGTTTATTTAAAAGATTATCAAAAACCTTCTTTTCTGGTGGATTCGATCAACTTGGATATTCAAGTTTATGATGACCATACCAAAGTAAATTCAGTTTTGGTAATGAAGCGCCAGACAGCAGGTGATTTAATCCTGTTGGGCCGTGATCTGGAATTAAAATCGATTATTTTAAATGGCAAGCCGCTGTCTGAAACTGATTATACGCTTGATGCAGAACAGCTGGTGATTGCCCAGGCACCAGATCAAGTCACGCTTGAAACCCAGGTGATTATTCATCCTGAAAGCAATACCCAACTTGAAGGTTTATATCAGGCCAGTGGTGATTTATTCGTAACCCAAAATGAGCCAGAAGGTTTCCGCAAAATTACCTTCTATCCGGACCGTCCAGATGTCTTGTCTGTATTTACTACCCGTGTCGAAGCGGATAAAAAATTTCCAGTGCTGCTGGCCAACGGTAACTTGATGGAAGCGGGTGAGACTGGTGAAGGTCGTCATTACACCATTTGGCAAGATCCGACTAAAAAACCATCTTATTTATTTGCCTGTGTGATTGGTGATCTGGCTGTCTTAAAAGATGCCTATGTGACGTCTGAAGGCCGTAACGTTGCGCTTGAAATTTACGCTGAAGAAAAAGATATTCCAAAATGTCACATTGCCATGGAAGCGCTTAAACATTCGATGCAATGGGATGAAGAACATTATGGTCGCCCATACGATCTAGACAATTATATGATTGTGGCAACCAGTGCTTTCAATATGGGAGCAATGGAAAATAAAGGTTTAAATATCTTTAATACCTCATGTGTACTGGCTGATGAAGAATATACTTCTGATGCTGCCATCATGCGTGTACAGTCGGTGATTGCACATGAATATTTCCATAACTGGACCGGTAACCGCATTACTTGCCGTGACTGGTTCCAGCTGTGCTTGAAAGAAGGCTTGACCGTATTCCGTGATCAGTCTTTCTCGGAAGATTTGCAGTCTGCTGCGGTACAACGTATTGATGATGTCGCAGTATTAAAAGCGCATCAGTTCCCGGAAGATTCAGGTCCACTTTCTCATCCACCACGTCCGGATCATTTTGTTGAAATTAATAACTTCTATACGGCTACCGTGTACGAAAAAGGTGCGGAAATTAACCGCATGATGTCGACCTTGCTTGGCAAGGTAAAATTTCGTCAAGGTACAGACGAATACTTCCGCCGTCATGACGGTCAGGCCGTTACAGTCGAAGACTGGGTGGCTGCATTGACAGCCGGTTCAGGTGTGGACTTATCCAACTTCCTGACCTGGTATAACCAGCCGGGTACGCCAAAACTGGAAGCCAAAGGCGAATATGATGCTGCGAAACAAACCTATCGTTTGAGCTTTAAACAAAGTTTGAAAGCACATCCTAAATATCCAAACTTAAAAGCAGTACCTATTCCTGTGGCCTTGGCATTGTTCGATGCTGCAAGCGGTGAACAGTTAAGCCTGCAATCTGCTGCCTTGTTTGAAAATGGGGTGAAAGATGGTGTGTATCTGTTTGACCAAGAGCAAGCTACGATTGAATTTAGCGGAGTCACTGCGAAACCTGTAGTGTCCTTGCTACGTAACTTCTCTGCACCGGTTAATTTGGAATTTAACTATTCAGATGAAGAGCTGGCGTTCTTGATTCAATATGAAACCAATGGCTTTAACCAATGGCAAGCGACGCAAACCTTGCTTGAGCGTATTTTGTTAGAAGGTCATGAGGCTGGTATTTATATCGAAGCCATTAAAAATACCTTGCCGGATTTGGTGGAAAAAGATCCATTACTGGCTTCTCGTTTGTTTGATATCCCAACCGAAGGTTATTTGGGTAGCCGTATCGACAGTGAATATCAACCTGCGGTGATTCAAGAGCAGCGTAATGCACTGGTAAATACTCTGGCGCGTGAACTAGGTGCATTCTGCAAAGAAACGTATGCGGCCCTAGATCCGGAGCTGCAGCATGAATTTTCTCAAGCAATGGGTGTACGTGCATTGAAAAACATCATGTTGAATATGATGGCTCGTCAGGGTGATACTTCTGCTTTTGATTTGGCGCATGAGCAGTATCAAAACACCGGCAACATGTCTGAACGTTTGGGTGCACTGAAAGTGCTGGTATGGAATGATGCCCCACAGGCCAAAGATGTTCTGGCTGATTTTTATGATCGCTTTAAAGAAGAAGCCTTGTCTTTAGATCAGTGGTTCATGGTTCAGGCAGCCCATCCGAAAGCGACAGCTGAAACGATTCAGGTCTTAACATCACATGCTGATTATGATTTGAAAGTACCAAACCGTATTCGTGCGGTGAGTGGTGGTCTAAATGCCAATCCTGTTAATACATGGAGTTTTGGTGTTCAGCATTATATTGATCTGGCGAAATATCTGGACGAGAAAAACCCGATTGTCGGTTCGCGTTTACTGCAAGTGCTTTCTCGCTGGTACACTTTGGCAGAACCTCAGCGCAGTGAAGTAAAAGCTGCACTTGAAGCCTTAAAACCACAAGTAAAATCTAAAAACGTTTCCGAAACCTTGAACAGTATGCTGAGTGTCTAACTGAGCATTACTTTAATCATTAAAAAGCCTTTTCTTGGTAATGACTGAGAAAAGGCTTTTTTAATTTAGAGCTATCCTGAATGCTAAATGACTATACAGGTGTTTAGATTAACTAAATGAAAGATTGAATGATATGAATGTATTTTTTGTTGAATAATAAAGTAATAACTGTCGATTAAATCACATTTATGGCGTAAGATAATGACACACAAGCTCATCTAAAGATGGGCTTTTGTCATTTAACGGACTGTGGTGTCATGAGTCCGTCATCTTAATTCAGCAAGCTGGAGATTGGTTTTGTTAGTTAAAATTGAAGATGGTTTTTATTTGAACGCTCAACATATTATTGCGATAAGAGTTTCAAAAAATGCCACTGACGGAAATTTTCTGGTACAGATCGAATACACTCCAAACAATATACAGGCTATGGGGACTTATCAAAAAGCGTTTGATAATAAACTGGAAGCTGAAATTTATCTGCAGACCTTACATCAGCATATTAGTAAATAAATAGGCTAGTGGTTCCTTGTTTTAAAGCTTTAAAAATCTTCTGACTTAATCAGTTTAATCATGAGCTTCAGCAAGTTTACATCCCAATCTACTCGTCAAAATTACTATAGGTCAGCCTAAAAAAAAGTCCCTTGAGAGAGGGACTTTGGCTTGTTTAAACTTTCATAATCAATACGGGGATAGGTGACTGGGTTAATACGGCCTGTGCCACACTACCGAGCATTAATTTTTTAAATCCTGTACGGCCATGTGAACCCATAATAATTAAATCTGCACCCACTTCATCGGCAACATGAATAATGCCATCAGCAGGTGATACACCACGAATGACTTTGACATTTACATCAATACCATCACGAAGGAAGGATTGCTTAATTTCGGCCAGTCGTAACTGTGCATTTTTTTCAGCTTGAATAAAGTAATCGGTAATAGCAGGTGCGACTTTATAGAAATCTACACCAACAAAGGGATCAACAGCGATGACGCTGGTTAAAGTCACTTGAGAGTTTAAAGACTTGGCTAAAGTTAATGCTTGTTCAACGGCTGCATAAGAAATGGGTGATTCATCTACTGGGACTAAGATATGTTTATACGTCATTAAATTTTCCTTATGGATATTGTTGAATAGATCGAATGAATAATTCTTTATAGCCAGTCATGATGACCGTTTTAAGTCAGGCCTCTGTAAAATGAACCCGCAGTATATGAAGGGTTCATTTGTTTAGCTTTATTCTTTGACAATGAGTACAGGCAGTTTTGTTCCTTTTAGAACATCCTGAGCAAAGCTACCCATTAAAAATTTCTGAAAACCTTTACGGCCATGTGAACCCATAACAATCAAATCAATTTTCAACTTTTCGGCTGTTTCAATAATGCTTTCTTCAGAAACATTGCCTTTCACAACTTGAGTATCCGCCGTGATGCCATTTTCAGCTGCAATGCCTTGAGCTTGTTTTAATGCTTTTTCGGCATTGGCAAACGCTTCTACAAAATATTCTTTCATGATTGGAGATGGATAATAAAAGTCTGCATCTGAAAATGGATCTTCAGTAACTAAGCTAATCAGGGTGAGTTTACCGCCAAAGCCCTTGGCAATTTGTGCTGCACTTTTAACAGCAGATAAGGAAATGGCAGAGCCGTCAACTGGAACTAAAATATTTTGATAAGACATGAGAATTGTTCCTTGGAGTTTATTGTGTTGCTATTCATTTATACATAGCACATTGTCTTGTAATGTTCAATTTAGACTATGAAAATTGTTTTAAAATTCATTAAATTATATAAAAATCATAAATATAAGTGTGTACTGCTTGGCAGTAAAAACTGAGTTAAAAACTCAACATTCTGCATGGTGATTTATGGCAGGAAGGAGGTGGAATATCGGCATTGTCTAAGTATTTCTAAATGTTTAAACAAAGATTAAAATGCCTTTACATAAAAAAATTTCCTAAAAATTGGGAAAAGAAACTGAACAGGAAAGATGGTGTATTCAAAATATTTAAGCCTAAGTTTGTGTTTAATTGCCGCACTACACAGTAGTGGTTGTCAGAATACTCAAAGTAGTACCAAAGTGATTGCCACGGTATTCAATGCATCAACCAATGTTCAGAAAAAATTTATTGATCAGCATGCACCAGACAATATTTTAGTACAGAAAAATATTGTCTATTCGACAGACCCTCGTTTAACGCTGGATGTGTATCAGCCCGAAAACGTGCTGCAATTGCAGCCGCGTCCAACGGTGATCTGGATTCATGGTGGAGGTTGGGTATCCGGTTCTAAAGAACATGCCCGTGGCTATTTTAAGCGTTTAGCCCATCAAGGCTATAATGTGGTTTCGGTAGAATATCAGTTTGCACCAGAAACAATTTATCCTCAGCAATTGCTTCAAATTAATCAGGCCTTACAATTTCTTAATGATCATGCTGCGGATTATCATATCAATGCCAATCAACTGTATTTGGCTGGTGACTCAGCCGGTGCTAATTTAGCCAGCCATTATGCCGCCTTGCTGAGTAATCCAGATTTTGCCCGGCAGTCGGGTATTCAACCTTTAATTCAACGTAAGCAGGTGAAAGGTTTAATTTTGCATTGTGGTATTTATGACATGAATGCTTTTATTAATACTGCACCGGATGAACTTAAACTGATTGAATGGGGCGTAGTGAATCTGGTCCAAGCTTATACTGGCAATAAAAAAGATGATGCTGAATTTTTAAAAAGTATTTCTCCCATTCAATATTTAACGGCCAATTATCCGCCGGTATTCATTAGTGGGGGCAATAAGGACTTTTTAACCCGAACCCAGTCTGTGCCTTTTGTGAATGCCTTAATCAACCAGAACATCGCGGTAACAGAGGTCTTTTATCCAAATTCGAAAGAATTTTTAGTGCATGAATATCAATTCATGATGGGTAAAAAAGCCAGCCAGCAGACTTTTGCCAAAACCTTAGATTTTCTCAGTCAACATTCAAATTAAAATTTAGAAGAGCTAGAAACTAAAAAATAGGCTTGCAGAAAAAATGCTAAAAACATAACATACCAACCGTTGGGTATGTTTATGGGTTTAACAGATGAATTCAATATTATTGGCTTATGGACTGCTGGCATGTGCCATTATTTCTGAAGTGATTGGTTCAACATTTCTGGTGAAGTCTGAAGGTTTTACCAAATTATTGCCTTCGCTGGTGGTGGTGGTTTTATTTTCATTGGCATTCTATTTATTGTCCCAAGTGATTAAAGTCATTCCACTGGGTATTGCTTATGCAATCTGGGCTGGGGTGGGGATTGTGCTCACCGCTTTAATTGGCTACTTTATCTTTCGCCAAAGTTTAGATCTGCCTGCCATGCTTGGGATTGCCTTGATTGTTTCGGGTGTCGTGGTGATTAATCTTTTTTCAAATTCTACAGGACATTCGTGAATGCTCGACAATCCGCATCAGCGTAAGAAAGAACCCCAAGTCATCCGTCAGGCAATTTTGCAACATGCGATTGCTTTGGCAGCAGAAAAGGGTGTGAATGGGGTATCTATACAAGCGGTTGCGGATCTGGTTGGCGTGACCAAAGGCGGCGTGTTTCATCATTTTCCCAGTAAGCAAAAATTACTGGAGTCGATGGTGGTGTCGCTTTTGCAACAATTGGATGTGGTGATTGATCAACTTATTGCTCAAGATGAGCAACCCTATGGCAGTTTTACCCGTGCCTATATTGAAGTGACCTTGGAAAAACAGGTCTTGGGTTTAGAGCATTCCTGGTCTGCTATTTCGATGACCATGCTCACAGACAAAACCTTTAATGAATATTGGATTCAATGGCTCAATGAACGTCTAATGAAACATCATCAAACCGACTCGGATATTGAACTGAAAATTTTACGTTATGCTGCAGATGGCATTTGGCTGACCGCATTCACTGAAGTGGAAGATGAAGCTGAAACGCTGCAACTTAAAGCAAAGTTAATCGCCCGAAGTTATCGGGCGAAGCTGGATTAAGATTTATTTTTAAACTTGAAAATGAAGTGAACAACAAGTCCAAATAATAGTCCCCAAAAAGCTGAACCAATACCAAAAAACTGAATGCCGGAAGCACTAAATAAAAAGGTCAGCAGGGCCGCTTCGCGTTCAGCCGCCTGATGAAAGGCCAGCGCAATGTTATGACCAATGGTGCCTAAAAGCGCAATACCAGCCAAAGCCGTAATAAATACGCCAGGAAAAGACATTAAAATACTGGTGAGTGTCGCGGCAAATAAGCCCATCAAGATATAACAGAAGCCGCAGCTTATTCCAGCAATATAACGCTTTTTACTGTCAGGATGGGCCTGATCATCCAGACTGATGGCGGCACTGATGGCGGCAATATTCACAGAGAAACATCCAAAAGGCGCGAAAATGGTTTGAGCTGCTCCAGTCCAGCCAATCAGTTGGTTCACATGAGGTTCATAGCCATAGCTTTTGATCATGGCCAGACCAGGTAAATATTGTGAAGCCATATTGATGACAAACAAAGGGAGAGCCAAACCGAAAATGGCTGACCAGCTAAATTCAGGTGCCATCCATACCGGCTGAGCCAGACTGAACTGAATGTTTGAGGCATGGAACTGTAAAAACAGCGGACAAAGTGCAATACCGGCAATCACCGTAATCACGATGCTATAACGTGGCGATAACCGTTTAGAAAGCACATACACCGCCAATAATGACAGAATAAAGCCCCAGTCATTTTGCATGCTAGCAAACAGGGCAATACCAAATTTTAGCAGTACACCGGCGAGCATGGCACTGGTTAAACTTTGTGGGATATAAGTTAAAACTTTTTGAAAAATACCTAAAAAGCCTAAAATTGCCGTTAGTAAGCCACACACTAAAAAAGCGCCAATTGCCTCATAAAGACTATAACCACTGGCTGTAGCCAGGATTAAAGCCAGTCCTGCGGTTGACCATGAGGTTGCGACAGGATATTTAAACTTCCAGGACAGGATTAAACCGCTTAAGCCAATGCCCAAACCCAGCGCCCAGAACCAGGAGGTGATTTGTGCTGTAGAAGCCCCCAGCAGTTGGGCAGATTGAATCACCAATACCGAGGAAACACTGATACCGACAAGGAACGTAATAAAACCTGCAAAGAGGGCAGGAACGGAGAAGTCTTGGAGAAGTTTTTGCATAATTCCTTTGCGCTGATCATGTTGTAATGCTTGAAAAGTATACCAATCATACGCCTTTCATTTTTAAGCGAAAAGCGATGATGAAAGGAATCTTCCCTGTATTTATACCTTGAGCTGGTCGAGTCTGAATTTACAGGGTAGAGGTCGCCAGTTTGAGTCCAAAACCGCAGAACAGAAGTCCCACTGCTGCCACACATGAGGCAGTCACTTTATAACGGTGAGTGAAAAACGTCGCCAGTTTTGCCCCTGAAAAAATCAGCACACTTAAATAGCTCATGCTAATGATTTGCAACACCACTGCCAGTGCAGTAAATGTTAGCGCAGGATATGGATAGGCCGGATCGACAAACTGAACGAAAAACGACAAATAAAACAGAATGGCTTTCGGGTTTAAAATACTAATGGTGAGTGCTGTTTTAAAGGGATGTAGCTGTTCAATATTTTCCTGAACCGTATCCATCTGCTTTTGCGAGTGAACAGTATTCCAGGTATGGTAAGCCGCAATGAGGAGTTTGATGCCTAAGTAACTGAGGTAAATGGCACCAATAATTTTGAGAAAGGTAAATAACCACGGGAAGCTATGTAGCAGTGAAGCTGCACCCAATGCTGTCAGTAGAATTAAAATGATGTCGCCGATATACACGCCAAAGGCACTTTTATAACCGGCTTTAATACCAAAACGTGAAGCGATGGACATCACATATAAGGAATTTGGACCGGGCAAAAGGACAATTAAGGTGGTACCAATGATATAGGTGGCGAGATCGGTGATTCCGAACACAATACACTCTCAAGACATGAAAAAAGCCGACCTGTGTACTATAACAAAATCGGCTTTTTAGCGGGGAATGTGAGCAGATTTAAGCTTTAATTTCAGCATCTAAGTCAAATGACTGGCGAAGTAATGTACTTAACTGGTCACGTGCTTTGATAAATCCGTCAATTCCGCTTTGTAACAGCTGAGAGGCCATCAGGTCATGTTCAATTTGTGCCTTAAAGGTTTCTTTGGTCAACGCTTCAACCAGATGCTGGCAATGTGCTTGAGCATGATTGGTTGACAGCTGAGCGACCACTTCACGTTGATCCTGCGCCAGTTCTTCCAGAAGATTTGGAGAAACCGTCAGTAAGTCACAGCCTGCCAATCCAAGCACCTGATCAATACTGCGGAAACTGGCACCCATAATTTCGGTTTTAATGCAGTGCTGTTTGTAGAAATGAAAGATCTGCTTGACTGAAAGTACGCCGGGATCTTTATCTATCGGATAGTGATCGACATTTTCCGCTTTTTTGAACCAGTCCAAGATACGGCCGACAAATGGAGAAATCAGGGTCACATTGGCATCTGCACATGCTTGAGCTTGATGTAGACCAAATAACAAGGTCAGGTTGCAATGAATACCTTCAGCCTCTAAGGCTTTGGCCGCCTGAATGCCTTCCCAGGTCGAAGCAATTTTAATCAGGATGCGGTTTTGCTCAATGCCGTAGGTTTCATATAACGCCAGTAATTCTTTGGCTTTGGCAATGGTCGCTTCCGTATCATAAGAAAGAGCAGCATCAACTTCAGTAGACACACGACCTTCAATCAGTTTTAAAATTTCTACACCAAATTTGACGGTCAGAATGTCAATCGTGCGTTCAATTAAAAGATCACCGCTATAACCTTCAGTTTTAGCTTGCTCAAATGCATCATGAATAAGTTGTTTATTTTCAGCTTGATTGGCTGCAGCAGTAATGAGTGAAGGGTTGGTTGTTGCATCCAATGGACGGAATTTTTCAATCGCTGAAAGGTCACTACTATCGGCAACAATGGTGGTTAAGGTTTTTAATTGGTTTAAAGCTGATTGAGTCATTGGTGTCTAGTTCTTAAAGTTATTTCCCGTCTATTTGTTATATCACAATCTGCTTTTATCCAAAGTAAAAAGCACGTATAACACCTGTCTATTTTGTGTTTTTTCGCGAATTTCTGATGTGATTAATCAAAAAACGAGCAGCTGCACCCAGCTGACTTTCACGGCTCCAGACCAGATCGACAAAATATTCAAACTTGGGCGTAAAATCCAGAAAGTTCAGAATTTGCAGTTGCTGTTGAAGATGCGGATTTTGATTCAGCATTTCCAGCGGTAAAACGCCCCAGCCCAAGCCCTGCATAATCATGGAGCAGGCTGAAAAATGATTATCTGTGCGCCAGTATTTTTTGGAAAATAGCAACTCTGGTTTAATGTTGCGGTCACGGCTGGCCACCACAATTTGCCGGCTTTGCAAAATTTGCTCATAACTGACTTGTTCAAGCATGGCTAAAGGGAAGCCAATAGCCGCTACCGGAACCAGAGCCTCGCGTTTGAGTTCGACAAACTGTTCACGGCTTTCTAATTGTTCGCGTTCAAACATCAGCGCCAATTGTGCAGTTTGGTTGAGCAACATTTTTAAGGCATCTTCTTGCGGCGCTGAAAAAATATTGATTTGTAACTCGGGAAACTGCTGTTCAAGCAGACAAATATAGTCTGTCCATTGGGTATGTAACAGTTCGGAGACCACCACAATATTTAAAGTCGATTCCAGACCTTCACCCAAAGCAAAAGCATGCTGTTTCCATTGATTCATCTCAATCAGCAATTGTTCGGTTTTTTCATACAACGTGAGTGCTTGCGGGGTAGGTACGGGTTCTCGGCCCACGCGCTGGAAAAGCGACAAATTCAGATCTATTTCTAAATGCGCAATTGACATACTCACTGCAGAAGGCACTTTGCCCAATTTTCGTGCTGCTGCTGAAAAGGAACCGGTTTCAATTACGGTCTTAAAAATAATCAGTTGTTCCTGGTTGATATTCATTGTGTGCTCAGGACTTATCTTTCAATAATATTGATAGATACTAACTCGAACATTCAAAAATATGAAAATATAATGGCGTTTTATCAAATAAATAATAGAGCGAGAGATCAAATGTTGATTTCCAAACGCAGGATTGTTCATGCACTGAGCTATGAAATTATCCTGTTGGTGATCATTGCGTTAGCGTTGAGTTTTATTTTTCACATGCCTTTAGACGTGACAGGCGGGCTGGGTATTGCGATGGCGATGACTTCAGTGCTGTGGAATATGATTTTTAACCAGCATTTCGAAAAATTTGAAGCGAAGTATCAGCTGAAACGTACCATCAAAATCCGCTTATTGCATGCCATTGGCTTTGAAGGTGGCCTCATGCTCGCCACGATTCCGATGGTGGCTTATGCCTTGGAAATGACCTTATGGCAGGCGATTTTGACTGACTTGAGCCTGACGCTGTGTATTTTGGTGTATACCTTTATTTTCCAGTGGTGTTATGACTACGTTGAAGCGAAATTAAACATCAGTCATTACGTAAAATCGACGACATAATTAATACCGTGTGAAAAAACCATGCTTAGGCATGGGTTTTTCAGCATGGTCTACATTTTTGAGTATTCAGTATGTTGATTAACATTAATGCTAAGAACACGATGAGAACATATTGAAAACTGATGGCAAAAGCAGAAATATAAGGATGTGCGAAACTACGTAAATAGGTGACTGTATCGCCTTTACGCCATTCCTTATATGATGGCAGCGCTTCATCATCTATTAAAAACCAGGTGAGGTTGATGAAGCCTAAAATAAAGCAGAAAAATACTACACTCAGCCCACCAAATATGGCTCGTTGTTGCGGTTTTAATGTGGCGTAATGCTGGCGTATTTGCCTAATATGTGTGGGACGTAACGGGTATCTAAAATAATTAACCAAGATAAGCCCAATCACAAAAAAATTACACAGTGCAAAAAAGTCATTCAGAAATTTATGCTGGCTTGAAAGCGAAGATGCAATTGTGGTTGGAAAGAGACCTTGAAATGAAAAATCAAAACTGACAATGACGAGTGCGATCGCAACTGGAACAAGATAAAAATAATAAAAGGGTGCAGTGACCTCTAAAGTGTATAAAAATGCAGAATTCTTTTTCATTGATTATTTAAAATTCTAAGTTAATTCAATTGTATATAAAAATATCTTGCTGAATATAGAGGATTTAAAAATAAAAATAGCTAATAAAAAAGCCCCTCAATCGAGGAGCTTTCCTGAATCAAAGATTCAAATTATTTTTCAATGATCGCAGTTACACCTTGACCACCCGCAGCACAGATCGAAACAAGAATACGACCTGAACCTTTTTGATTCAGCAGCTTGGCAGCAGTTGCAATGATACGACCACCCGTAGCAGCGAATGGGTGACCTGCTGCAAGAGATGAGCCTTTAACGTTCAATTTGCTACGGTCAATAGAACCCAGTGGAGCATCTAAGCCTAAACGTTCTTTACAGAATTTTGGATCTTCCCATGCTTTAAGGGTAGAAAGAACCTGAGAAGCAAATGCTTCGTGAATTTCGTAGTAATCGAAATCTTGAAGGGTAATACCAGCACGTTCAAGCATACGTGGAACGGCATAAGCAGGCGCCATCAATAAGCCTTCTTTCTTCTCTACAAAGTCAACTGCCGCCGTTTCTTGGAAAGTTAAGTAAGCAAGCACTTCGTGACCATTGGCTTTTGCCCATTCTTCAGACGCCAATAGCACGCAAGATGCGCCGTCAGTCAGTGGCGTAGAGTTACCCGCTGTCATGGTACGCGCATCGCCTTTACCAAAAGCAGGCTTTAATTTTGCCAGTTTCTCTACAGATGAGTCTGCACGTAAGTTATTGTCACGCTCTAAACCCAAGAATGGCGTAATCAAGTCATCGAAGAAACCTTCTTCATATGCTGCTGCCATTTTTTGGTGTGAAGATGCAGCAAGTTCGTCTTGTGCTTCACGCGAAATACCCCATTCAAGCGTGGTAATTGCTTGGTGGTCACCCATTGAAAGGCCAGTACGTGGCTCACCATTTTTTGGTGCATCCATTAAATCTTTAACATTAATTTTGGTTAATGCTTTAAGGCGGTCTTTACCTGTTTTTGCGATGTTCAGTTCAAGCAAAGCTTTACGTAAACCGTCACCAAAAGCAATTGGTGCATCAGAAGTGGTATCTACACCACCAGCAACACCCACTTCAATTTGACCTAGTGCAATTTTGTTGGCAACCAAGAATGCAGCCTGTAAGCCAGTACCACATGCTTGTTGAATATCGTAAGCAGGTGTTTCAGGAGCAAGTTCAGTATTTAATACGCACTCACGAGTCATGTTAAAGTCACGGCTATGTTTAAGTACTGCGCCCGCAACCACTTCCCCCAGGCGTTGACCTTGAAGGTTAAAGCGTTCCACCAGACCATTTAATGCTGCAGTAAACATATCGCTGTTTGAAGCAGTAAAGTAAGCGCCATTAGAACGAGCGAAAGGAATACGATTACCACCGATAATAGCAACGCGGCGAACAGTGTTTTGACTCATGGATTTATCCTGTTGAACAGACGTTTGAGTTGTTGATTTTGAAACAGTTTTAGATGCTGAAGCTGTAGTTTTACTACGAGTAGACGTAGAACGAGGTTGGGTCGTTTTAGTCGTATTGCTTGCTGACTTTGTTGCTGTGCCTGAACTTTTAGTGGTACGAGTTGTACGCTTTGATGTATTTGACACAGTTTCCGTAGCAGATTTTTCGACTGCTGGATTTTCTTGAGTTATTTTGCTCATAAGGCTTTTCCAAGCATGTAGATGATCTTCTTGTTGGGTACATTAGCATAATCAACCAGAGGGTAAATTGACTAAAATGACATTAGGCAAAGCATTCGGGTCAAGACATCCATTGTTTAACTCAAGTATTATTCTGTGGAAACTGATGGAACTATTGAAATATAAGTGCCTGACATCATCTTGAAGTTAAAAGAATATCTTCAATGCCATCATAAATTAATTTGTATGAGAGATAATAAACATGACTGATCAATACCAAACATTCGCAAAATCTCCTATTGGTAAATTTGTCATCAAAAATTTAGGTTTGCCATCACCAACTTTCTTAGAGCGTTTTGAATCTGCTACACCTGTAGTTAAGGGTGCAGTTTTGTTTGGTGCGGCGCCAGCTTCGACTTTATCCGGTTCAATTGCACAAGTTTTGGCAAATATTCATGCCAACAGCTATGCAGGTAACAATGCAGAACTGCAGCAAGCGGCGGCTAAAGCAGGTTTAAGCCTGAGTGCGTTTAATGAAGGTGATAAAGAATCCAAGTTTAAAGCCGTGATTTTTGATGCATCGGGTATTCAAAATTCAGAACAGTTGCATGAGCTTTATGCTTTCTTTAATCCAATTGCCCGTCAAATCCAGTCTTCTGGTCGTGTAGTTGTAGTAGGCACTACACCAGAAACTGCAAAAACGGTTAAACAAGCCATTGCACAACGTGCTTTGGAAGGTTTTGTCAAATCTGTAGGTAAAGAATTCAAAAAAGGTATCGCTGCTCAACTGGTGTATGTCGATGAAGGTGCAGAGGCGAACCTTGAATCTACAGTTCGTTTTGCTTTGTCACCACGTTCTGCTTATGTGTCTGGTCAGGTGATTCGTGTATCTAAAGCAGATGCTGTGGATGTGGACTGGGCAAAACCACTGGCAGGTAAAACTGCGGTGGTCACGGGTGCAAGCCGTGGTATTGGTGAAGCAATTGCTCATGTATTGTCTCGTGATGGCGCGCATGTGATCTGTTTAGATGTGCCACAACAACAAGCAGACCTTGACCGTGTAGCGGGTGAAATTGGCGGTTCTACATTAGCTATTGATATCACTGCTGCGGATGCGGGTGAAAAAATCAAAGCTGCGGCAGCAGCTCAAGGCGGTCTGGATATTATTGTTCACAATGCCGGTATTACCCGTGACAAGACTTTGGCCAATATGAAGCCTGAGCTTTGGGATCTGGTGATTAACATCAACCTGTCTGCGATTGAACGTGTGAACGATTACTTGCTAGCCAATGATGGCTTTAATGCCAATGGTCGCATTGTCTGCGTATCTTCGATTTCAGGGATTGCCGGTAACTTGGGTCAAACTAACTATGCTGCTTCTAAAGCAGGTGTGATCGGTGTGGTGAAATTTACTGCACCTATCTTGAAAAATGGCGTAACGATCAACGCAGTTGCACCAGGTTTCATTGAAACCCAAATGACAGCAGCGATTCCATTTGCCATTCGTGAAGCGGGTCGCCGCATGAACTCAATGAGCCAAGGTGGTTTACCGGTTGATGTTGCTGAAACCATTGCATTATTTGCATCTTCTGCTTCTACAGGTTTAAATGGCAACGTTGTACGTGTTTGTGGTCAAAGCTTGTTAGGGGCTTAAGAATCCCCCTAAATCCCCCTTTTTCAAAGGGGGACTTCTCCTCCCTTTTTAAAGGGAGGCTGGGAGGGATTAAAAAACCAAAGGGAAAGTTTAAAACCTCTCCCTAACCCTCTCCTAAGAAGAGAGGGAACTTCATAAAGATAAAACTTCTCAAAGGTTCAGTATGAATACGCGCCATTTTAGTCAACTTCCAAAACCTTATTTAGCCTATCCAAAAGTGATTCAAGGCTTGATCTTCAAAAAGCCCAAAGGTGAAAAAGTTCTGCCGCAAGTTGAATATGTGGTGGATTTATTCAAAGTCGATCAAAAGCATTTAAAAGCGTATAACGAAGTCTGTGGCTTTAAAAATAACGGCTATATTCCCGCAATTTATCTGGCTGTACTTTCACAAAGCCTGCAAATGCACATGATGACGCAAGAAGCATTTCCATTTGCGATTTTAGGTTTGGTGCATATCCGCAATCAGATTAAACAAAGTCGTAAAGTCGGCGTGAATGAACAGCTGAGCTTGTCATGCAAATTTGGTGATTTAAAGCCACATGATAAGGGTGTGCAGTTTGATTTTATTACCACGGCTAAAGTGGGGAATGACGTGGTGATGGAAGGTACGACCACTTATCTGGCACGCCAAAAAACTGAAACTAAAGCTGCACCGAAAGTGGTGGAAAGTAAAGCTCCGAATTATGAAGTCAGTGCAGAATGGAATGTGTCTGAAAATACCGGCCGCCGTTACGCGTTAACGTCTGGTGACTTTAACCTGATTCACATTCACGCCATTACCGCCAAAGCTTTTGGATTTAAACAGGCGATTGCACACGGCATGTGGAGCAAGGCCAAAGCTCTGGCCAGTTTAAACTTGCCTGACAGTTATGAAGCGGATGTCTGGTTTAAACTACCAATGTATCTTCCTTCCAAAGTCGAGTTTTTAACCGCGCAAGAAGCGAAAAATACAGAATTTGCAATTCGAAACAGTAAAAACAAAAAGCCGCATGTCACTGGAAGTGTGAAAGCACTTTAAGATGAAAGCCTAAGTCATTCTTGATTTAGGCTTTTTTACTTTAAGCTGATAAAAACTGATTTCTAGGGATGGAATGATGCAACAACTCAAAAATTACCTTTTTGCCCAGACTCAGAATTATCAAGGGCATGTGGATGCACGGTTCATAGATCTGGCGCAACAATTCAGTCGTATGCAGGATGCACGAGCTAAACAGGGTGGTGCAGCTTTAGCAGTATATTTTCAGGGCCATAAAGTCATTGATATATACACCGGCAAAAAATCTGAAACTGAAAACTGGCAAAGTGATACCTTAGCGGTTTGTTATTCCACGGGCAAAGGGGTACTTTCAACCTTGACCCATATTTTGGTCAGTGAAGGATTATTGGATTACGATACACCTGTTGCCAAGTATTGGCCTGAATTTGGGCAAAACGGTAAAGATAAAATCACCTTAAGGCATATGCTGAGCCATCAAAGTGGTTTATACGACATCCGGAATAACATTGCCGCGGCAGTAGAAATGACCGATTGGTCGCATATGCTGGATGTGGTAGCTAAAGCAAAGCCCCGATTTGCTGCGGGAACCGCGGCAGCCTATCAGCCCTTAACCTTTGGCTGGCAAGTGGGTGGCGTATTAGAAAGAGCTACAGGAAAGCCTTTAGCAGAATTGATGCAAACTTATTTGGTTGAACCTTTAGCTTTAGATGGTGCATATTTTGGTGTACCGGAGACTGAACTGCAGCGTGTGGCACGATTATTTCCGCAAAATAAAAAGCCAATACAGCAAAGCAAGACATCTAAAACACCACGTAAAGCATCACCATTCGACAAGCTGATTGAACTGAGTGGACAAAGTTCACAAGACTTTCAGGATGCCATGATTCCCAAAGGCATGAAGCATTTTTCCTTTTTTAGCGATCAAGGTTTAAAAGCGGTCATTCCTGCGGCGAATGGCGTTTTCACAGTCAATAGTCTGGCAAAAATCTATGCCATGCTTGCTAATGATGGTCAATGGAATGGGCAGCAACTGATTCGTCCATCGGTCATGCGTGAGCTGAGTACAGTGCAATACACCAAACGTGACCGTATCATGCCTTTACCGCTGCATTGGCGCTTAGGTTATCACCGGGTACTGACCCTGGGTAAATCATCCCAAGGCTTTGGTCATATGGGATTTAACGGTTCTGGAGCGTGGTGTGACCCTGAACGTGGATTAAGCTTTGCCTATACCCATAATTTCCCTGTGGCTTCGATCACCGGAGATTATCGTTTATGGGGTTTAACACAGGAAACCTTACGCTGTGCAGATCAGGTTTTACGTGGTCGTAAGGGCTGGTTTTAATTTGCAACATTTTGCTTGGAAATATGGCAATTAATTATGTTATTTTTCCTGCAAATTTATTGGTTGTAGATGCTGTATGAAAAAAGTGATGTTGATTCCTTTGATGACGAGTACGGCATTACTCGGTTGTCAGGATACCAATCAATCAGATAATCAAGGCCAAACATCGATAGAGTCGCAAAAGCAAGTTGCAGCATGGGCTGGAAAATATGAAGGTACAACACCGTGTATGGGCTGTCTTTCACGTTGTGAAGACTGTCCGGGCATGGCTGTTGCGCTAGAACTGCATGAAGACAAAACCTACACCTTAACGCGTGAAAGTTTGAGTGGTCATAATGAAGTTGAAACCTTAAGGGGACAGCTTCGTTTTGATGCTAAAGATGAGAGCAAAGTTGAGCTGGTACATGTTGCCAAACGCAATTTACTGTATGTAGATCTGGAAGAAAAAGTTTTGGAAATCCGGGCAGATCAAACAGGTAAACGCTATCAAATGCAAAGCGATTTTGTTTTAGAGAAGTTAGCTTAAGTTTTAAGGCCCTCATTATGAGGGTTTTTTATTGACTTAGATTCTCAAATGAAGTGCAACAGAGATTAAATTATTGGAAGGAAGCAAGATGAGCTAGCATTTTGCTTCCGACCGACCAAAGTCAAAGTTGCATCATGAACTATACTCATCTCACTCTAGAAGAAAGATATCAGATTTATGCCTTGTTACGTGAAGGTTTTTCTAAGCGTCATATCGCTTGCAGACTGAATCGTTCACCTTCAACCATTTCTAGGGAAATCAATCGTAATCGAGCTAGAAACGGTTATTTTGCTCAACACGCAAATAAAATTGCCCTAAGACGTCAATGCTCCAACCCTAAAAGAATTCCTTCTGAAATGTGGGTACAAATTATTGCCTACCTTCATCTTCAATGGAGTCCTGAACAGATAGCCTCTCATGTTCCAATCAGTTTGCATTCAATTTATCGTTTTATACGGCTAGATAAAAACAAGGGTGGTACGCTCTTTCATCACCTGCGATTCAGAAATCAAAGAAAGCGTAAATATGGCTTTCCTGAAACCCGCGGTCAGCTGAGTAATCGTAAAAGCATTCATGATAGACCCATTGAGATTGAATACCGGACTCGCTTTGGTGATCTGGAAATAGATACGATTGTAGGCAAGAAACATCAGCAATCCTTAGTGTCGATTGTAGACCGGAAGACAGGTTACTTATGGCTGAAAAAGTGTGGCTCACGCAAAGCAGAGGAAGTTTGCCAAGCAACGATCAGCCTTCTTAAGCCAATAAAAGATCGACTCAAGACAATTACTGCAGATAATGGCAAAGAGTTCAGCCTGCATGAGCATGCTGCTCAAGCACTGGAAATAGACTGGTATTTCGCTGATCCGTATAGCGCTTGGCAAAGAGGAACGAATGAAAATACGAATGGTTTAATCAGGCAATATATTAAGAAAGGCAGTGATTTGAATAGGTATTCGGATGCTTATATTTCAGAAATCACTCAACGTTTGAATCATCGCCCAAGAAAAAGACTCGGATTTAGAAGCCCGAGTCAGGTATTATTCCAAGAACATGGTGTTGCACTTCAAATGCTAATCTAAGTGAATAAAGAATTGAAAATATATACTTTAGATTGATTTAAATTATTTGATAAAAATATGAAATTTAAAGAATTAAGTATTACGGAATTTGTTAGTTTATTAACGATTGTAGCTTTATCAATTTGCGTAATTACTCAAACATACTTTTATTATCGTTTAGATGCTTTATGGGTAATGTCTTTAATTCCTCCCTCTATCTATTTATTAGATGTTATCAAAGTGATCGCATTTATTTTTGTCAGTATATTTGTGGTTTTCGGTTTAGAATCGATCTTTGGAAAGATTACTAAAAAAAATAGACATAAAATAAAAATTCGATATGAAAACATTGAAGAAATTCGAAAATTATTGATTAAAAATCGTAAATCTTATGAAAATAATTTACTACTTTTTATATGCTTAATCGTCAGTTTATTTGGTTTTTTTCTAATCTTTATTGGTATTAAAATTTCGATGATCCTTTCTATGGTATTTGGAGCAATGATTGGAACTATTCTAATTTTAAATACAGATAAGTCATTAACGCGTAATTTTAAGTTAGGTTTGTTGGGGGGACTTCTGATTGTTGGAGCTGTCATTATTGGGGAGTTTAAATATGCTGAGATTTCAAATTTACCGAAGGTGACTTTGGTTGCTGATTCAGAAAAAAGGAACCTCTATCATCTTTTAGAGCAGAGTAAAACCAATGCAGTAATTTTTAAAAGGGATAAAAATGGAGCTAACAGCTTTAAGATTGTTGATTTAAATCAGATTCATAGTATCCAAAGTGTAACTGATAACTAAGTAATTCATTCACTATTTTATAAAAAAACAGTATGCTTAGACCTGTAAAAAGGAGCATACATGTATCAAGTACTTGCACGAAAATACCGTCCACGTAATTTCAATGAATTGGTGGGACAGAACCATGTGTCACGCGCACTCACGAGTGCCTTAGAACGTGGTCGGTTGCATCATGCATACTTGTTTACGGGAACTCGCGGTGTGGGTAAAACCACCATTGCACGTATTTTGGCAAAATGCCTAAACTGTGAAACTGGTGTAACCTCTACGCCGTGTGAAGTATGTGCAACCTGTAAAGCTGTCAATGAAGGCCGTTTTATCGATTTAATCGAAATTGATGCGGCGTCACGTACAAAAGTAGAAGATACACGTGAATTGTTGGATAACGTGCCTTATGCACCCACTCAAGGTCGCTTCAAGGTTTATCTGATCGATGAAGTGCACATGCTGTCTACGCATTCATTTAATGCCTTACTCAAAACCCTTGAAGAACCGCCTGAACACGTCAAATTCCTTTTTGCAACAACAGATCCGCAAAAGTTGCCAATTACCGTAATTTCACGCTGTCTGCAATTTACTTTGCGTCCACTTGTAGTTGATGAAATTACAGAACATCTTAGTAATATTTTAAACAAAGAAGAAATAAAAGCTGACCAAGATGCGATCTGGCAAATCGCTGAATCTGCGCAAGGTTCGTTACGTGATGCCTTATCTTTAACGGACCAAGCTATTGCTTATGGGCAGGGTGCAATCCAGCACCAAGATGTCAAGGATATGCTGGGGCTGATTGACCGGACCATTATTTATGACTTGATCTTGGCAATTCATCAAAACCAGAAAGCCCGTGTCAGTGAATTGTTGATGCAATTTCGTCAGCAGGCTTTAGATGTGTCACTGGTACTGGATCAATTGATATCAACCTTGCATGAATTGGCTTTATTACAATATCTGCCAGAGCTGAGCTTAAAATATAGCGCAGAAATTAATAATAAAATCATGCAATTATCACAGCTGATTTCTGCGCAAGATTTGCAGCTTTATTATCAGGTTGCGTGCAAAGGACGTGCAGATTTGCAACTTGCAGTGACCCAAGAGCAAGGTTTCGAGATGTGTGTGCTGCGTCTGTTGGCATTCCGTCCTTTACAACCGAATGAAATATTGGTGTCACAAACTCAAGTTGCTAATCAGCCTATTCAGCCAGCTCAGCAGCCTATAGCGCAACAGGTGCAAAGCATCCCTCAAGTTGATGAAGTACAGGCCATCAGCCCAGAACCTGAAACTGTATCTGCAGCTGTCGATCATTTGGATGATGAATATTATGATGATGATCCCTTCAATGAACCTTCTGCTGTACAGGCTATAGAGGATGAACAAAGTTCAGATGACTTTTTAGAACAAGAGCTTGAATCTACAGTTGAGCCAGTTCAAGTGGTACAAGCAATGGTTGAAGCTACACCAGTTCAACCAGAATCGAATGCCGATCAGATTGTTTTTGATCCATCGAGTGATGATGCTTTATTTGGTATGGATGAAGAGCTAGCGGCTACATCACCTGAACAAGAAGCCGAAAAATACAACAGTGACGATTTCCTGTTTGATGAAATTGCACCATTAGCAGAACCTGCATTATCAGAACAGACAAAGATTCCCGTTCAAGAAGTTAAACAGCCTGAAGTCACAGAATCTGTTGCAACGCCTCCACAAGATTCACTATTTGATTTGTCTTCTGTGCCAGCTGTAGATGCCGTAGAAACTTCAACAGTTTCAACTATGCCTCAAGAAATGATTGATACAGCATTGATGCCACAAGACATCTTGAAACTTCAACCACAAGTTTTAGAAGGCGTGTGGACGGTAGATAAGTGGGAGTTCTGGTTCCGCAATAGTGAACTTTCACCGGCGGTACAGGAATTGGCGCAACAAGGTGTGATGACCGGGCAGATTAATGCGGAATCAATCTTTAATATTCCTAAACGATATGAAGCTTTATTGACCCAGCTACAGCATGCTTTAGAACAGGCTTTAAAAAGTGAATGGCCAAACACCCATTTTCAGGTCAATTATGCTGAAGTGGAAACCACAACCCCATATACCATGCAAAATGAACGTAAGGCCAAAGCCTTTCAGCGTGCATCAGATCTGCTGCACAATGAAGCTGCGGTGAAAGACTTAATGCAGAATTTTGATGGTGAGATACAGAATATTCAATTGAAATAAATTTAATAGCGTAAATATGGAGTGAGAGCATCCCGCATTTCAACTGGAATCGGGGTGTTTTTTCGTGTTTGGCGATCCACAAAAACGTGGACGAAATGGCCCTGTGCAGAAGCTACATCTTGTGACTGTTTAAAAATGGCTAAGTCATACTGTAGCGATGAATTTCCCAGTCTGGAAATTGCTACCCCAACCTCAATAATTTCAGGATAAGAAAGCTCCTGAAAAAAACTGCATGCAGAATCAACCACCAATCCAATCACTGGCGAACAGCGAATGTCAAAGTTGGCCTTTTCAATGAGTAGCGAATTAGCTGCGGTATCAAAATAACTGTAGTAAGTCACATTGTTGACATGGCCATACATATCGTTATCTGACCAGCGGGTTTGAATGGGTAAAAAATATGAAAAATCAGTGCGTTGTTTGGGTGTTTGTTTCATGTTGAATAATAATTAAATAATTTTATTTGTTTTACTGTGAAGTAGATGAAAAAACAAGTCAAAAAACAACTTAAAAAAAGAGTCATCCAAAGAACTACAGATGACCCATTGGGGAGTTAAACTCAAAGATAGAAAAGACAGAGTCAGATTAGAAATTAAAAACGATAGCCAATGCCTAGATACGTGACAATCGGATTAATTTCGATCTCACTTTGTCCTTGTAAAATAATGTCGCGAGGAGGATTCACTCCAAGTTGGGTATTCCCTATAACATCTAAACTCGCTTTGGTTGAAAGGTGAGCATAAGATACCGATGCAGTCGCAAACCAGTCTTTATTGATGTTGTAATCTAATCCTGCAATCACAACGGGAGCAAAGGCATCATCTACTTTGATCGGACCCAGCTCTGGTTTAAGTAAGGCAAGAATGGCATTACTATTAAGTTCTGCATTAACATGAGGATCTGCTTTTACATCGCTAAAGTGGGCATACATCACTCCGGCACCCAGATATGGTCTTAATTTTTGCTGGATATTGCCAAAATGATATTTTGCTAAAAGTGTAGGTGTATAGGCATCGGTTGTGGCAATTTTATCGAATTTTTCCAGGTTGGCAGCAGTCATTGTGCCTGCGCCTAAAATGGCTGGAATGGTGATTTGGCCCTTACCTGAAAGCTCCATTTCTGGTGGTGCACCCAGTACTAGTTCAAGTGAAACATTGTCATTGACAAAGTAATCCAGCATTAAACCTGCTGTATCGGCATCTTGCACTTCAAAGCCGGCATTTGGCGAGGTTGCTGGCTGATTTTTAAGCACCGGTGATTTATCAGTGATATGTCCATATACGCCTTGTTTATCGCCTTGTGGCATGACATGTAACCATCCAGCAGATACAGCGCCAATTTTTCCATCACTTGTCGCCGCGTGGGCGAATGGCAGGGCAAAAAATAATGAGATAGGTAAAAGTGTTTTTATAGTGTGTTGCATCGCTGTATTCCTATTTATTTTTAAGGTTTTCGATTCCGAGAAAACCTGATAAAACAATAGTAAATAAAAAAAATAAGCATTATGTGAATAGTAAATAAAAATTACATAAATTTTGATTTATTTATCACATTTGTAATTAACTGTTTTTAATTAAAATAAGTGTAATGAAGTGAATTAAATATCGAACTTATTTTAATATTCTGATTTTCATGAAAATTAAAAAAGTTTATTTAGCGATTAAATAAACTTTTTAGGAGATAAATTGTGATTTGTATCACAAATTAAAATTGATCAAAATTACACATTAGACATAAATGGCTTGGTAAATTTGCTCGGCATCCTGCTCAGTTAGCTCACGTGGGTTGTTTTGCAAAAGTCGTGTTTGCAACATCGCATCACTCGCCAATTGTTGCAGCATCTGTTCAGGGATATTTAAGTCTTTTAACTTCAATACTAGTCCGCTTTTATCTAGGTGATTCTGCATATGGTCAATAAATAAATCGCACAAGCCATCGGTACTGCCGGTACTTTTTGGATCTAGCCAGCACATAAGTTCTGCATAAAGCTGTTTGGCATTGGGTGCATTGAATTTTAACACTTCAGTGAGCACCAAGGCATTACTATGTCCATGGGATATATGGAAATGTCCACCTAAAGGGTAAGCCAGCGCATGTACCGCGGCAACCGGAGCATTGGCAAAAGCTTGACCGGCCAGCATTGATCCGACCAGCATGTTTTGACGCGCTTCCAGATTCTGCCCATCTGCAAGGACCACACTCAGGTTTTTATTGAGCAATCTTAATGCCTGTTTGGCCAGCATATCGGCATAGGGGTTCTTTTTGATTTTTGAGGTATAGGCTTCAATGGCATGCACCATGGCATCTATACCGGTTGCCGCCGTGATGTGGGCCGGAAGATTTTGGGTAAACGTTGCATCTAGTATGGCAATATCCGCAAATAAAATAGGTGCCACAATACCAGTTTTGGTGGTTTCACCGGTGGTGACAATCGAGATTGGCGTGACTTCGGAGCCAGTACCCGCAGTAGTCGGAACTAAAACTAACGGCAGTCGGGGGGCTTTGGCTTGATTTACTCCATATAAGTCTTGCAAGCTTTGCCGTTGTTCGGGATGGGCCAAAACTGCAATAATTTTAGCTACATCCAGGGAACTTCCACCGCCAAAACCTAAAACAAGATCCACTTTTTCATTTTTCGCGAATTGAACCGCATCTAGCACAATATGTTCAGCCGGGTCAGCCTGAACATTGGAATAAATTGCATAGGGAAGATGAATACTTTCCAATATTTCAATAATCGGTAAATGCAATTGTTGCTGAATCATGCCGGCATCGGTCACCAGCAACAGTTTTTTATAGGGTTGCTGCTGAAGCAATGCATTTAACTCATAGATTGAGCCCAGTCCTGAAATAATATTGGAAACGGTCTGAAATTGAAAATGGCTCATCTATTGCATCCTTTTTTATATCAAATTCAAGATTATTGTTTTAAGGTTCTATAGGATTCATCCTATAAATAACTTAACATAAGACACCTGAAAATAAAGCAGTAATCGAGGTTGTTATGTCATCCAAAACGCCATATAAGGTGTTATGTGTGTGTTTAGGAAATATTTGTCGCTCTCCTACAGCAGAAGTTGTTCTTAGACATTTTTGTGATAAACAACAATTGAATACGATCATTGACTCGGCAGGAACCAGTAATTACCATCCGGGTAAAGCACCCGATGCGCGTAGCCAGAAACATGCCTTACAGCGTGGCTATGATTTATCCTCATTACGGGCACGCCAATTAAAACTGCACGATTTTATTGAGTTTGATCTGATTCTGGCGATGGATCATGAAAATTTATCGGACATTGAAACGCTTTTAGCACAGGCGCATAGCGAATATGGCATCAGTCAGATTCGGGCCAAAATTGCATTGATGAGTGAATACGATCAAACTTACCCGAAACAGGCTTTGCCTGATCCTTATTATGGTGGGGCAGATGGCTTTGAACGCGTACTTGATCAGTGTGAATCGAGCAGTCTGGCCTGGGTCGGCATTTTCAAACAACAGTTCAAACAACAAATTGATGTGAAGTAAAGGTTTAAGCACATGAATATTCAAACTCAAATTCAACTTAAGCCTTTTAATACCTTAAGTCTGGATGCGATTGCATCCCATTATCTTAAAGTCAAGTCTTCTGAAGACTTGGTGGAAGCATTAAGTTATGCCAAGCAGCATCAGCTTAATGTATTGATTCTGTCTGGTGGCAGCAATATGTTATTGCCTGAACAGATTCATGCGCTTGTTCTACATATGGATATTCAAGGCATTGAAGATATTGCTGAAGATGAGCACAGTAAAACCATACGAGTGGGTGCAGGACAAGTCTGGCATGACTTTGTGTTATGGAGCACAGCCCAGCATTTATATGGCCTGCAAAATCTGGCACTGATTCCAGGCTTGGTAGGGGCTTCTCCAGTACAGAATATTGGGGCATATGGAGTTGAAGCAGGGGAGTTTATCGAATCGGTACAGGTTTATGATCGTCAATTAGAACAATTCAGTACCATTCAAGCGGCAGAGTGTAATTTTTCTTACCGGCACAGTATTTTTAAAGATGATCCAAAGCGTTTTGTGATTACTCATGTAACTTTTAAATTACTGAAGCAAGCTCAGCTCAAGCTCAATTATGGCGATCTTAAGCAGGCTGTCGGAGATGAACAAACGGCAGAAAACTTGCAAAAACAAGTGATACAGATTCGTCAAAGCAAGTTACCAGATCCCAAAGAATATCCTAATGTGGGAAGTTTCTTTAAAAATCCTATCATTTCAGAGCAATTATTTGACCATTTAGCACTAACATTTCCTCAATTGCCCCATTACCCTCAAGCCAAAGGTGGCGTTAAAATTGCTGCAGGTTGGTTAATTGATCAAGCCGGTTGGAAAGGTAAAAAATTGGGTATGGTGGGAATGTTTCATAAACAGGCTCTAGTTTTAGTCAATTATGATCAGGCGAATCTTGCAGATGTGCAAGCCACCTATCATGCCGTACAGCATGATGTGCAACAAAAATTTGATATTTTATTGGAACCTGAACCGGTATTGTTTGATAAAACCGGTTTAATTCGTTCACATTTGGAATAAAAAAATTATGGCGAAATCGCATTGGATGGTTCGACTGGTACAAATAGCTTCTGTGCTGTTTGTACTGTTCGGCTGTTTCATGGTTTTGATTTATTCGCCATTTTATTCTGGTTGGGTAGTCAAGGCACTGAATACGTTTGTCCCTGTTGAAGTGAATCAGGTCGCGGCAAAAAGCCAACAAATGGCAGCACTCAGTGAGCACGAAAGCCTGGAACCGGGTTCAAAATTATGGATTGCACGACAGGCTTATCTGAAATTGATGGAAGAAGCCATTCAAACCCACAATTCACAAGATTTGACGGTTATTCAGGCACGCTATAAAGCTCTACAAGCCATGATTGAAGAAGCGCAGCAACAGGAAGATGAAGAACAGGAAAAACCTCGTGTTCCTTTATTGGCCAAACAGGTTGATGCTGCATCTGAACCGGAAGATCCGACTCAGGCGGTCAAAGATTTACTGGATTTAAACAGTTCTGAAAATAAGGCCTTGATGGAGAAATATCTCGATTTTCTACGGACCCATCAAGTTGAGCAGGAAAAGGTTGCTGAAGAACCTGTAGATAACACGATTTATGACGATATCGCACTGATTCATGAGCAAAATGAGCAGCCACAACCGCAAAGTTCCAAGCCCTATGCAATTATTGTTCTGGGTGGTGGCCTGACGCTGGATAAAAATGGCAAAGATATTGTGGTGAATGAGTATACCCGTCTACGTCTGGAAAAAACCTTGGTCATAGAAAAGCAATATCATTTACCTATCGTGTTGAGTGGTGTTGAAGCGCCTTATATGCAGCGCTGGTTAAAAGCCCATGATGTTGATGCCAAATTACTTGAGGATCGCAGCATGAATACCTGTGAAAACTCGCGTTTTAGCTCTTTATTACTGCAGAAAAAAGGCGGTGCACCGCGCGTTATTCTGATCACCGATCGTTATCATATGCCGCGCACACGTCGCTTATTTGCATTAAATGGTATTGAAACTGTACCTGTAGAAGCCCCTATCCCCACACATCTGACACACTGGCGGCCAAGTGAACAAAACTATGATCATAGTCGCCGTGCCAATTATGAAATGTTAGCCACGATTCGTGATGTCTGGTTTGGTTCCAGTGATTGCCGCGAGGTACCTTAATGCCAAATATCCCATTTTTAAATCCGACGATTTTACAACAGCTGGATTTGCCGGTTCCAAGCCGTGAAACTACACCACAGTTACTGGAAGCTCTAAATCTGAATCAACCTTATCAACCTTCGGTAGAAATTCAGTCCTATCGCAAGTTATACGGTTTACATTTGCTGGATTGTGAGCATTGGCAGGGCTATGTACAAATGCCATTGTTTAAATTGCATGTACAGGTCTTTGAGCCGCATTTAGATCAAACAGCTTTGGCAAAAATCCGCGGTACGGTATTTTTACTGCATGGCTATCTGGAACATAGTGGCATTTATCAGCCGATTATTCGTGAATTGCTGGAACAGGGTTTCAGTGTCATTACCTATGATTTACCGGGTCATGGTCTTAGTGATGGTTCACCTGCGAATATTAAGAACTTTGATCATTATCAGCAGGTTTTACACGCGGTTTATCACTATGTAAAAAATGCTAGCCAGTTACCCAAACCCTGGTTAGGCATTGGACAAAGTACAGGTGGTGCCATTTGGATGCATCACTTACTTGAGTTTGCTGAGCGCCGCGAAAATCCCTATGTGGATCGCGTGTTATTGCTTTCACCATTACTTCGTCCGGCGAAATCGGCGTGGTGGCATAATTCAGTTGGTTTGGGCATTATCCGACGGATTAAGCGACAGGTGCCGCGTCATTTTAGGCGTAATAATCACAATCCCGAATTCCTGCGTTTTGTGCGTCTAAAAGATCCCTTACAGCCACGGATGATGGGGATGGATTGGATTTTAGCGATGTCGAAATGGATGCAGGAAATGGAAGACCGTCCTGCTTGCCGGATTCCGGTCTGGCTGGCACAGGGGGCTCAGGATCAGACGGTGGACTGGCGTTACAATATTGAGTTTATCCGTCGCAAGTTCCGTCTGCAGACTTTATTGATGCTGGAAGAAGGTTCCCATCAATTGATTAATGAACGGGCTGATATTCGAGCAGCATTAACAGGTTTAATTCCTGCTTTTTTACATACCCAAAGTTCGTCAGGCTATTATTAGATTTTTAGAAATCTAATAATGTCCAATATTGGATCTTTTCAAATGAGCACGGCCTCATTTGATTATTTAAATTTTTATGTTTTCGTGTAGGCAATTTCTCTCATTTTGAGCCTTTGTTACTCATACGCAACATCCTGAGCCAGTTTTAAGCACAGCTTTAAAATGCAGCGCAAGGGATAGTTAAGGTGTGGCATCCCTGCCACACTCGCGTATCCAAAACGAGCTTAAATTAAACTATTGGATGGTAGTATTTTTGAGAGTTCTTTTTTTATTGAATAAGGACCTTTTCATTTCGGTTGTTGGTATTGTTAAAATTGCTCGGGATGAGCCAAATTCCACATTTTATAATAGAAGTTTTCCGTATAATTGGCTTCACAGTGGAGTAATTCACCTTCCTTAAGCCAGAAATGTAGTTGTTCATAATTTTTAATTTCACGGTCATTAATACGCTGCGCCAAATGATGAGCTTGGATGGATGCAGGATGTTTTAAACCTGCTGCTGCAATCATTTCTGACAGGGCCAGCATGGTATTTTTATGAAAATTGAACACTCGGACGGCTTTGCTTGGTACGTGAAGTGCCTTTTGCCGTTCCTGATTTTGAGTGGCTACACCCACAGGACACTGATTGGTATGGCAGCTTTGAGCCTGAATACAACCGACCGCGAACATGAAACCACGTGCTGAATTGACCCAATCGGCGCCAATGGCCATGGTGCTGGAAATATCAAACGCCGTAATAATCTTGCCGCTGGCACCAATCTTGATTTGATTTCTTAGTCCTGCACCCACAAGGGTGTTATGCACAAATAGCAAGCCTTCGCGTAAAGGTGTGCCCATATGGTCAATCAATTCAATGGGCGCAGCACCGGTTCCTCCTTCAGAACCATCCACCACGATAAAATCAGGCACAATTTGCGTGTGCAGCATGGCTTTGACGATACTCATGAACTGCCAGGGCTGGCCAATACAGAGTTTAAATCCGACCGGTTTACCACCCGACAATTCACGTAGCTGTTGAATGAACTGCATCATTTCAATCGGGGTATGAAATGCCGAATGCTTGGAAGGAGAGACACAATCATGCTCTCGACTCACCCCACGAATTTGAGCCACTTCTTCTGAAATCTTTTCTTTTGGTAAAATACCGCCATGTCCGGGTTTGGCACCTTGGGACAACTTGATTTCAATCATCTTGATTTGCGGTAACCGGGCTTGCTGGCTAAATTTTTCCGGATCAAATTTCCCATCCAATGTGCGACATCCAAAATACCCGCTACCGAGTTCCCAGACGATATCTCCACCATTTTCCAGATGATAGGGGCTGATACTGCCTTCACCAGTATCGTGGTAAAAATTGCCCATTTTCGCGCCCAGATTCAATGCCCGAATCGCGTTGGCACTCAAGCTGCCAAAACTTAGCGCAGAGATATTCATGATGGATGCACTATAAGGTTGCAGACATTGATGATTGCCAATCTGGATACGAAAGCTGGCCGGGTCGGCAGGTTGGCAGGGGGTAATCGAATGGGTGATAAAGCGATAATCCTGCTGATAAACATTGATAATTGACCCAAAAGGTTTATCGGCATTTTCATTTTTTGCCCGTTGATAGACCAAACTGCGCTGCATGCGTGAAAAAGGCAGTGCATCCTGATCTGCTTCAATAAAATACTGACGAATTTCAGGGCGAAAATCTTCAAAGATAAAACGAAAATGTCCCATAATTGGGTAGTTTTTTAGAATGGAATGTTTGTTTTGTAAGATGTCATATAAGCCAACCAGAGTCAGTATACCGGAAATTAGCCATAAGGAATTCAGTAAAGTATCTGAAATAAAATAATAAATATAATGCGGTGCGTAAATAATCCGGAAGCCGCTGATGGTCAAGGCTATGAAAATAAAAGTAAACCAGACTGAGTAACGTGAGAAAAAAGTATTTAAAAGCCGATGTCTAACAATCTGAACAGGACCTGGCATTCTCGTTTTCCATATAATTATGAATCACTTAAATCTGCCTATTTTATATACATGGCACAAGTTCTAATTTGTAAAACACGTTTAAAGATTTAGTTAGAGAGTAGAATATGGAAATGACTTTTTAGAAGGTCTAAAACTGGTCAATATGAATGAAGCATCATAGCAATGCATAACAAATGCTTAATAAAAATTCAGCTTTGGCTTGCTGATCTTATGATTTCACAATCATGTGATTTGGGGCTACATTAATTTTACCAAATCACAAGAGGGTAATCATATGACGATGAAATCAATTCGATATAATTCTGGAGATCTGGCTTGCTAAAGCGATATACAGATTACTCCACAAATATCAGCAGCAGCTATCAAGCTTTGTATTGGGGTAAAGGTATAAAGTTTGATGTTTATCTAGTCCAATTTATAAAAATAATTTGTAGATACAAAGATAAAAACTCTATAGTCCCAAATATTGGGACTTTTTTTATTGAAGTTCTTCATCTGCAATTTGGCGTACAGCGTTGGAAACTTCAACGGGTTCAATATGTTGGATTTTATTACCAAAGCTTCTTAACCACCATGCCAGTTGTGAAGTAAAAGGCACGGTTGCAGTCACTTGTGCCATACCATTTTCCAGTTTTTCGATGACTTGGTCGCGACTGAGCTGGCTTTCATCAAAATAATGGGCATCATCTTCAGTCATAATCAGTTTTAAGGCTATATTTTCAGTAGGCTTGCTGTAATCGACCCTAAAGCCTAATGCGCCAGAATCAATATAAGCATCAATATCGAAGTTGACTGGATGCATGGCGCGTGTGTTTAAAACCACGGCTGATTTAAAACGGTGCAGCGCAAAAGTCTGAATATCGGTTTTGTCATGTCGGGTGCAGATCAGGTAAATAATCGCACCTTTTTGTACCAATGCTAAAGGATTCAAAATATAGGTTTTTTCTTCGCCGGAATGGCTACGTCCTTGGTACACACATTCCAGCTGTTTGTCTTGTAGCAAACCTTCATAAATCGCCTGCTGAGCCAGTTTGTCAACTACAGGAGGAATCAAAGGTTGATTTGCAGGAACAATACGCACACGGTTAATCCATTGCCGTACATTGTTTTGAGTTGACAGGCTGCGACGGGCCAGATCAAACCAGGGATTCATTTCTTCAATCAGGCTAGGGGGCAGCAAATGTTTGAGATGCTCTTCGACCATCATAAAGGTGACTGCCTGAGAACTGGTCATATGTGGCAAGCTTTGAATAGGTGCATCAGAACGCCAGCGCCAGCCTTGAGGCACGGTTTTGCTGCTTTCAATCGGAAACCGTAAGGAGATCTGATTCAAGTCACGTTGAATGGTACGCAGGCTGATATCGATACCCTCGCGTTGCAAAATTTCTTGTAATTCTCGGGTACCCATCCATTTCCCGGTAGAAAGACGAGATAAAATTTGCCACTGGCGATACAGGCTATTGGACGTTTCTTTTTCTTGTGAGGACATAACTAAAATTAAAAATCGAGTAGGTTGTTTATATATCCATTAAAAGATGAACACAATAAAAAACAGTATATTTTTTTATGCTAAAACATGCAGGATGAAAAATTCAAATCACTAAATTTTGTGTTTCATGCCTGCCATTCTAAAAATATACATTGGTGCAAACAGAGATTAATTTTCCGCAGCCCCGTATTGTACACCTCTATATTTTGATACATGTTCGTTCAAAATTACCATTGAATGGGCTGGATTATAATGGATAAATAAACAAAATGATGACTGGCATGCTTGTTGCTTAATTCTACTTACAATAGATAACAATGACGAGGTTTGTATGCTTAAAGAAGATCAAGATACAAATTCGATTCCATCAGTGGAAAATTTCGCAAATCATAACGGGGCTGCAAATAGTCTTGGAACTCGTGCAGGTCAGGCGAAAATAAATACGTTATTTCAACAGTTTAAATCACATTTTTTTAATGAGCTGATTGATGATCAAGCGATGCCAGGCGAAACCTGCCAAAAAATAGAACATTGGTTGTCTCAGCACACATTAGATGAATTGAAATTATTAAATCAGGCTGCAAAAGATCATTTTCTTTACGAAGGAATTACCTTTACCGTTTATGGTGAATCGGAAGGTATTGAACGAACTATTCCTTATGATCTGATTCCACGTGTTATCGAGAAAAAACAATGGAACAAAGTATCACTGGGTTGTGCGCAAAGGGTGCGTGCGCTAAATCTGTTTCTACATGATATTTATCATCAACAGGATATTTTAAAAGCCAATATTGTGCCTGAATTGCAGGTATTGACTCATGAAGCCTATCAGCCGCATATGTATGCGCACGATTTAAAAGGCAAAATCTATAGCCAAATCAGTGGGATTGATATTATACGTGATCGTCATGGTGAATTTTATGTATTGGAAGACAATTTAAGAACGCCTTCGGGGGTGTCTTATATGCTGGAAAGTCGCAAAATCAGTCAAAAGTTGATGCCGGAACTTTTTCAGCAAAACAATATTCTGGGCATTGAACAATACCCTCATTTGCTTAAAGAAATACTGGCTGAAAATGCCTATGTAGATAATCCATTTATTGTGGTATTGACACCTGGACGTTATAACAGCGCGTATTATGAACATTCCTTTCTGGCAAGAGAAATGGATGTGCCTTTAGTGACATCACGTGACCTTTTTGTAGAGAACGATAATGTTTATGTCAAAACCATCCGTGGTAGACAGCGGGTTGATGTAATTTATCGAAGAGTCGATGATGCATATTTAGACCCTTTATGCTTTAAGCCAGATAGCACGTTGGGTGTTCCAGGCTTGATGTCTGCGTATTTACAGCACAATGTGGTGATTGCAAATGCGCCGGGAACCGGTGTTGCAGATGATAAATCCATTTATCCTTATGTTGATAAAATGATTCATTTTTACTTGGGTGAGCAGGCAATCTTGAAGAATGTGCCGACTTATCAATGCCGTGAAATTGAAGATTTAAATTATGTCCTGTCTCATTTGCCAGAACTGGTGGTGAAAGAAGCTCAAGGTTCGGGTGGTTATGGCATGTTGATTGGACCACAAGCTTCAAGCCTTCAGATTGAAGAATTTAGCGATAAAATTATTGCTGCACCTCATCTTTATATTGCACAGCCGACATTGGATTTATCCGTTTGCCCAACCTTGACTGATTTTGGTGTGGCTGAACGTCATATTGATTTAAGACCGTTTGTTTTAAGCTCACCATATCGGACCGAAATTGTACCGGGAGGTTTAACCCGTGTAGCCATGCAGGCTGGATCGCTGGTGGTGAATTCTTCACAAGGTGGAGGGGTTAAAGACACTTGGGTGGTGGATAATCTTCATTCATAAGCATCTAACCATGGGAGTGAAATCATGATTTTATTAAATAGTAATGCTCAACATATTTTTTGGTTAGGTCGATATTTGACACGGATTCAGTATGCATGTGGGCAGTTCCCATTTCTGGATAATGATGAAGCATTGGCATATGCACATGCTTTTTGCTTACCTGCTTTTGATGCAAGTTCATTAAATTCATTGTTGATGGATACAGAGCAACCAGCCTCATTTAGTCAGCAATTTGAATATGCTAAAAATAATGTGCACGACTTAAGAGGAGTGCTTTCTGCCAAAGCTTATGCGGAACTAAATCAGCTGATTAAAAATGCCAATGACGATGCGGCGTATATTTGTGATGTTGCGGCAGAATGCTATGAAGTTATTGAAGCTGAACAACAAGATATTTTCCTGTTTTTCAGTCTGGGTCAAAATATAGAACAGCTGGATAGGCAAATTCGCTTGAAACAGGATTATGATGAAACGCTGAACAATATACATAAAGTTGTGGATTTGTTGACACAGATTGGTTGGGACCAACTAGAGGGTGCTTGGCAGCAACTCAAATTAAATCCAGACAGTATGAATTTTTATCACTTTAGTGATCACATACAAAACCTGTTTGAGGTCGATGGATGAAACTGATGATTAATCACCAAACTCATTATCATTATAGTGATGTGGCGTGTAACAGTATTCAGTACATTAAAATGACACCAGTTTCCAATCTTCACCAGCATGTTTATTGTTGGGATGTAAGTGTGCCAGGACAGAAAGAAATTAAGAGCGATGCATTTAATAATATCTGGATCACCAGTTCACAGCGGCAGTCTTATAACCAGATGAGCATTATGGCGCAAGGCGTAGTTGAAATAAATCAAACTACCCAGTTTGGTGTAGAAACAGATATTAATCCTAAGCTGTTTCTGCAACCGACTTTCAGCACTTTATGTAATGCCGAAATGAAGAGCTTTGCGGAATGCTACGTTCCTCGAGTCAATCGAGCTAACCTGATTGCGCTGTCTGAAGCGATACTGGGTTATATTCCCTATACTCCGGATCAAACTTCTGTACAGACCTCTGCAATCGAGGCTTTTCAATGTCGGCAGGGGGTTTGTCAAGATCATAGCCATGTCTTTATTGCCATGTGTAAATATCTAGGTTTACCGGCACGTTATGTTTCGGGTTACTTATTTGTGCCAAATACGGCTCACCTTGCTAGTCATGCTTGGGCAGAAGTTTTTTTGGAAAATACGTGGTATTGTTTTGATACCAGTAATCAGTTATTTACGCCTAATTCACATATTTATGTGGCAATTGGCCGTGATTATTGGGATGTTGCACCAGTACGAGGCATAAGAGAGCGCGGTGGTATTGAGTCGATGCACTCTATTGTTCAAGTGCTCGCTTGCTGAAATTTAAAAGTCATAAGGAGTTCTCATGACTTATTGTTGTGCGCTGCGCTTAAAAGATGGTTTAGTCTTTGTAAGTGATACCCGAACCAATGCGGGTGTGGATCATATTTCTGTATTTCGTAAACTCTATACTTTTGGTATTGAAAATGATCGATTTATTACGATACAAACATCTGGAAATTTAGCGACAACCCAAGCAGTGATTGGCCATCTGAACAATCATCTGGAATTGAAGCAAGAGCCGAATTTATATAGTGTCAATACCATGTTCGAAATGGCTGAACTGGTTGGACATACACTAAAAAAAGTCATTGCTGATGTCGTTGAAGATGCCAATACACACGAACAAAGCAATTATTATTGTAGTATTCTGCTGGGTGGGCAAATTCAAGGTGCAGAAATGCAACTTTACAATATTTATCCGCAAGGCAATTTTATCTGTGCAACGGAAGATACACCTTATTTTCAAATTGGTGAAAGTAAATATGGTAAGCCCATACTCGATCGTGCCTTGATTTATGATATGCCTTTAGATGAAGCGGTACGCTGTAGCCTTATTTCTTTCGATTCGACTTTGCGCTCCAATGTATCTGTAGGCATGCCACTTGACACGGTTGTCTATAAAAAAGATTCCTTGCATATTCCGAACGGTAAACGGATTTATGAAGAAGATCCTTATTTCCGCCAACTGAGTAAGCAATGGTCCGATACGCTACGCCGTGGCTTGCAAGAATTACCGATTCCGACAGATGATTATCTCGATTAAAAACAAATGTCACGGTAATAAAAAACCCAAGCCTAGACTTGGTTTTTTCAGTTCTTAGATTAGCATTTGAAGTGCAACACCATGTTCTTGGAATAATACCTGACTCGGGCTTCTAAATCCGAGTCTTTTTCTTGGGCGATGATTCAAACGTTGAGTGATTTCTGAAATATAAGCATCCGA